>DUZF01000348.1 GCA_013349665.1 Rhodospirillaceae bacterium | reverse complement strand
TGGCCAGGAGATCCCTGTGGTCGTCCTTCAGCAGGTCGACCAGATCGTCGGCCGAGGTTTCGGCCAGGTCTTCTTCGAATTGACAATGCAGGGCGAAACGTTGCCGCAACAGCCGCAGGGCACCGAGGCGGGGAACCGGTTTGCGGATATGCAGAAAGGCAAAAGAGGCGGCGGCAATCATTTCCGCCAGCCGGTCATGTTCCTCTTCCATACGAAGTAGGCCTCCCGGCCAAGCATCAATGCGCCCCGAACTCATTGGCCCCCCGACCACCCGATGGACTCATTCGGTATTTGGTGATCGGGCCGCCAAAGGCAAGGCCGTCGGCAGCGAATTGCCGCCCGATGACGGCGGCTAATCGATATCCCGGCGCGCGCGTTCGATCAGACTGGCCGCGGTATCGCCGGGCTGCAGGTCGGCGGCGGCGGCGCGGACCCAGACCTTGACCGGTTGATAAACCTCCTTGACGGCGAAATCGGTGTAGGCCAGCACGCCGGCAATGCGGTTCATGACGATTTCGGCCTCGTCTTTGGGAGTGTCGGGAAGCACCACGCAGAATTCATTTTCGTCGTAACGGACGGTCAGGTCCTCGCCGCGCAACAGGCTGGTGATCCATTGGGCGA
>DUZF01000226.1 GCA_013349665.1 Rhodospirillaceae bacterium | reverse complement strand
CCGGCGCACTGCCGGTAACCGGCTTGCGCAAGGCGGCGGCGGAAAACGGCTATGCGCTGGCCCTGCATATCCGGCAAAACCTCGCCGCGGCGCCGTTGAACGGCCAGGTCCTGGCATCATCCGCGGCAGCCTCCGCCGATTTGCGGGGTGACCTGACGGCCGACAGCGCGGCCGCGCTCAGCAGTCTTGATCAATTGATTGGCCTGCACGCCATGCTCGCCGCGCTGCTGGAAATCCGCGCCAGCGAGCAATTCCGGCCAGGCCGGTCGGGGTCGGCTCCATCCTCTCTCCAGCAGGGAAATGCCCAACCATGAAATGGCTCTTCGCGACGTTGGTTCTCGCATTATTGGCCGCATGCGGCAGTTCGCAGGCGCCGGAACCGGTCGGCGTCGGTACCGGCCGCGACGAACTGAAGCGAAGTCCCTGCGGCTGTTTCGAAATAAAGCAATCGCCGAGCCTCGGCGCATGAGGTGGTTTCCCCCGGTCTTTTCCAAGGTTGGCCTTGCCTCGGGAGGCGGCGACCGGTTGGGAGCCTATCCCGCCGAGCGGGATGTTCCGGCCCTGGAAGGGCGCCGCTATCTGTGGACGGCAAGGGCCTTCGCCATCGGTATGTTCCTCAGCCTTTGTCTCAACGCCGTTCTGG
>DUZF01000128.1 GCA_013349665.1 Rhodospirillaceae bacterium | reverse complement strand
AGCGCCTGCGCCCCTACCTCCACTCGCCCCGACAGCCTAGGCGCGACTCGGACGTGGGTCCGCCGCCGGCGGCGGGCGGTGCGACCGGCCCTACGTGCCGGTGCGCTGGGCGGGCCTCGATGCGGCGGGCGACACGCGGGAGCCGATCGATAGACAGACCAGCTGCGAGGCCGGCATCGCTGCCTTTGAGCAGGGTTCGAGTGGCAGGCCGACGGGCGCAGCGGTCGTGAGCCGGACCGCTGCCCTACTGGTGGCCGACTGACAGCTGGCGGCCCGGCCTTGACTTGAGTTTGGTCGGCGGCTCGTCATGGCTCCGGCGCTCGGCTCCAGGCCGGCCCCGGCCAAGGCCGAGCACCGTATCTGGGACCGGGCGATCAAAATCGCAGCCAGCACTGTCGGACTTGTCTTGTTCGAGTGAAGTGAGCATGATCATGATGATGATCAGTGGCTATCACCGCCGGTGCCTCTGCGGTCTTCATTTCATAGTACTATGATCAGCTCCACTTATGGTTTCGGGCCGGCATGACTCGAAGGCCCAGGGCCTGGCCCTTCGGGCCCGCGCCTGATGCAGCAGCGGCTTGTTCGACTCCCTGGAAATATGGAGGGATATACCCTAGGACTGCTGTCCTCCATCCCACAGGATGGTTGCGCAGACATGGCTGCGATGCGCCCAGACGGTGCTGCGGCGGTCATTCCATGGACACTGATCATTAC
>DUZF01000343.1 GCA_013349665.1 Rhodospirillaceae bacterium | reverse complement strand
GTCTCCACCGCCCGCTCGAACCGCTCCCGCCTGGCCTGCAGGCGCTCCGTCGCCGCCTTGATGCCGTCGAGCATCAGGTGCGCGTCCACCATGCGGGCCAGCAGCTTGTCGATGGCCTCGAAGAGCGAGGTCTCGCCTTCGATCAGGTCTGCCACCTCGCCCTCGTCCAGTTCGATGGAGGCGAGGCTTTCGCGGAGCGCCTTGACGGCCTCGGCTTCGCGGATGGGGTCTATCCAGCCCTTCGGGCGCTTGGTTTCAACGGCGGCGTTCATGGGGTGATAATCCAGAGGGTGAAGAAGATGGCGACCATGCAGACGCAGGTCGCGACGAGGCCGACGGCGTCGGCCGGGGTGATGTCGTCGAAGGGCGAGCCATTCATGCCGCAACCCCTCCGCGCCGCTGCCGGCGCTTCAGCCAAGCGCGCCAGAGGTCATCGGCCGCGTGGACGCAGTCGAGGGCGGCGCGGGCGGATGTGAAGGTCACCAGTCCCCCGACGTGGTGGGGGAGCTGGCTCTCAGCGTCTCGGAAGTCGAAGCTGAAGCGGGTGTTCCGAAACCCGACGATCAGGACGCCGGTGACGCCCTGGCGCATGTCGGGATAGGTCTCGACCATCTGGGCGGCTGCGTTCGGGGCGGTCATGCGGCGTACTCCGCAAGAGCCTCGGACATGCGGTCCACGTCGATGGTGTCGAAGATGTTGCCCAGCAGTCGCTGCACGTCCTTGGACCGCAGATCGACCCCGGCGA
>DUZF01000165.1 GCA_013349665.1 Rhodospirillaceae bacterium | reverse complement strand
GCCGCCCCTCGGGCGGCCCCGCCGGCCGGCCGAACAGGCTGATGGTTCCGTCGGCCCGGGCCAGGCCCAGGATCGCCTTGATCAAGGTCGTCTTGCCGACCCCGTTGAGACCGATCAGACCGAAGATCTCTCCCGCCTCGACGGTGAAGGCGACATCGGAAATCACCGGCTTGCGGCCATAGCCGGCGCTCAGTCCGTCGATGGACAGCGGCGGCGCTTCACTCAATGACCCGGACCTTCCACCACATCGCGGTGGCGGGCCCGCCAGGTCTGGTTGGACTTCAGACGGATCCGGGCTTCCTGGTCGCCGGGGACGACGATATCGACCACATCGTCCTTGACGGCAACCACGGTGAAACCGGGGGCCTGATGTCCGGGGCGGATGCGGTAGCCGTTGGCCCAGACCGTCCAATCGCCGTTTCCGAAATCCATCACCCCCGACACGCTGACATTGGGTTGGGTCACCGCCGGCAGTTCTTCCGTCCCGCCGCTGCCGGAGGCTTCGTTGTCCGGGATACCGACGACACCCTGCGCCTTGTCAAAGGCATTCACCGCCTTTTCAATGGCGATCACCTCCTGCTCGGTGAAAATCAGCGAGGGTTTGCGCGTCACCGGCGCCTCCTCGGCGCGACCGGCGACAGGCGGAATGCCCAGCAGGGCGATCAGCGCCAGGGCGAAAAAGCGTTTCATTGGCCCTCCTGCGCCTGGCGCAAGGACAGCACCCGGAAGGAAATTTTCATTCCCACCAGCGAGGTCGGGCGGCCCGCCCGGATATCGGCGATGATCGGGGCCTCGATATCGCGTTT
>DUZF01000304.1 GCA_013349665.1 Rhodospirillaceae bacterium | reverse complement strand
GACGCCGCCCAAGGAAGAGGTGAAAATCCGCCATATCCTGGTCGCCTCGGAAGCGGATGCCAAAGCGGTGATCGCCGATTTGCAGGCGGGAACAGCCTTCGAGGACGAGGCCAAGGCCAAAAGCATCGACCCCTCGGGCAAGACCGCCGGCGGCGACATCGGCTTCATCGCCAGGGACCGCACCGTGCCGGAGTTTTCCGCCGCGGCCTTTGCCCTGAAGCCCGGCGAATACACGCAAACCCCGGTGCACAGCAAAATGGGCTGGCACATCATCAAGGTCGAGGACCGTCGCCTGGCGCCGCCTCCGACCTATGAGGCCGAGCGGGGCAAGATCAGGATGGAACTGATCCAGATGGCCATGCAGAAGATCGTCGACCGAATGATGAACGCGGCGCAGATCAAGCGGTTCAACCTCGACGGTTCGCCCAAGGCGGAAAAGCCCAAGGGCTGAGGCCGGTCCTCATTTGGGGATACCATCGGGGCGTCCGCGACGCGACAATCGCCCGATGCATTCCGGCCAATGGGCCGGAGGGGTGACATCCGACAGGCGGTTCGCCTGCCGTTCGTCGGATCCTAGCCGTAAACGCATCAGTTGATGGGCCATCGTCATGCCTTTGCTGCAGTGGGAAAGCCTTTATTCGGTCGGCAACGAGGTTCTCGACGGTGATCACCAGGGTCTTTTCGCCGATCTGAATGAATTATGGCGGCAGATCGAACAGCAGGCGGAAGCGGTCGATCTTCTGACCGCACTGGCCCAGGTCCAGCTGAGCATGGAGGCCCATTTCACCCGCGAGGAGGATGTGCTGCGCCGGCTCAACTATCCGTTGACCGA
>DUZF01000350.1 GCA_013349665.1 Rhodospirillaceae bacterium | reverse complement strand
GAAATGCGGTTTCCGGTTCTCGTCGAGCGCTTTGCCATCCGCCGCGGCTCGGGCGGGCGGGGACGCCGGTCGGGCGGCGACGGGGTGATCCGCCGCTTGCGGTTCCGCCGCGCGATGACCGTCGCCATTCTCTCCAACCGCCGCCGCATCAGGCCCTTCGGCCTGGCCGGCGGCGGCGACGGCCTGGCCGGCGCCAACAGGGTCGAACGCGCCGACGGGTCCGTCCTCGAGCTTCCCGGCACCGCCCGCGTCGAGGTGGCCGCCGGCGACGCGGTGGTGATCGAAACCCCCGGCGGAGGGGGCTATGGCCGCATATGACTTGTGGACAGAATGTGCCGAAAAAGAAAAAAACTGTTTCCGGTGCTTGGCCAAATGGCGTATCACCGATCTTGCCGTGGGTGAGGAGTGAGGGATGGACTGGGATGACTATGAGGCGGTCGGACTGGCATTGGCCGAAACCTTTCCCACAGCCAATTACGTGACGATTTCCGAAGCCGATCTGGTGCGTCTGGTGCTGAGTTTGCCAGGCTTCACCGGCACCACCCAGCCGGATCGCCGTGCCGTGGCGGCGGTCAGCTTTGCCTGGATTGCCGCGGCGGAAGGACCGAACGACAGCAGTCCCTACGAATCCGACGCCTGAACAACAAAACAGCGCTTGAGCGGAGGTATCGATGGTCGCCTTTGACGACCGCGAAGCGGGAATTTATTGGCAATCGCGGATGGGCAATAATGCCGATGGAATTGGCGGCAACAGCCATTGCTACGATGTGGTGACCACGGGTCCCGAGGGCCAGATCGAACGCGGCCGCCTGCTGGTCGATCTGGGGGTCAAGCTGGG
>DUZF01000328.1 GCA_013349665.1 Rhodospirillaceae bacterium | reverse complement strand
GGCGATGATGCAAGGCCGGGGGCGGGATGCGCTGGGGACCATTCTCGACACCCTGGCCCGCTACACCATCGAGCATTTTGCCCGCGAGGAGCGCATCTGGGAGCGAGGCGGGCTGCCCAGCCTGGAGGCCCACCGCAAGCTCCACGCCGATCTGGCCGGCAAGGTCGGACAGTTCATCGCCGATTTCCGCGCCGGGCGGGCCTCGCTGTCGATGGAAATGATGACCTTCCTGCGCGAATGGCTGGTCGATCACGTCTTCAAATGCGACAAGGCCAGCGTTCGGGCGATCACCGAAAAGCGGGCAGCTTGAACGAATAAAAGCGATATCGCTTTTTAAATTGCGATATCGCTTTTTTCGGCGTATAAGATAGTTCCATGACGTTCTCGCAACCCAGGGGAGGGTGCCATGACCGACTGGAACATTCTGGCCCAAGCCTGCAAGGAACTGGCCCACGCCTTCGACCTCCTCGACCGGGCCGGCGAGACCACCACCACCCCCACCGCCGCCATCATCACCAAGATGGGCCTAATCGGCGCCGCGCGGGATGCGGTTGGGCGGGTTGATCGGTTGCTGGGGCACTGACACTCTCGCCAGAAGACCGTCACGGATCGCGGGCCACCGGCGGCGGCGCGTCGAAATGTCCGGCCGCGATCTCCAGCAACCACGCCCGCATTTCGCCATGGGGAATCACGCGGGGGTCGGCGTCTGATGCGGCGATTGCGGCGGCCAAAACGGCCGGCTCCGCAGCTTCGTCGCCGTCAGGGCCAGGCAGGGTGCGCGCCGTGTTGCTCATGGCCAGGGTATAGGCGCCGGTCGGGCGGATTTCCAGCCCGGCGACCCCGGCTT
>DUZF01000314.1 GCA_013349665.1 Rhodospirillaceae bacterium | reverse complement strand
CGTCGAACTTGCCGTCGACCAGGGCGGCCAGGGCGGCCAGGGCGGCCGCCCCATCCTCGCCGCGACAGCGGATTTCGATGGTCGTGCCCGGCCCCGCGGCCAGCATCATCAGCCCCATGATGGACAGCCCCGATACCTCGGTGCCGCGGTTGTTGACCTGGATTTCGGCGCTGAACTGGCCCGCCAGCTTGACGAATTTGGCGGCGGCCCGCGCGTGCAGGCCGCGGCGGTTGGCGATGGTGACCCTGGCGGTGAGGAAATCATTCATGGAGGGTCTTACTGATTGTCCTGGGTGAGCAGCCGCGACGCCACATTGATATATTTGCGTCCCGCTTCCTGGGCGCTGGCCACCGCGTCGCCGAGGCTCTCGTGGTGGCGGACGCTGGCCAGTTTGATCAGCATCGGCAGATTGACCCCGGCGATGACCTCGACCTTGGCGCGATCCATGATGGAAATGGCCAGGTTCGACGGCGTGCCGCCGAACATGTCGGTCAGCAGCACGACGCCGGCGCCATCGTCGACCCGCGCCGTCGATTGCAGGATTTCGCCGCGTCGCAGTTCCATGTCGTCATCAGGGCCGATGCAGACGGTGGCGACACTGGGCTGCGGGCCCACCACATGTTCCAGGGCGGCGACCAGCTCGTCGGCCAGCCGTCCGTGGGTTACCAGGACCATTCCAATCATCGTTCGACCTTCAATTGACGTCCCCCTCCTCCAACTCGCGGTGTCGCAAAGCGACCGAATGACCACGCCGACGGAGCCAGTCCGCCAGTTTTTCAGCGATCACCACGGACCGGTGGCGTCCTCCTGTGCAACCGATGGCAATGGTCAGATAACTCTTGCCCTCGGCGGTG
>DUZF01000237.1 GCA_013349665.1 Rhodospirillaceae bacterium | reverse complement strand
CTATGAAAATGCCCTCTACACGGCGGTCAAGAGCGCCCTCGACCGGCGGCCCAACGCCGTCTTCGACGTCGTCGCCGTGTCCCCCGCCATCGGCTCGCCGGGAACCGCGGCACTGAACGAAACCTCGGCCCGGCGCAATGCCGAATCGGTGGCAAGGTCACTGGCGCAGATGGGATTGCCGGCTGATCGCGTGCGGGTATCCTCGCTCAGCGCCAACGACGCCAGCAGTGGCGAAGTTCGCGTCTTCGTTCGCTAATCGATGGGTAAATATCGACGCCGGAGTGCCGGTGTCGATATTTTCCGCCGATGAAACGCGACTTTTCCAACGCCACCACCCTCAGTATCGGCTGGGACGCGCTGTATCGCGACTGCCTGCTGCTGGCCCATAAGCTCAAGCGCCTGGGACCGTTCACCGGTATCGTCGCCGTCGCCCGCGGCGGCCTGATACCCGCCGCCATCGTCGCCCGGGAACTCGATCTGCGTCTGGTGGATACCGTCTGCGTGGTCAGCTATGACGGACGCATGCGACGGGACGAACCGCCTCGTGTCATCAAACCGGTGGCCGGCGACGGCGACGGCTGGCTGGTGGTGGATGACCTGGTGGATTCCGGCGATACCCTGCGCTGTCTGCGCCACCTGCTGCCGAAGGGCCATTTCGCCACCATCTACGCCAAGCCGGATGGCGCCTCGCTGGTCGATACCTGGGTGACCGCCATCGAGCAGGATCTGTGGCTGGTCTTCCCTTGGGACGGTCCGGCTAGAGCGGTTCGCGATCACACTGGGTCATAACCGGCAGCCTTGAAATAGTTCAAGCATTCCTCTGGCTCGTACAGATCGCAAATTTCGCCGATGGCACGCCACAGATTCTCGATTGTTC
>DUZF01000342.1 GCA_013349665.1 Rhodospirillaceae bacterium | reverse complement strand
CGCCACGGCTGGGCGGAAGAACCCCGGCCCGCCGCCGAGTTCCCGCCGCCGCGCGACGGCTTGCAGCAGGAGGCTGACGCGCTGCTGGCGGCCACGGGCCTGCCGTACAGCGATGTGGCCTACAGCGCCGTCCTGGCGGAGCGGGGATACGTCAGCGGGCTGGGCCGCCACCATTTGGGCTGACGTGGCGCTCGGCTCCGCTCGGCTGGGATACGGAGCGGCACCTTCGGTGCCTGGTCAACCGCCCCTTGTCGATGGATGCGGGGTGTCGCCGCAATCGATTTGCATATTCCGCTGCCGCCCATAATCGATTTGCCGCAAAGATAATGCCGCGAGCCAACAGCTTCACCGTCGCCCTTGCCGATGATGCCGCCCGATGCCGATATCTGGGAGACCATCATCCAGCAGGCGACACCCATGGCTCGCGTCGACACCCACAACCCACGAACCATTCGGCGGCTCTGGCAAGAACGAGGCGGCCAGGTCGAGGGCGTGCCGCAGAACTGGCGAGGAACGCTGGTCTCATCCCGCTTTCGAGGAGACGGTTCGCGCCAACGCCAGGCGCCACGACATCCCGGCCATCATCCTGTGCAGGCTCAACCGGCTGCTGGTCACCCAGCAGCAGCCTGTGACACCTTCCTGCGCCCAGGCATCACCAATTCGTCAGCCTTTGATTTGAGCCTGTGGCACCATTTCATTGCCCTTCGATACAAGGAGAGTGCAGTCGGCGGTGCGCATGGTGAAGCCTCGCGGTAGCTTGGTCTTCAGGTCGCCGACGGCGCCGAGCAATTGCCGCTCATCCACGAACCAGCGCGTCAGGTTGACCCCGCAGATGTCGGCACCGTGGAATTTCGCCCCGTGGAACTCAGCATCCTCGAAATCGGCCTTCCGCAGGCTGGCGCCGGTGAAGTCCGCCTGGTTCAGCTTG
>DUZF01000308.1 GCA_013349665.1 Rhodospirillaceae bacterium | reverse complement strand
CCGCCGAGGAATTGTCGCCGCCGGCCTCGGTGGCCACCGTCGGCGGCCTGCTCGACTGGCTGAAAACCCGCTCCGAGCGCCATGCCGCCGCCTTCGCCGAGCCGTCGCGCCTGCGCGCCGCCGTCAACCAGGACTTCGCCGGGCTCGACCATCCGCTCAAACCCGCCGACGAGGTGGCCTTTTTCCCGCCGGTGACGGGGGGCTGAGGATGAGCGTGCGGGTGCAGGCGGAGGATTTCGACCCCGGCCGCGAGCTGGCCCGGCTGTCGGCGGCGGAGATCGGCGGCGGCGCGGTGGCCAGCTTCCTCGGGCTGGTCCGCGGCGAGGGGGTGCGGGCGATGACGCTGCATCATTATCCCGGCATGACCGAGCGCCAGTTGGAGATCATCGAGGGTCAGGCGCGATCCCGCTGGCCGCTTCTGGAGGTGGCGATCATCCATCGTTTCGGACGCCTGCTGCCCGGCGACAACATCGTTTTCGTCGGCGTCGCCGCGCGGCACCGCGGGGCCGCCTTCGCCGCCTGCGAATTCCTGATGGACTGGCTGAAGACCGCCGCCCCCTTCTGGAAACTGGAGGAGACCGCCGACGGCGAGCATTGGGTCGAAGCCAAAGCCGAGGATGACGCGCGGACCGAACGGTGGAACCGCGTCAAAGGACCGGATGAGCGATAGCCGGCTGAAGGTCCGTATGGGTGAAGTCGTCGCCCTTGAAGAGCAGGGGCGAGCCGCTGGCTTTGGCCAACGAGTAGGCAAAACAGTCACCGGGCAGCCTTAAGCGCGGCCAGGGCGTCATCAAAGGCGAAATTCTCGATATTTCGCGCGATTTGATCGGCATGAATGCCGAGAGCGGCACAAAAAATGCCTTCATGCTCGTGAAACAGCTTACCCGCCGCCATATCATCAATCGAGAGCAGGTCCTCGAGCCGGCCCAGG
>DUZF01000108.1 GCA_013349665.1 Rhodospirillaceae bacterium | reverse complement strand
GTGATCACCGTAGAGCCGGCGCCGCCGCTCCGGGCCAACTGAGTCTGAAGGGTCTGAATGTCGCGCTCCAGCCGATCAATGCGGTCATAAAGGCCACGATTATCGGTGATCTGGGCCGAAGCCGGATGGGCCAGGGCCAAGCCCAGGGCCAGCAGGGGGATGAGGGCGATGCGTCGCAAGGGCAACCTCGTCGAGTTCGGGTCGGGCGGAGCCGCTTCGCCCTTATTATTTCCGCACTTAGTCTTATACCTGCCGTCCTTTGAACGGACCTACTTTTTCCGTCACCCTCGCGAAGGCGGGCATGACGGAGAAGTCGGTTCAAAGGACGGCTGACATTAGAGTCTTACTGGGGCAAAAATAAGGCGCCCGCCCTTTCCGAAGGCCTTAAGCCGTTCGGAATGGACGGGCGCCATACCTTTTCCGCTCGAAAAGCGACAGTCTTACTGGAGGACGGTCACAGCGCGGCGGTTCTTGGCCCAGGCGGCCTCGGTCGAGCCGAGCTCGGCGGGGCGTTCCTTGCCATAGGAGATGGTCTTGACGCGAGCGGCCGGCAGACCGGCAGCCACCAGGTACTTCTTGGTGGCGGCGGCACGCTTGTCACCCAGGGCGAGGTTGTACTCGCGGGTGCCGCGCTCGTCGGCATGGCCTTCGACGGTGATCGCGTAGTTCGGGTACTTCTTCAGCCAGGCGACCTGCTTGTCCAGGGTAACCTTGGCGTCAGCGCCGATGTTCGACTTGTTGTACTCGAAGAACACGCGATCGCCGGCAGTGGCGTTGAAGTCAGCGATCGAGCCGGGCGCGATCTGCGACGCGGTCGACTGCGGCGGGGTAACCTGACCGCCCTTGCCAGTGGCGCCGGTATTTTCAGGGGCCGAATCGCACGCGGCGAGAAGCGCGGCGGCGGCGAAGATGCTCAGGAAGCGAATTTTCATAGTTT
>DUZF01000182.1 GCA_013349665.1 Rhodospirillaceae bacterium | reverse complement strand
GGGGTCATCGGCCCCACCCGTATCAATTATGCCCGGATCATTCCGCTGGTGGATTATACCGCCAAGGTGATCGGGCGCGTCATCGGATGAAGCCTTAAGGAGTGGCAATGACCCAGGAGACCCAACACACCCCCGAACCGGCCGCCGCGGAGCCGCCGCTGCCGGAAGCCGTGCCGCCCGAGCCGGGCGCCGCCGCCGCCGCCGCCCACCGCGCCGCCGAGCTTGAGGCGCAGGTGGAGGCGCTGCAGGAGGAACTGGCCAAGCAGAAGGACCAGTTGCTGCGCGCCGTCGCCGAAACCGAGAACGTCCGTCGGCGACTGGAAATCCAGGCCGAGGAGCGGGGTAAATACGCGGTGACCAATTTCGCCAAGGACGTGCTGGCGGTCGCCGACAACCTGCGGCGTGCCATGGAAAGCCTGCCGGCGGAAGCCCGCGAAAGCGATCCCCTGGCGCAGAAGCTGGCGGAAGGCGTCGAACTGACCGAGCGCGGACTGGCGGCCACCCTCGAGCGCTATGCCATCAAGCGCATCGAGGCCATGGGCCAGCGCTTCGACCCGCATCTGCACCAGGCGATGATGGAGGTCGAGGATCCCAGCCGGCCGACGGGCACGGTGGTGCTGGAAATGCAGGCCGGCTATACCATTCAGGACCGGCTGCTGCGCGCCGCCATGGTCGGCGTCTCGCGCGGCGGGCCGAAGGCGCAGCCGGGGGACGGCGGGGTCGATACCAACGCATGAGGCATCTCGGGGTCATCATGGCGATTGTGCTGGCGGCGTCGCCGCCGGCGCTGGGCCGCGATTCGCCCCATCCCGGTGACGAGGTCAGCGTCCGTCTGGGCGATCTGCCGGCGCCCTATGCCACTCCCAGCGTCGCCAATCCGCCGCAGGTGGTGGCGCGGCCGCCCACCGCCACTGTGCATGTGCCGCCGGGTTTTCAGGCGCAGCTTTTCGCCGATGGTCT
>DUZF01000188.1 GCA_013349665.1 Rhodospirillaceae bacterium | reverse complement strand
CCGCCCACGACACCACCTCGACCACCCGTGGGCGCTCGACGCGCATCAGCTCGCGCAATTCGGCTTGGAGCCGCTGAAAGCCCTGGGGACGAATGTAGTTCTTGCTGCCGGCGGGAAGCGCCGCCTCTTCGCCATCGTCATCCCCACCGTCCTGCGCCATGGCCGCTCCTTGCTTGAAATGGATCCCTTATCCCGCCCCTCAGGGGTCAATAATGGGGAGGCGGCCTGTCGTCGGCCGGCGACGGCGCCCAGCCCCCTTCCATTTCGCCAAGGCGCAGGCGCAGGCGCCGAACCTCGGCGGTCAGGACATCAATGGCCTTGGCCTGGACCGCCAGAACGTCCGAGACCTCCTCGGCCAACCGCTCATGGTGGGCCAATCGGCTTTCCAAGGCGACAAGGCGGTGATCGATCGCTTCGTCCAAGGCATGCGCTCCACTCGGTTAAGATCGGCAGAGTGCATCGCCGGGAGCGCATTGTCGATCACGTTGCCGGGATTCCACCTGGAGGTGACCATCCAATTCTTGGTGAGGTCGTCGGGTTGAGCTATCCTGCCCCCATGGCCAACCCTGCGGTCGTCATGCCGAATTCCCCGCCTCGCCCCCATTTTTTGCGCCAATTCGTCCGAATGGTGGCCACCTACTGGCCCGTCGAGGGCCAATGGATGGCGGCGGGCAGGCTGGCCCTTTTGGTGGGATTAACCATCTGCCAGATCGTGCTTCAGGTCCGCATCAACACCTGGAGCGCCAACCTGTTCGACGCCCTGGAAGACCACGACACCAAGGCTTTCCTGGTTCAGATCGGGGTGCTGGCGGCGATACTGGTGGCCGGCATGGCCATCACCGGCAGCCACCTGACCGTCAAGCGCAAGATCCAGCTTGACTGGCGCCGCCGGCTGACCCGGCGCATGCTGGGCGACTGGATGGAAGGCGGCCACCAATTCCTGGTCACCCATATGCCGGGCGAGCATGACAACCCGGATGGGCGCATT
>DUZF01000123.1 GCA_013349665.1 Rhodospirillaceae bacterium | reverse complement strand
ATTGGCCGAAGCCGGTGCGCCGGCCAAGACGGTTTTGGCCGCCAAGGAAGCCGGGTCAGCGGCTCTTATCCAGAAGATCGGGGAACCCTGGCGCCTTGCCGAACTTGTCGCTGCCCGCTCCCGCGAGGCGGTTATGGCCTGTCTTTCCGGCCATTGTGCCGTCGATGTGGTGGTGGTCGACCGCCAAGGGACGATCATCGGCCATGCGGGATAGAGTTCTCATTCTGGGCGGCACCGGCGAAGCGGCGGCCTTGGCCGGTCGGCTGCATCGCCAAGGGCTCCAGGTCATCACTTCGCTGGCCGGACGTCTGGCCCATCCGCCCGCTCTCGAGGGGGCGGTGCGCATTGGCGGGTTCGGCGGTGTCGCCGGGCTGGCAGACTTCCTGGTGACCGAGAAAATCAGCCGGGTGATTGATGCCACCCATCCCTTCGCCGCGACGATTTCCGCCCATGCCCGGGCGGTCTGCCGTCAGCTTGGTCTGCCGCTCGAACGCCTTGAGCGTCCCGTCTGGCCCAAACGCCCGGGTGATCGCTGGTTCTGGGCTACCGACATGGCGATGGCGGCGCGGATGGCACCAAAACTGGGGCGTCGCATTTTCCTGACGGTGGGGGCGGGGTCCTTGGTCGCTTTTACGAAATTTGGCGGCCCCTTTTATCTGATCCGCCTGATGGAGTCGCCGGCTGTGGATCGTCCGCTTTTTCCCCGTCAGGCGGTGCTGGTGGATGGCGGGCCTTTTCAATTGGCGGACGAAAAACGCCTCTTGCGTCATTTCGCCATCGATCTGCTGGTCAGCAAACAAAGCGGCGGCCCGGCGACTGCGGCTAAAATCACCGCCGCCCGCCAGTTGGGCATCCCGGTCCTGCTTATCCGTCGGCCTTGGGACGCAGCAGATGGCTGTGATCCGGGGCATAAAGCCGGCTGTCGCTGAATTCGCTTTGACCCAGCACCCGCCCCACCAGCACCAGGGCGGTGCGGGTGAAGCCGGCGGC
>DUZF01000195.1 GCA_013349665.1 Rhodospirillaceae bacterium | reverse complement strand
CGCCGAAGGCGTCGAAACGGAACGCCAAATGAACTTTCTGTCGCGGCTTGGCTGCCATGTCTGTCAGGGATATTTCTTCAGCCGGCCGCTGCCGCTCGAAGACTTCGAGCAGTTCGTCCGAGGTCAGCCTCCCCGCTTCCGCCAACCAGCGGGGTCTGCCGCGGACCTGGTGACTGGAGCCGCGTAAACCGGCATAGTAACGGCCATGCGACTGGCTCCGATCCTGCACCTGACGGAACACCAGGTTCACGGCGAACGCCGCTGGACCGGCCGGGCGGTGCTGCCCGGGGTGATCGCCCGCGACCTGCTGATCCTGTCCTTCCAGGGCGCGCTGATCGGCGTCCGCAACCGCTGTCCGCATCGCGACATTGAAATCCTGCTGGGGCGTGTCGATGCCGAGGGCGTTCTCGAATGTCCGAGCCACGGCGCGCAACTGCCGCTCACGGGGGTTGATCTGTGCGGTCGCCCGGTCATCGAACAGGATGGAACCTTCTATCTGGTGCTGGACGACGAACCATCTTAAGGACGCGCCATGCTCGACCCCCGGGAATTACGACAGGTCTCGGATCTCACCCTGGACTATTACAATCAGTCGGCCGACGGATTCTGGCAGGGGACCCGCGATCACGATGTCAGCCAGAACATCGCGGCGCTGCTGCGACAGATCTCCGGCGACCCGCCGTTTCTGATCCTCGATTTCGGCTGTGGACCGGGGCGCGATCTCAAGACATTCCTCGAACTCGGCCATCGGGTGGTCGGCCTCGACGGCGCCGCCGAATTCGCCGCCATGGCCCGCGCCTATGCCGGATGCGAGGTCTGGCAGCAGGATTTCCTTAGCCTCGACCTTCCGGACCGGCATTTCGACGGCATTTTCGCCAATGCCTCGTTGTTCCATGTGCCGGCCCAGGAACTGCCGCGGGTGCTGCGGCAATTACGGGCCAGCCTGAAGGCCGGCGGCGTGTTGTTCAGTTCGAACCCGCGCGGCGACAACAGCGAGGGGTGGCAAGGCGGGCGTTACGGCAGCTACCACGATATCGACGCCTGG
>DUZF01000315.1 GCA_013349665.1 Rhodospirillaceae bacterium | reverse complement strand
TCTCGGGGGCCGACACGATGGCGCCGCGGACCAGGCGACTACGGCACGGGCTGGGCGTCCACGCGCGGAGGGTGGCCGCCTCCGGGGCGCATCCGGCCTTGCGGAGCGCGTCCGCCATGGCGCGCATTAGCCGGCGCGTCTTCATCCCGTACACGCTGTCGCGGTCCTCCTGCGGCAGCAGGAGGCGCAGGAGGCCCCACAGCGCGTCCTGGTCCCGTCCGTGCGCTCGGAACAGGCCTACGAGCAGCTCCTCGACCCTCTCGCGGCGCTTGCCCTCTCCCTCCTCCTCCTCCGCCGCCGCCGCCGCATCGGGGCGCGCGCACGCCTGGATCGCGAGCAGCGCCTCCACCACCTCGGCAAACGGGGTGGTTGCCATGCTGGTATGGTTTATTAAAAACATGAAGAAGAAATAGGCAGGCTCAGAAGAAGGCGGCGGTGGCGCCGATGACGCTGAGCGCGAGCAGCACGTTGGCGCCCATGACCACGACGGCCTCGCGCACGCCGCCCGACGACGGCCCGCCGGTGCCGTCGCTTCCGCCGCTGCCGCCGCCCGCCCGGTTGCCGCCGCCGCCGCTGCTGCTGTCGGTGACAATGGCAAACGAGACGCTGTTGTCGCTGGGCTCGGGGTCGGCCCTGTCCACGATGCTCTTGAGGTAGGTGAGGTTGGTGGAGGTGACGTTGGGCACCTTGATGGTGACGTTGACGTAAAAGGTCTCGCCTGCCACACACAGAGAGCATCAGCACCACCACAACAACCACCAAACCGCGCGGCGGCGACTCGGACTTCTTACCGACATACCACGACGACGAATTGCCGTTGACGGACCCCGGGCCGCTGGACGGCGTCTTCGAGATGATGACGGCGCCGCCGCCCAGCAGCTGCTGGACGATGGTCGAGCCGTTGAAGAAGTTGATGTAGTTGAGGCGCGTGGGGTCGATGATGGCGATGGACCTGTCGGCCTGCACCGCCACGAGCACCTTGCTGACGACGATGACCAGGCTCGAACCGCTCTGCAACAGCCGTCGGCCGCTCGGGGACCCAGGGC
>DUZF01000249.1 GCA_013349665.1 Rhodospirillaceae bacterium | reverse complement strand
CGACGATGCGGATCTGGTCGCGCGCTGAGGCGGTCGAGGTCATGGCCAGCAGGGCCAGGGTCACCATAGCAACAGACTGTCGGGTCATCGAACCTCCGGCTGCGGAAAGACGGTATCGGGAATGGCGTGCCGACAATACCGGTCCGATGTGACAGTTGGATGAAAGTTTGGTTACAGTTTCCCCCGGAGGGCCCGGATGTTCGCCGCATAGTCGGCGCTGCAAAAGACCGCGCTGCCGGCCACCAGGACATCCGCGCCGGCGGCGATGACGGCGGGTGCATTGGCGGCGGTGACCCCGCCGTCCACCTCGATCTCGATGGGCCGGCCGGCCACCATGTCGCGCAGGCGGCGGATCTTGTCGAGACAGGCGGGAATGAAGCTCTGGCCGCCGAAACCCGGATTGACCGACATCACCAGGATCAGGTCGACCTTGTCCAGAACATAGGCCAGGACGCTTTCCGGGGTCGCCGGATTGAGCGACACCCCGGCCCTGCAGCCGAGCGAACGGACCAGCTGCAGGGAACGGTCGAGATGGCGGGTGGCTTCCGCATGCAGGGTGACGATGTCGCTGCCGGCCTCGACGAAGGCCGGGATATAGGGATCCACCGGCTCGATCATCAGATGGACGTCGAGAAGCTTGCGCGTGCAGGGGCGCAGCGCCTTGACGACGGCCGGGCCGATGGTCAGGTTGGGAACGAAATGGCCATCCATGACGTCGACATGAATATAGTCGGCGCCGGCACTGTCCAGCGCCGCCACCTCGTCGCCCAGCCGGGCGAAGTCGGCAGACAGGATGGAGGGGGCGATCTTGACCGTCATGATGAAAACTTACCCGCTGTTCAATGTCCCAGAAATAACACCCCCGCGATAAAGTCGTCGAGGGCGCTGTTTGATGTTATTGTGCGCGACATCATGCCTGTTCAAGATTGGCTGCCGGAACCTCCATGTCCGACCCGAGAAATGATCCGCCGACTTTCATGGACACCCATCAGGTGGCCGATTACCTGCGCATCAAAGAACGCAAGATTTATGACCTGGTCAAAGAAAAGCGCATTCCCTGTGTCCGGGTG
>DUZF01000222.1 GCA_013349665.1 Rhodospirillaceae bacterium | reverse complement strand
ATTCCCGGATGCCATCATGCTGGGCCTTGTGCTCGACGAACCCTGAAAAGCCGCAGCTTTTCAGCGCGGCCTCCTCAAATGCGAAATGAGCGAGGGTGTATTCGACCACCTCGTCCAAGGCGGCAAGGATGATGTCCCGGTCTTCAGCGCCGCTGAGACCGCGCACCATGTTGGCGGCGTCCAGAATCTTCTTATGCTGGAAATCGATGTCGGCGTTTCCAACCGACATTTCGGGTGCCCAGATCAATATATCCGTCATTTCGCTGTCTCCAGGCTCTGACACGAGAATCGGATGTCAGTCTCGTGTGATATGGTGATTTGTGCCCTGGTTCGCCGCCAAATGAGCAGCCGGTCGACGGCGGCGATATCCCCACCTGGGGACAGGCCCGCCAAGCCTGCCGAGCCAACGTCCCAGACTGAGGATATCGGCGGCCCGATGGAGGAAATAGGCTCAGCAAAGATTACCGAGGTGAACCATGGCTGGTGGCGCAGATCTCTCCGCGGCGACGACCCTGAGCGATGACGCCTGCGCCCAGGAGCCGATCCATCGTCCCGGCGCCATCCAGCCCCATGGCCTGCTGGTCGGTCTTGACGCCGGGACCATGGAATTGGTGACCAGAAGCGCCAACGTCGACTTGATTCTTCCAGGAACTCGCCCCGGCCACCTCCCCGCCTGGCTGCCGCCGAAGGTGATCGAGCTATGCCGGGAGCTGGGACGAAGCGGTGGCGGGGAAAAGACCCTGCTTGCCGACATCGCCGGACTTGGCGCCACCGAAGTGCATTGCTTCGCCGCGTCCGGAACGGTGTTCTGCGAACTGGAATTGACCTCCGCCATGCCGACGCACCCGTCGGCGAGCGACGCCCCGCTGATGTTGGCCGAAGCCATCGAGTCTTTGGTATAGCCCCGAAGGATCTGTCTTTCCGCGGGCCGCAAGAAAGATCAAACTCATCTTATCCGCGGTGGAATTTGGGAGGCCGAGGTGCCGAAGGAAGTTCGAAAGGCGATGGTCGTCGAGGACAGTCCCCGCTTCCGCGAACTGATCAAAATCGCCCTGGATTCCCTGGGCATCAAGGATGTCGCCG
>DUZF01000256.1 GCA_013349665.1 Rhodospirillaceae bacterium | reverse complement strand
GGCCCATGCCGGGTTGCTGATCGGCCTCATGGGCGGCGTGGTGATGCTGTCGATCCCCGCCTGGCGCCTGTTCATCGAACGCTACGGCCGCATCCAGGCGATCGTCGTCGGCATGTCGCTGTCGGCGGCGGGCTTCATCTCGCTGGGCCTGATCGTCAATCCGTTTTCCGTCACCATCATCGTGCCGGTGCTGCTGTTTTCCGCCGGCCAGGCCGGCTGCTTCATCGCCCCGCAGATCCTGACGGTCGACCATGCGCCCAAGGAGTTGCTGGGCTCGGTGCTGGGCGTCTTCAATGTCTTGGGCGGGATCGGCATCATCTTCTTTGTGCAGATCGGCGGTTTTCTGTTCGATTATGTCGGGCCACCGGCGCCGTTTGTGTTTACCGGTGTTGGTAACCTGATTATAACTCTGTTTGCGGTACGTATCCTGCGAGTGGAACGACGCCTGGGCGGGGGGATCAACGAGCCATCAGTTGAAGAGGCTGCGGCGAACCGATCGCTTTGATAAATGCTGGAGTGACCTTCATGCCGAGTGTGATTTTTGGATTGCTGGCATTGGCCCTTGGTCTGTGGGGTCTGTCGGCCTGGTGGTGGTCGGTGACCGAGTTTCTGCGGGGCGCGGTCCCCGTGGCCCTGATCGCCCTGGGGCTGGTGGCCTTGGCCGCCGGCGTGCAGTCGGTGCGGGCGCCGCGCGGCGGCAAGGCAACGGCCTTCGATTCTGACAACAACGGTTGACACTCATGTTCAACGGTGATGCGCAAGACGAGGGCGAGTCCAACGCCCTGTGCGGCAAGGATCTGAAGCGCTACCTGATGATGATGGGCGTGGTCGCCCTGGTCGTCCTGTTCGGCGCTTTCGTCTATCGCCAGTCGTCGGGAACCGGCGTTCGCCTGACTGCCATGTTCGAGCAGTTCGGCAAGGGCGGCAACGCCGTCAACGCACCGGTGGCGCCCGCCGTTCCAGCCGCTCCGGTGACGGTGGCCGCCCAGCAGGTGGCACCGCCGACGGCTGCCGGCGCCATCGCCACCCTGCCGCCGGTCATCGATTACGGCCCGGCCCCCGTCGGCGGCGGCGTCGGCGGCGGCGGCAACCGCTTCTCGGAAGT
>DUZF01000125.1 GCA_013349665.1 Rhodospirillaceae bacterium | reverse complement strand
GGCGTACAGAAGCTGCTGCGGGAGCAGCCGAAAATGCCCGCCGCGGGCGATCCGCCGCCGGCTCCCCAGCCCCCGCCGCCACCGCCGCGCGATCTGCTTGATTTCCCGCCCGAGCCGCCGGCCGAAGAACCGGACGAGCGCAGCAACCTGGCCCAGATGCTCGATGAGATGGTGGCCCTGCGCGACCTCCTGAAACAGGCCCGTAAATCCCAAGGCGAAGGCTGAGGCGGGGATTGCAATGGTCCGGTCGGCTGGCTATAGTGCGCCTCCTCCCGCAAGGGGTACGGTCGGAGCGTAGCGCAGCCCGGTAGCGCATCAGTCTGGGGGACTGGGGGTCGTGGGTTCGAATCCCGCCGCTCCGACCAAATTTTCCAAGCAAATAGAAATAGTTAGCGTGGGGCCGCGTAAAGCGGCCTTTCCGGAGACCTGAAGCTGGTCTACTGGGACTCCTATTATCCGGATAATCATGGCTCGCAGACCCTATCAGTGTCGGCTGTCCCGCTTCCAGGTGCGCTCCCTCTGTTCGGAAGCGCCTTGGTCGGCATCGGTGCTCTCGCGCGTCGCCGGCAGGCTAAAAAGGCCGTGTAAAATCTTAGGCGTTTGTTGGGAAATAATCGCTTCATTGCTCAACCTGCGCCAAGCCCGGGATACCTCTAGCAGGGTGCGGAAAACGGCCCGAACGACAAGCCAACACCGTCACCCCGGCGAAAGCCGGGGTCCATTTTGTGGCAAGAAACGACCCAATTTACCAGATTTAGGGTTTGCGGCGCGATGGATCCCGGCTTTCGCCGGGATGACGTTGAAAAATGGCCTTTTCCCGCACCCTGTTAAAGCTCGTTTTCGATGTCCTCGTCGAGATGTTCCATCACCTCGGCCATGTCGTCATCGTCCTCGCCGAGATCGGAGGCATCTTCGATCAGCCCGCTTTCATCGTCCTCGCCGCCGTCAATGGCGTCGATGGCGCCCTCCTCGTCCTCGCCGATCTCCAGGTCATCCGGTTCGAGATCGGCATCCAGCACTTCGCTTTCGAGCACCACCGGCGCCACCTTGGCCGCCGCCGGCTTGGCCTCGGCCGCCGACTGCCGGCGCGGCTTGAAGGTCACCTCGGGTTCGACCACCGCAT
>DUZF01000257.1 GCA_013349665.1 Rhodospirillaceae bacterium | reverse complement strand
CTTCAATGCGTTCAGCGCCGGCAGCCATCCCAAGGGCCATATCGATCCGACAGTGTTGAGTTTACTCAAGCGGACCAATTATCCGACCGACGGCCTGCGGTCGAAATCCTGGGAGGAATTCGCCCAGCCGGGCGCACCGGAATTGGATTTCGTCTTCACCGTCTGCGACAACGCCGCTGGCGAGGTCTGCCCGGTCTGGCCGGGCCAGCCGATGACCGCCCATTGGGGCGTTCCGGATCCAGTGGGCTTTGACGGCACCGAGGTCGAAAAGTCCGCCTTCACCGGCGAGGTGATGGGGATGCTGAATAACCGCATCAGCATCTTCTGCGCCCTGCCGATCCGCTCGCTTGACCGGCTGTCGCTGCAATCGCGCCTCGACGCCATCGGCAAGCCCAACGCCTGATTTTTGGAAATGACCATCATGACCATCAACGTCCTCGTTCTTTGCACCGGCAACAGCGCCCGCAGCGTGCTGGGCGAATGCCTGATCAACGACCTCGGCGGCGGCAAGTGGAGGGCGTTCAGCGCCGGCAGCCGCCCCACCGGCAAGGTCAATCCGCTGTCCATCGAGGTTCTCAAGGAGAAGGGGCACTCGGTCGAAGGATTACGGTCGAAATCCTGGGACGAATTCGCCCTGCCCGACGCGCCCAAGATGGATCTGGTCATCACAGTTTGCGACAACGCTGCTGGCGAAGTCTGTCCGATCTGGCCGGGCCATCCCTCCAAGGTCCATGTCGGCTTTCCTGACCCCGCCGCCGCCGAAGGGACGCACGAGGAACGGCTGGCCGAGTTCCGCAAGGTCTATTCCATGATCGAGGCCAAGGTTCGCAAGCTGATCGAGCTTGGACCGGAGCGGGTCGGAGAAGTGTGAGGATGTCCGAATTCGACACCGGCCGCCGCCTTGCCGCCGAGGCGCTGGGTACGGCGCTGCTGCTGGCGGTGGTCATCGGTTCGGGTATCATGGGCGAGCGGCTGGCCGGCGGAAACGTCGCCATCGCCCTGTTGGCTAACACCCTGGCGACCGGCGCCGCCCTGGTGGTGTTGATCACCATCTTCAGCCCCATTTCGGGCGCCCATTTCAATCCGGCCGTGACCCTCGCCATGCTGTTGCGGCGGGAGATCGGTTGGGCGATGAGCTTGGGCTATGGGGCGG
>DUZF01000335.1 GCA_013349665.1 Rhodospirillaceae bacterium | reverse complement strand
GTTTAGCGTCCTGGTGTTGCTCGCCACCCCGGCGGCGGCCGAGGACGCCGATGACCGCGCCGAGGCTCGCCAGGAATTGACCGCCGATAGGGCCAAGGCGGCCGATTTGCGCCAAGTGACCGAGCGGGGCAAGAACCTGTCGGATATGCGGCTTGGCCTGTTCGCCATTCATCTGCTCAACGAAATGTCCGATGGCGACGCAGTGCTGTATGGGTTCGTGCATCGGGACGACCACAGCACGATCGGCTATTTGGAAGAGGTGTTCCAGTACCATTCCTCCGAGGAAGTCGCCGCGCTGGAGGCGCTTGGCCCCGAACCGCACCGCCAGGTGGCCCGCGCGGCGCTGGAGATGCTCCGCCATATCCCCGACGGAGCCGAGCCGCCGGAAACCCAGGCTCGCGACCGTGGCGATCTGGCGGCGGCGCTGGCTCGGCTCGAAGCGGCGCTCAAGGTCGTCCTAGACGGGATTCCACAAGATTAATGTGGTTGTTGGGCCGGGGTGGCGGCGCCTATAAGGGGTGTAAGGTCAAATCCGGAGGGCGCCGATGCTTGTCCATCTCCAGCTCTTGCTCTCGCACCTCAACAGCATTCCGCACCAATCGTCGCGCTGCGCCGATTGCCCCAGCGATTGCCGGGATTTTGACCGTAAATATCGCCATACCATGGGCTATTTGGCCTCCAACATCTCCGACAGCCTGAATGCCGGCATCCTGGCCACCTTGATCCAAATCCATGACGATCTGGCCGCCGAGCAGCCAGCCGACCCCGCCGAACGCCGCGCCTACGACCAATGCCTCCTGGATTTGCGGCTGTCGATCAGCCGGCTGGAGCATGGCGACGAGCACCTCGTCGAGGCTGCTCCCCGCACCCTGTGCGCGGCGGCGCAATAGAGGACCACTGCGGATCAGCGGCGGTCACTCCCGGTCATGCGAACCGTGCAATCGCCGGGGCGCCGATTGTGCGCCCGCCAATCAAATGAATGCCGCGATCAGGCTGCCTCGACTTCAAGGGTCAGGCGGTCACGAAGCAACTGATTGTTCGCCCTAACCATGCCAGCCAAAGCGAACACATCGTAAAAAACCCAAAACACGCCGATGCCGAAGCACAGGATTGCTAATAATTGGAATATGCCGCGCTTGGTTCTTCCCAGGTAGAA
>DUZF01000127.1 GCA_013349665.1 Rhodospirillaceae bacterium | reverse complement strand
CGTTTCGGTGGCGCCGCCCGCCAGCACCAGCGATTTCTCCTTCCTGGCGCCGTTACCGTCGCCCGGTTTGATCGTCCATGGCGGCGATGACGAGATCGTCCCCGAGGCGGTGGTGGCCAAGTTGGCCCATAAACTGTCGACCCAACGCACCATCAAGGTCGCTTATCAGGTGATCACCGGCGCCAATCACAGTTTCGACAACCGGCACGAAGACCTGCATACGACCATCGACAGCTATATCGATCGCCAGAACATCGAGCTGCCGCTGGCCGCCGCCTTGGCTTAACCCGGCTTAACCCGCGACCCTTTCACCCGAAGGACCAGCGACAGCAGCAGGGCAACGGCGAGACAGGCGCTGACCAACTGCCAGCACCGCAGGGGATGGCGCTCGTAGAGCGACCGGCCAGCCAAAGGGGGCACTGCGGCGGGACCGGTTTCAAGATCGCCGGCGAATTCCAGCACATCGTCGTAGCGACCGGCCGGATCGACGGCGATGGCCCGGCTGAACGCATAATCGAGCCAGGCCGGCAGGTCCGGCCTTGGCCAGAAGGGCCGAGCGCTCCGGCTCGTCATCGACCAGGATCACCCGCAACGGCATCGGGCCGGCTCCTAGCTTTGCGGCCGGTGCAGCCGGCCGCCGGAGAGCGGCCGCGGCGCCCCGGTGGTGGCAGGCAGGGTCAGCGGCAAGCCCTTGAGGCTGCGCACCGCCAGAAAGGCGAAGGCCTGAGCCTCCAGGGCGTCGCCGTCCCAGCCTTGGGTCTCCACCGCCTCGACCGGCGCCGCCAGGGCCTGGCGCAATCCCGCCATCAGATGCCGGTTATGCCGGCCGCCGCCGCAGACCAGCCACAACCGCGGCGGCTGGGGAAAATGCGCCTGGGCAAGAACCACGCCGCGGATGGTGAAGGCGGCCAGGGTGGCGGCGCCAGCGGCCGGCGACAGGCCCTGGCTCAATTGATCCGCCAGACGGCGGAAGTCGTCGCGATCCAGCGATTTGGGCGGTGTCCTGGAAAAATACGAATGCCCGGCGAAACCGGCCACCGCCGCCGCATCGGCTGACCCGGAGGCCGCCAGGGCGCCGTCCTCGTCATAGGGACGGCCGCTATGGGCCAGCAGCCAGTCATCGATCAGGGCGTTGCCGGGACCGGTGTCGAAAGCCAGCAGGTCGCCATCGGCACCGATCCAGGTGACATTGGCGACCCCGCCGAGATTGAGCACCGCCACCGGCG
>DUZF01000171.1 GCA_013349665.1 Rhodospirillaceae bacterium | reverse complement strand
CGGCGTCAGCCGGGCCGATCTGCGCTATGACGACACCCGGCCCGGCGTTCCGGCCCGCTTTGCCATGCTCGAGGTCAATACACAGCCCGGTATGACGCAGACCTCGCTGGTTCCGGAACTGGCGGCCCATGCCGGGATCAGTTTCCCCGATTTGGTCAGCTGGATGGTGGAGAACGCATCATGCGACGCTTAGGGCCCATCACCATCGCGGTCGAGGATCGTCCCGGTTCGGCGCGGACGACCAAGTCCGCCGCCAAGAAGCCGGTGATCGCCCGGCGACGCTTTGGCCTTGCGCTTTTGCGCAGAAATGCGCGAACCGCCATTGCGGTTCTGGCCATTCTTGGTCTGACCGGCAGCGGGTTTTGGCTGACCCGTTCCGCCGCCGGTCAACATTTGCAGGATCAACTGCGCCAGGACACCATCACTTTGTCGGGACGCGCCGGTTTTTCGGTCGAAGAGATCTTTGTCGAAGGGCGCAACCGGACCCCCCGGGACGCCATGCTGGCGGCTCTTGGCATCCATCGCGGCGACCCGATGTTCGGGATCGATCTGGCGGCGGCCCGGCGGCAGATCGAAGAAATCTCCTGGGTCAAGACCGCGACCATTGAACGCCGGCTGCCCAATGAAATCCATGTCCTGATCACGGAACGGGCCCCGGTGGCGCTGTGGCAAAATCAGGGGCGTTATTTCCTGATCGATCGGGACGGCCAGGTGGTCGGCGACGAGATCGAGGCCTATGCCGGCCTGCCGCTGACGGTCGGCGAAGGCGCCCCGGACCATGCCGCCCAGCTGATCGATGTCCTGGGCGCCGAGCCTGGCTTGCAGTCCCGGGTCAAGGCGGCGCAATGGGTCGGTGGCCGCCGCTGGAACGTCACGCTGGAAAGCCCTGGCGGGGGCATTGAAGTCCAGCTTCCTGAAGAGGACCCGCTGGCCTCCTGGCATGAATTGGCCAGGCTCGAAAAGGAACAAAGCCTGCTGGAACGGCAGATCACCCTGGTGGATATGCGCCTGCCGGATCGCCTGGTGCTGCGCACCTCGGGGGCCGCGCAAACGCTGCTGCCCGCCGGCCCGCCGCGCAAAAAGCCACAGCCGGGCAAGGATGCCTAGATGTCCAAGATGAAGCTCCGCCATGGCACCGTCGCCGCGCTGGATGTGGGAACCACCAAGGTGGCCTGCTTTATCGCGCGGGCGACTGATGACGGGACCTTGCGCGTCCAGGGCATCGGCCAT
>DUZF01000124.1 GCA_013349665.1 Rhodospirillaceae bacterium | reverse complement strand
CGAGGACCATGATCAGTTCGTCGTCTTCCAGTTCCTGGCCGACCTCGACATTGATCTTGATCACCATGCCGGCCACCGGGCTGCGGCACACCTTGGCCTCATCCACCGGCCCCTCGGCGGCGGCGGGCGCCGGGGCCGACGCCACCGGCTGCGAGCGCACGGTGGTGGCGGTCTCGACATAGGGGGCCATATAGCCGCCCGGGCGGGTCTGGGTGTCTTCCTCGATGACTTCAACCTCTACTTCGTAGGTCTTGCCGTCGATGCCAATTTGCAGTTTCAAGGCGGAGCCTCCTCTCTTAGCGACGGCGCGGCAGGTTGCGGGAGGCATGAATGAACACACGCCCCCGCTGCGCCCAAGGATTGACGATCTCGTAGGGCGTCTGCAGCATCTTGGCTGAACGGATGCGCACCTTCTTGCCAAGGAAGGCGGTGATCGACGCCGCCAGAATGGCGACGACTTCCGGGCTGACCTCGATCGCCGATGCCGCCGCAACCGGCGCCGATGCCGCCGCCGCCGGCCGGGCACCCTTGACCGCCGCCAGGGCCGCCTTCAGCGTAGCGATCTCACCTTGCATGTCGCGGCGCAATTTCTCGACCGCCGCCATGACCTCTTCTACCGATACCGATGCCATTGGTTATCCCCTGCTTTCGATCAGAGCGGGATCAGGCCATGTTTCTTGGGCGGACGCTGTTCCTGCTTGGAATGCAGGCTGTCCAGCGCCAGGGCCAGATAACGCCTGGTCTCGGACGGTTCGATGACGTCGTCCACCAGCCTTCGCCCGGCCGCAACGTAAGGGTTGGCGAAGGTGTCGCGGTATAGCGCGATCAATTCCTTGCGCTTTTCCGCCCGGTCATGGGCATGTTCGATCTTGCTGCGGAAGACGATCTCGGCCGCGCCCTCGGCACCCATGACGGCGATTTCGGCGGTCGGCCAGGCGAACACCCGGTCGGCCCCCAGATCCTTGCCGCACATCGCCAGATAGGCGCCGCCATAGGCCTTGCGCAGGATCACCGTGATCTTCGGCACCGTGGTCCCTGAATAGGCGAACAGCATCTTGGCGCCATGGCGGATGATGCCGCCATATTCCTGTTCGACGCCGGGCAGGAAGCCGGGAACGTCGACGAAAGTCACCAGGGGAATGTTGAAGGCGTTGCAGAACCGGATGAACCGCGCCGCCTTGTCGGAGGAATTGATGTCCAGGGCGCCGGCCATGACGCAGGGCTGATTGGCGACGATGCCGATGGTCCGGCCCTGGATGCGGGCGAAGCCGATGACCATGTTGGCGGCGA
>DUZF01000340.1 GCA_013349665.1 Rhodospirillaceae bacterium | reverse complement strand
CGCAAGGATGAGGTGATTAAAACCGGGGGGCGGACAATTGGGCCCTTCGAGGTTGAAAGGGCCTTGCTCGGCCATCCGGCGGTCGCCGAGGTGGGCGTGGTGGGGCAGCCGGACCTTAGTTTGAACGAAAGGATTGTTGCCTTTGTCGCGGTCAATCCGGGTTTCCAGCCAGGCCCACTTTTACGCGAGGAATTAAGGGCGTATGCCGGCAAACATCTTGGTGCTGCTTTGGCGCCTCACGATATTGAGTTCACGCAGGATCTGCCGCGCACGCCAAACGGCAAGATCATTCGCCGCTATCTGCGGGAACGCCTGGCGGTCAGTAAACATTCGCAATCGGCAACGGCCAGCGTCAGGTGGTAATGTCGACGCGTCCGGTGCTGCCTGGTTGCGGTGGTTGACGGGCGTCGGCGATTTTCGCCGCAACCACTTCGACCCCGGCCATAGCGTTCAATACCTGCTGGCGCATGTCCTGGAAGGCGGCAAGGTCGGCCGCTCCATGCTGGGGCAGGCTGGCCGCTGTATCAACCACATTTTTGGCCGCACCAAGACCGGCCCGCGCTGTGTCGATGGGGTCGGTTCCGCCGCCAGGGATGCTGCCGCCACTGCCGCTTCCGCTGCCATCGCTGCCATTGGGGCTCGGGCTGGGCGCCGAGCTTTGCATCTGATTAGCAGCGGCGACGATGGCACCAACATTGGTGATAGGCAGCGTATCCGCTGTATCCCGGATTGTCGTCGCGACCTGCGCGGCCTCTTCGGCTACCTGCTTGGCTTGCTGGGCGTCGCCGGCGCGGAGCGCCTGGCCGGCGGCTTCCTGCAACTGCTGCAGACGGATATAAGCGGCGCGCAGGCGGTCGGCAGCTTCCAGCCTTTGTTCCTCTTTGTCGGCGGCACTTTGGCCGCCACTGCCGCCACCGCCGTCGCGATTGAGGAATTTATCCTTGGGGGTAGCACCCGGCTGCACCGGAATGTCCGAATGCGGCAGGGGCGGAGGCGCCGGGATCGGCGGCGGGGGTGTCACGTGCTGACGGAAAGGGTCGACCGGCAGACTGGTCTGTTGAATCGGTGTGAGCATGGCTTCGCTCCGTTCTCGGGGGCATGCAAAAGCGTGACGGCATTCTACCGCCAGCCAGAGTATAGTCTAAATGAGGTCTAAGGTCTACTAACGATTGCGCGGCGGATGATAAGAGAATTTCTAAGCTTTGTTACGGCCCGGGCCAGCAGCCATGCCCGGCGCTTTGGCTATGTCCAGGAATCGATTGCCATCGACGCTCGCTATCGGCGCTGCGCCAAGGCCTGGGCCTCGCATC
>DUZF01000191.1 GCA_013349665.1 Rhodospirillaceae bacterium | reverse complement strand
CGACCCTGGGTGACCGGGTGGTGGTCGGCACCGGCGCTGCCGTTCTGGGCGACATCCATATCGGCGACGATTGCCGCATTGGCGCCAACGCCGTTGTGGTCAAGTCGGTGCCGGCCAATTCAGTCGTTGTCGGCATCCCCGGCCAAGCGATCCTGAGGTCGAAACGCCACGACGCCTCCGACCCTCCCGATTTCCAGCACGCCTTGATGCCCGACATGATCGGCACCAGCCTGGTCGCCCTGCTGGCCCGAGTCGAACACTTGGAAGCACAATCAGTCAAACCGCCGCCTCATCTGCCGACACCCGACCAGAACGGCATTTGGCATGGCGAAGATTTCTCGATTTAGGCTGCGCACCCGATGGTCCGGCTAACAAAAAAAATGCAGCTCGCCATTGAGGCCGTGGTCGATATCGCCACTCACGCCAGCAGCGAGCCCATTCCGAGTTTGGACATTACCCGTCGCCGAGGCATTCCCCATCGCTTCCTGGAACAGACGCTCCAACAGCTTGTCCGCGCCGGAGTGCTGAACAGCGTTCGCGGCCCACGTGGTGGCTATCGGCTGGCCCGCGAGCGCCAGCTGCTCACGGTGGGAGACGTCGCCAGAGTCGTCCGTCTGATGGAAGTGTCGGAGAGCCCTCGTGAGGAAATGGTCGTATCGGCGCTCGGCCGAACCCTCATTCGCCCCCTATGGGCAAGGCTGTCGGACGAATTCATGGCCCGTCTCGACGCCATCAGCATCCACGATCTTTGCCTGCGGGCGGATCCAATCTTTTATGACGCGAGGGTGGTCGAATGAACGCAAAGCAGCAGGGCAAGGTTGAATTCCGTGGACGCATCTACGAATCCATCGTCGATACCATCGGCGCCACGCCGCTGGTGCGCCTGAAAAAGCTGGCGCTTGAGGTCGGCGCCAAGGCGGACATCGCCGGCAAGTGCGAGTTCTTCAACCCCTTGAGTTCGGTGAAGGACCGCATCGGCTTGGGGATGATCGAAGCCGCCGAGCGGGATGGCCGCCTCAAGCCTGGCGCCACCCTAGTCGAGCCGACCTCGGGCAATACCGGGATCGCCCTGGCCTTTATCGCCGCCTCCAAAGGCTATCATCTGATCCTGACCATGCCGGAAAGCATGTCGGTGGAACGGCGCAAGATGCTGGTGCTGTTGGGCGCCAAGATCGTTCTGACACCGGCGCAAAAAGGCATGACCGGCGCGGTCAAGGAGGCCGAACGGCTGCTGGGCGAAATCCCTGGTTCGGTGATGCTGCAGCAATTCGAAAGCCCGGCCAATCCGGCCATCCACGCCGCCACCACTGCCGAGGAAATCTGGAACG
>DUZF01000307.1 GCA_013349665.1 Rhodospirillaceae bacterium | reverse complement strand
GGTGATCAGCACGCCGAAGATGACGCTCTTGGCCAGGCCGTGGAACAGGTCGCCGAGGCGCAGGGCCTCGATGATCTGGGAGGCATAGGCGCCGAAGCTGATTTCCAGGTCGTGGCTGACGATCAGCCCGGCCCCCGAAAGGGCCATCAGATGGGACCACATGGTCAGCAGCGGCAACATCACCGCCATCGCCACCAGCGGCGGTGCCACCAGATAGCGTACCGGCTCGATGCCCATCACCGTCAGCGCGTCGATTTCCTGGTTGATCTTCATGCTGCCCAGCCGCGCCGCCAGGGCCGAGCCCGACCGTCCGGCGACCAGGATGCCGGTGATCAATGACGAGAATTCACGCACCACCGACAGCGCGATGCCGGTGGCCACCCGCGATTCGGCGCCAAAGGCGCGCAGGCTGTAGATCCCCTGGATGGCCAGCATGATGCCGATGGTGAAGGTCAGGACACTGAGGATCGGCAGGGCGTCGATGCCGATTTCCCGGGCCTGCCGGAAGATCGCCCGCAGACGCACCGGCTGCTGCCGCCGCCGGCCGGCCGCCAGCCAGAACAGGCTTTCGCCGAGCAGACGCGCGGAAAACCCGATCTCGTCCAGCCATTCGACGGTGGCCTGGCCGAGGCTTTCGCAAAAATCGATGATCGTCTGGCGTCTCATCGGGGGTCCTCACGCAACTCGAAGACCTGATCGAGACGGGCCAGCTTCAGCACCCGCAGCACCGCGGGACTGACATTGGCCAGACAGAAAATCCGGTTCTGGCGCCTGGCCGCCTGATAGGCCTCGATCAGGGCGGCGACGCCGGAGCTGTCGATATAGGCGACCCCCGACAGCTCCACCGTCACCGGGCGCCCCGCGGCCAGGCAGGCCAGCAGTTCCCGGCGCAGCTCGCCGCTGTTTTTCAGGTCGACCTCGCCCTCGACGACGATCACCGCCGAGGTCGGGTTGGCGCGGCTGGACAGGGTCATGCTCATCGGATCGTCCTGGTCATGCGGAGAAAATTACCGGCTCCGGGAGGCGGCGGCAGATAGCTCACCTCCTCCATCACCGAGCGGATGAAATGGGTTCCCAGCCCGCCGGGACGCAACTCGTCCAGCGGCCTGGGGACGATCCGGCCGGGATCGACCGGCGCGGCGAAATCGATCAGCAGGATCTCCAGCCGGCGTTCGGCGGCCAGGCGGATTTCCAGGACGATCTCGCCGTCTCCCCGGTAGGCATGGCGGATAATGTTCTGGCAGGCCTCGTCGACGGCCAGCACCACCTCTTCGGCCATCTCCGGCGGGCAGCCGGCAGCGCCGGCGGCCGCCCCGACCTCGTGACGCAGCCGGCACAGACAGTCCG
>DUZF01000260.1 GCA_013349665.1 Rhodospirillaceae bacterium | reverse complement strand
TTGCTGGCGACCACCGACATGCTGACCGCCGACCCCATCAAGCTGCGCCAGATGGAGGATCTGCAGGCCTCGCTGGTGCAGGTCATTCCGCCGGGCATCCATGACAATAATCCGGTCAAGGACGCCATCGTGCTGAAGGACGCCAAGGGCAAGGACATGACGATCTACCGGGCGACCAGGGACAACAAGGTCACCGGCGTCGCCTATGAGGTGTTCGGCAGCGGCTATGGCGGCGAGATCCGCCTGATCCTGGGCATCGACCCGGACGGCAAGGTGCTGGGTGTGCGGGCCACCGAACACAAGGAAACGCCGGGTCTCGGCGACAAGATCGACGCCGCCAAGACCAACTGGATCACCGCCTTCAACGGGCTGTTCCTCGGCTCGCCGCCGGTCGACAAGTGGAAGGTCAAGAAGGACGGCGGCCAGTTCGACCAGTTTTCCGGCGCCACCATCACGCCGCGCGCGGTGGTCGGCGCCATTCGCGGCGGTCTGGAATTTTTCGCCGAGCACAAGGCGCAGATGCTGGAGATGCACTGATGGCTGATAGTTATCGCACCATCATGAAAGACGGACTGTGGGAAAACAACGGCGTGCTGTGCCAGATTCTCGGCATGTGCCCGACCATGGCGATGACCACCAGCGCCACCAACGGGCTGGGCATGGGGCTGGCCACCGCCTTCGTCATGGCCACCTCGAACCTGCTGATCGCCGCCCTGCGCGGCTATATCACCCAGGAGGTGCGGATCCCGGTCTATATCCTGATCATCGCCGCCATGGTGACCTTCGTCGATCTGACGCTGAACGCCTATATGCACGAGCTTTACAAGGTGCTCGGGCTGTTCATCCCGCTGATCGTCTCCAACTGCCTGCCGTTGGCCCGCGCCGAGATCTACGCCTCGAAGGAACCGGTGCTGCCGGCGTTCCTCGACGGCCTGTTCATGGGCATCGGCTTTACCTGCGCGCTGACCGTCATCGGCGCGATGCGCGAAATCGTCGGCTCCGGCACCCTGTTTTCCGACGCCCATCTGCTGCTGGGACCGGTGTTCAAGTTCATGGAGATGCAGGTCCTGCCCAAGGATACCGGCATCCTGCTGTTGGTGCTGCCGCCCGGCGGTTTCCTGGCCACCGGCCTGCTGCTGACCGCCAAACGCATTCTCGACATCCGGGCCGGCAAGCCAATCCGCCTGGCCGGCGCGCATTCTGTTTAAGGAAGGGGGACCGGTATGAAAGTCGGCGTCGTCTACGCCACCCCCGGCCGCCAGGCCTGGCTGACCATCGACATGCCGGAAGGCGCGACGGTCCAGCAGGCCATCGACAAGTCGGGGATCCTGGCGCAATTTCCGGAAATCGATCT
>DUZF01000193.1 GCA_013349665.1 Rhodospirillaceae bacterium | reverse complement strand
CGATTTCGCCCGTTTCCCCGGCGGCGGCCGGGCGGTGGCCATGTGCTTCACCAGGGGCGGCGACGCGCTTTACCTTCTCGACGATGTCGGGACATTGTGGCGGATCGCCGCCGACCTGCCGGTCGGCTGAGCAGCTCTTGCCTATCCGGGGAAATCCGCCATATTGAAACGATGGTTACGGGACTTACCATTCTTCTGGCCGTGGCGATGTTGGCCGTCCTGGCCGTGCTGATTTTCGGCGTCGTGGTGTTTTCGCGTGGCGGGCCGACCAATGACCGCTGGTCGACCCGCCTGATGAATCTGCGCGTCGCCACCCAGGCCGCGGCGGTGCTGATCCTTGGCCTGATCCTGCTGTTACGCAAGCATTCGTGAGACCATGGCCGAAGATGGCGTCAAAAACTACGTCACCCCCAGCGGGCTTGCGCTGCTGCAGCAGGAGCATGACCAGTTGTGGTTCAGGGAACGGCCGCGGGTCGTCGAGGTGGTATCCTGGGCGGCCGGCAATGGTGACCGCTCGGAAAACGGTGATTACCTGTATGGCAAGAAGCGCCTCAGGGAAATCGACCGGCGGATCCGCTTTCTGCGCAAACGCCTGGAAAGCGCCGTCGTCGTCGATCCCGCCCGCCAGCGCGGCCTCGAGCGCATTTATTTCGGCGCCACGGTGACCTACGCGAATAGCCGCGGCGAGGAACTGACGGTGACCATCGTCGGCGAGGACGAGGCGGAAATGGCCAATGGCAAGATCAGCTGGCGGTCACCGGTGGCCCGCGCCCTGATGAAGGCCGAGGCCGGCGACCGGGTCAATCTGAGCAATCCCGCGGGGAACGACACTCTGGAAGTGATCGAGGTTTCTTACGGCGGGAGTTAAGAAAACGCCTTGAAGGCGATCAGGGTGAAGGTGTCCTTGACGCCGGGCAGTTTCTGCAGAATATCGACGACGAACTGCCCGATGTCCTGGTAGCTGTCGACATAGCATTTGACCAGCAGATCATGTTCGCCGGAGATCGAGTGAACTTCGGAAACCTGTTCGAGATCTGCCGCTTCGGTCGCCACCTTGTAGGCGGCGCCCAATTCACATTTCACCATGACGAAAATGGTCTGCACGGGCTGTGGTCCTTGCGAAAAGAAAACTATGGTACCAGAGCCGGTGCCCGGGTCGCCATCACTTCGACGGTGTGGGTGGCGATCATCAATTCCTCATTGGTCGGGATCACCCAGGCCGACCGCGCGGCGCCGGCCGGAGAAATCCGCCCCTCGCCGGTGCGGTTGGCGGTCTCGTCGACGGCAAAGCCCAGCCAGGCCGCCCGGCCGATCACCCGGGAGCGGATTTCGCCGGAGCGTTCGCCGATGCCGGCGGTGAACACCAGGGCGTCGATGCCGTTCAT
>DUZF01000301.1 GCA_013349665.1 Rhodospirillaceae bacterium | reverse complement strand
CCAGCAATTGGCCGCCCAACAGGCTGGTGGAATCGCCCAGCGCCGCCACCGACACATCGATGTGGGTGCCCTGGCGGGCGAAGGCCGGCAGCACGGCAGTGACCATCACCGCCGCAATGTTCTTGGGGTCCTGGGTGGTGACCGCGCCGGTCTTGTCGCGAATGTTGACGCCCAGGCGCTCCAGCATGCCGACCAGGGATTCCTGGGTGAACGGAGCGTTCTGCATCTTGTCGCCGGTGCCCGACAATCCGACCACCAGCCCGTAGCCCACCAGCATGTTGTCGCGCACACCCTCGAAATCGGCGATGTCCTTGATGCGCGAGGCGGCGTCGGCCGGCCCGGTCAGGGCGGCGAACACGGCCACGGCGAAGGCGGTGGCGCGGAGGGCGATGCGGATGGCGGCTCGATTCATGGTGTCCTCAAATCTTCTGCCGTTGTGGTCACACGGATGACGCCGGGTCATATGCAGGGGGCGTGCCAGCCTGAAAGCAGCCTGCTGCCTGGGTTTCAGGTCGCTCGCTCGCTTCTGGGGCAATCCCGGCCGGGCAGGGTTGGCCGTCTTGCCCGGCAGGAATTGCCCAGCCCAGCCGCCATTGCGGTGACGCCCCGGCACGGTTAGAATGCCGCAACGCGAACCCGGCAACCTGGGGACCTGGTCAGCATGAAGGTTTCAAATGTCGGCGGTTCCGCGCCCACCGGTGGCGCGCGGCGCACCGACAAGACGGCGGGCAAAGGCCAAAGTGATTTCAAGCAGGTTCTGGCTGGCGCCATAGAGGCGCCCGAGGAACCGGCGCTGATCGACGCCCCCTCGGGGGTGGGAATGGTCGATTCGCTCTTGGCGATCCAGTCGGTCGGCGATGCCACCGATCGCGAAAGCCGGCGGCGTCTGGTGCGGCGCGGCGAGGAAATGCTCGACCGCCTTGAGGAGCTGCGCCGTGATTTGTTGCTGGGCGCAGTCCCCACCGACCGGCTGGTGGCCCTGGCCCAAATGGTCCGCACCCAGCGAGGCAATTGCGCCGATCCCCAATTGGGCGCCCTGTTGGACGAGATTGAGCTGCGCGCCGAGGTCGAGCTAGCCAAGCTTTCGCGCGGGCTGTAGGCCCCATGGTCCTGCCATTCGGCGCCGCCCTCGTTGCGCACTTGCGGCGAGAAGCCCCTCCCCATATATTCCGCAGCAACTTGACCGACCGAAGCATCGGGGGAACCGGATGACCGTTACGTTGCCGCCGGAATATCGTCCATCCGAGGACGAACCCTTCATGAGCGATATCATGCGGGAGTACTTCCGACAGAAGCTGTTGCGGTGGCGTCTAGAGCTGCTCCACGAATCGGACGAGACCCTGGCCCACCTTCAGGAAGGCGGTGCCCAGGAAGCCGATCTGGCCGACCGCGCCTCGACCGA
>DUZF01000156.1 GCA_013349665.1 Rhodospirillaceae bacterium | reverse complement strand
CCAAAGCGCGCTCCTGCGCCCCGGTCAGGGCGAAGGGCAAGCCCTCCAGCAGGCGCCGGCGCAGGCCGCCATCGGCGGCGAAGGCGCGGCCGGGCGCATCCTTCAGCCGCCGGCGGACCAGCGCCAGGGCCAGCTGATTGGCCAGCAGCTCGTCATAGGCCAGACGGCGGCGGGCAGGGGCGGTGGGCGACAGGGCGTCCTCGCCGGTGGGATGATGCGCGTCCGTCAGGGCCGCCCGCCAGGAAGGCCAGCCCTCGCGGCGGAGCAGCGCCGGGTCATGCCATTCCGCCAGGTCGGGGGCGCGGGCAAGCGCCGCGGCGGCGGCCTTGGCGAGGATCTTCGGGGCCAGCCCGGCGGTCAGTGGATAGACCGCCTCGATCTCGGGCAGTTCGGCCTCCTGCTCGGGGGGCAGGATGTAATCGGGATGGGCGATCTGCGCCTCGCCCTGGTAGCGGTCGACCAGGCCGCTGACGATGCGTTCGCTGCCCAGCGGCAGCTGCTTGGCCAGCCAGTCGCCCTTGCCGTGAAAAAACACCAGCCTTAGGGGGCCGCTGGCGTCGGCGCAGAGCACGACGCCGGGGCGACCGCCGCGGCCGGCCGGCCAATGGCGCTCGACGGTGACGCGGAAGGTGGCGATCCGCCCGGACGGCGCCTCGGCGGCGCCGGGGCGGAAGCGGCGGTCGACGACGGCGGCCGGAAGATGCCACAGCAGGTCGGCGACATGCGGTCCGGCCAGCCTCTCGGCCAGGGGCGCCAGGCGCGGTCCGAGGCCCGGAAGGACGGAAATGGGGGCAAACAGGGGATAAAGGATTTCCGGACGCATCGACTGGCTGACAGAAGGAGACAAAGATTCTATATCCTAGCCCGATGGACAAAGATCGCAAACGCCTGCTGTTCCGTGCCCGTCACATGGGGACGAACGAAAACGACATTTTCTTCGGCAGCTTCGCCGAAGAGAATTTATCATCCCTTTCCAATGAGCAATTGACGCGCTTTGAGACACTGCTCGAGGTCAGCGATCCGGACCTGTTCCTCTGGGTCGCCGGGGTCAAGCCGGTGCCGGCGGAGTATGACCACGATGTCATGGGAATGCTGAAACGGTTCACCCTGGCCCAAGCCCGCCGCCCTTGACCGAAAAATCCGTCATCGACCCCATCGTCGAGGCTCTCGATCGTCCCGGCCGCATCACCGTGGCCGGGGTGCCGGAGGGCTATGAGGCCATGCTGCTGGCCGAACTGGCCACCCGCCGCGGCCAGTTGCTGCACATCGCCAGGGACGATTCGCGGCCGGCGCGGCTGGCCGAGGCGCTGGCCTTCTTCGCTCCCGACATCGAGGTGCTGGAGTTTCCCGCCTGGGACTGCGTGCCCTATGACCGGGTGTCGCCCAATGTCGAGATCGTCGCCCACCGCATG
>DUZF01000250.1 GCA_013349665.1 Rhodospirillaceae bacterium | reverse complement strand
GCTCGACGAGGCCGAACTGGAGCGGCGCGCGCTGGACAGCCTGCGCCCCCATGGCGGTGACGGATCGGCATAATGGGGTCTATGCCCGAGAAGCATTGCTCCGGGCGTGGTCTTTTGACATGATCCCCCCAACAACTCAGTCCCGGGAGGTCGAAGCAAGATGGGTTTCAACAGCATTTGGCATTGGCTGGTGGTGCTGGCCATCGTCCTGCTTCTGTTCGGCACCGGGCGGATTTCCAACGTCATGGGCGATCTGGCCAAGGGTGTGAAGGCCTTCAAGAAAGGGCTGCAGGACGACGAGCCGACGACGGCCGCCGGCGCCGAAAGCCCCAAGGTGCTGACCGCCGATGCCGCCAAGCCGGCGGACACCGCCGCCGCGGCCGAGAAGGATGGGGCGGCCCACCACTGAGGGTTCAGCCATGTTCGATATAGCCTGGTCGGAGCTGGCCCTGATCGGCGCGGTGGCGCTGGTGGTCATCGGGCCCAAGGACCTGCCGAAAGTCATGCGCACCATGGGGCAATGGACCCGCAAGGCGCGCCTGCTGGCCGGCGAGTTCCAGCATAATATCGACGACATGGTGCGCCAGGCCGAACTCGACGAGGTGCGCCGTCAGGTACAGGCGGTCAATCCCACCGCCTTCGCCCAGAAGGTCGAGGAGATGGTGGACAGCAAGGGGATCCATGAGGCGATGCGCGTCGAGGAACCGGTCGTCGCCGAGACCCCGGTTGCGCCGGAAAAACCGGCCGAGCCGAAACCGTGAGCGACAGTCCCGAAGACCATAAGATGCCGTTGCTCGAGCATCTGATCGAGCTCAGGCGCCGGCTGATGATTTCCTCGGCGGCATTTCTGCTGGCTTTCATCGTCTGCTATTACTTTTCACGCGAAATCTACGGGTTTCTGGTCCGTCCCCTGGCCGATGTCATGGCCGCCCAGGGCGAAAACCGCCGGATGATCTATACGGCGCTGACCGAGGCGTTTTTCACCTATATGAAGGTCGCCGCCTTTGCCGCCGCCTTCGTCTGTTTCCCGGTCTGGGCCGTGCAGTTATGGGCCTTCGTCGCTCCCGGCCTGTACAAGGACGAGAAAAAGGCCTTCCTGCCGTTCCTGGCGGCGACGCCGCTGCTGTTCCTGGCCGGCGCCTCGACCGTCTATTACCTGGTGTTGCCGGTGGCCTGGAAATTCTTCCTGTCCTTCGAGTCGCTGGGGGCCGATACCGGCGGCTTGCCGATTCAGCTGGAAGCCAAGGTGGAGGAATATCTTTCCCTGGTGATGAAGCTGATCTTCGCCTTCGGCATCGCCTTCCAGATGCCGGTGCTGCTGACCCTGCTGGCCCGTGTCGGCATCATCTCGTCCAAGGATCTGCGGGAAAAACGCCGTTATGCCATCGTCATGGTGTTCGTGGCGGCGGCCGTCCTGACGCCGCCCGATATCATCA
>DUZF01000223.1 GCA_013349665.1 Rhodospirillaceae bacterium | reverse complement strand
GATGGCCCCACCGCCGAGGAAATCTGCAAGCTGTTCACCGAGGTGGCCATCGCGCCCGAGGCCGACGAGGCGGCGGTCGCCGCCTTCGTCGCCAAGAAGAACCTGCGCCTGTTGGTCACCGGCGGCCTGCCCGACCCGGCAACGCCCGGCATGACCCTGCGCGCCGTGGCCGGCGGCTATTTGTTCCAGACCAAGGACAATGGCCGCATCACCGAGCAATCCTTGAAGGTGGTGTCGAAGCGGCCGCCGACCGAGCGCGAATTGGCCGATCTGCTGCTGGCCTTCCGCATCTGCAAGCACGTCAAGTCCAACGCCATCATCTATGTCAAGGACGGCGCCACCGTCGGCATCGGCGCTGGCCAAATGAGCCGGGTGGATTCGTCCCGCATCGCCGCCTGGAAAAGCCAGGAAGCGGCCCAGGCCGCCGGCCTAGCGCAGCCAGGAACCATCGGCTCGGTGGTGGCATCGGACGCCTTCTTCCCCTTCGCCGACGGTCTGTTGGCGGCCGCCGCCGCTGGTGCCACCGCGGTGATCCAGCCGGGCGGCTCGATGCGCGATGCGGAAGTGATCGCCGCCGCCGACGAGAAGGGCTTGGCGATGGTCTTCACGGGGATGCGGCATTTTAGGCATTGATGGGGTAGCGCCGCCACGCAACCCACACCGTCATGGCCGGGCTTGATCCGGCCATCCACGCGGGTCCGCCAGGAATACCCCGAAATCAGGGGGGTGAGCGGCAGCCACGTGGATGCCCGGATCAAGTCCGGGCATGACGACTGAGGTAATGCTATTTCGGGCAGGCGTGCTTGGAATCGCGGCTGTCGCACAGCACGATGAAAGCGTCGAAGGCGTCCCAGGCATCGATCACCGCGTCGGGAACCGGGACCGGCTGATTGGGGGCCACTGGCGCGCCCAGCCAGATGCGCTGGACCACGTGGAGCGCGTCATTGCCGGCGATGGCCTTGACCATCATCAGACCGCTTTTGCCGGTGCGGCTACTTTTTGTGCAGGCAAAGCGCACCTCGGCGGCCTTGTAGCCGTTGACCGGGCGCTCGCTGATCGGGCTGGTGATGATGCCCTCGCAATTGGCCTTGCTGCCGGCGACCACGCTCAACACGTAATCCTTGGGGGTCTTCTTCTCACCGTCCTGACGCTGAACCACAATGGATTCGTGGAAGGCCTGCGGGCTTTCGCCGGCCGGCAACATCTGCACCACGGTCAGATTGGCCTGCTTGTTGATCGGCAACGGCACCCAGTCCTTGGGCGGCGGCACGATCAGGTGCTCGGGCGCCGATTGGGCGAAGGCGGCGGAGGACACCAGAACCATCATTCCGGCGAACAGACAACGATAGCGCGCGCGCATGTCTTTAAGTCCCGTCAATAGGCCTTGGCCAGAGCGTGCCTGACCACCTTGCGCATGACCGTCGGAAGGGCCTGATCTTCCAGGCGGTCCAGGGAACACCAGATACCTCGGGCGGCACTCTTTGGTCCAGCCCTTCCCACCGCCACCGCCAAGTCTAGGTGAAAGTGGGTGAAGGTATGGCGGATTTGGCCGGACAATAACCGCCACTCAGCGGCCAGTGG
>DUZF01000320.1 GCA_013349665.1 Rhodospirillaceae bacterium | reverse complement strand
CGCCAGGAACGAGAAGTCGCTGGTGCTGGCCGGCGGCGCCACCGAGACGAAATGGCTGATTTCCGGGCGGCGCATCAGCAATTGCATGCCGATCCAGGCGCCGAAGGAAAAACCGCCGACCCAGCAGCCCGAGGCGCTGGAGTTGTGCAATTGCAGCCAGTCGAGAGCCGACGCCGCATCCGACAATTCCCCCTGGCCATTGTCGTAGCGCCCCTGCGATCGGCCGACGCCGCGAAAATTGAAGCGCAGCGTCGAGAACCCGCGGTTCTTGAAGGCGCGGTACATCGCCCGCACCACGCGGTTGTTCATGGTGCCGCCGTGTTGCGGTTCGGGATGCAACAAGAGGGCGATGGGCGCGCTGGGCACTTTTCCGTGATCGTAGCAACCTTCGAGGCGCCCATCCGGACCGTTGAAAAAGACTTCATGCATGGTTGTTTATCTGTCTCATTGTTTAGCTACATACGCGAAGCTGACTTATGCATGCCGGATTGCCGGAGAATGAAGCCCCTGGGTCGCCGACCATTCTTGACTGATTTGGTCGGCTTTCCTATATTCATTCCATGGTTAACCCAAACAGCGGTGATCGGCCCCCTTTCGCGTGGGCGCGGTACAATAACATATTGAGGACTATGATTTTCAAGAGGCTTGGGGAAGAAATCGATTCCATCATGGTCCGCGACCCTGCCGCGCATTCGCGGCTGGAGGTCATGCTATGCTATCCGGGCCTGCATGCGCTGCTGTTTTACCGGGTCGCCCATTGGGCCTGGGGCCGCGGTTGGCGTGTGTTTGCGCGCTTTCTGTCGCATTTCGCCAAATGGCTGACCGGCATCGAAATCCATCCGGGGGCCGAGGTCGGCGACCGTCTGTTCATCGATCACGGCACCGGGGTGGTGATCGGCGAGACGGCGGTGATCGGCAACGATGTCACCCTGTACCAGGGTGTCACCCTCGGCGGCACCTCGCTGCACAAGGGAAAACGTCACCCGACCCTGGAAGACGGGGTGATCGTCGGTTCCGGCGCGCAGGTCCTCGGTCCGCTGACGGTTGGGTCGGCGGCCCGCATCGGTGCCAACGCGGTGGTGCTGAGCGACGTGCCGCACGGCATGACGATGGTCGGCATCCCGGCCAAGGCGATTCAGCGCCCCGGTCCGGAAGATCAGTTTCTCGCCTATGGCTGTGATGCCGCCCTGCCCGATCCGGTGGCCAGGGCCATCGACGCCCTGCGCCAGGAGGTGGTCCGCCTCAGGAAGCGGGTCGGCGAACTGGAGGACGAGACGAAGAATGGCGCGGGCGGGAACGGGACCTCCTCCCGCCGCCGACGCAAGGACGGATCACCGGAGGAAGAGGACGACAACCCGTCGCGTCACCAGGCGCCGGGTTCGGTTTAACCCAGGAAACGGAGTGGGCCGTGAAGCTCAGCACAAAAGGACGTTACGCGGTCATGGCGATGGCCGATCTGGCCTGCCACAGCAACGGCAGCCCGGTGGCGCTGGCCGATATCGCCGATCGGCAGGAAATCTCGCTGTCCTATCTGGAACAGCTGTTCGGCAAGCTGCGCAAGGGCGGGCTGGTGCGCAGCGTGCGCGG
>DUZF01000259.1 GCA_013349665.1 Rhodospirillaceae bacterium | reverse complement strand
CCACCGACAGCCAGGGGGTTACCATGGCTGGTCCGCCGCCAGGGCGTTGACGGCCGCCGCCGCCATGGCGCTGCCGCCCTTGCGGCCGGGCAGGCAGATATGCGGCAGGCGGCTGTCGATCAGCGCCTGCTTGGATTCGGCGGCGCCGACGAAGCCAACCGGAAAGCCCAGCACCAGGGCCGGCGGCGCGGCGCCGGCGGCCACCATCTCGAGCAGCTGGAACAGGGCGGTGGGGGCGTTGCCGACGGCCACCACGGCGCCGGCCCAGCGGTCGGCAGCCAGCCGCATGGCGGCGGCGCTGACGGTGGTGCCCAGACGGCGGGCCAGCGGCGCCGCCTCGGGGTCGTCAAGCGGGCAGATGACCTCGTTGGCGGCCGGCAGGCGGCGGCGGATGATGCCCTCGGCGACCATCCGCACATCGGCGATCACCGGCCGCCCGGCGGCCAGCGCCGCCCGTCCGGCCTCGGCGGCGCCCGGGCTGGCCCGCAATTCGGCGGCGACCTCGGTCATGCCGCAGGCATGCACCACCCGCACCGCCACCGTCTCCATCACCCCGGACAGGCCGGACAGATCGGCCTCGGCGCGGATGATGGCGAAGGACTGGCGGTAAATGGCCTGTGGGTCGGTGAGGATGTCCGGGGTCGGCATCAGTCGTGATGGTGTCCGTCATGGCGATGCCCATGGTCATGCCCGTGGTCATGGCCATGGTCATGGCCATGATCGCCGTCGGTGCCGATGCCGCGCACATGGTGATGATGGCCGGTCTGCACGGCGCCGACATCGCCTTCATATCCCAGGGCCTGTTCGCGGTATTTGCACAGCTGGCAGTTCATCGCCGCCTGGCCGCCCTCGAGTTCCCGCAGCCGCTCGACGAAGGTGTCGATGACCTGCGGATGGTCGCGCAGATAGGGGGCCTTGAGGAATTCGACGCCGGGGTGGCGGGCCGCCGCCTCCTCGGTCCATTGATAGATGCGCTTGACCAGGATGCCGGTGAACAGGAAATAGGGGAACACCACGATGCGCGGCAGGCCGAGACGTACCACCCGCTCCAGGGCGGCGTCGACCAGCGGCGTGGTGACCCCGGAAAAGGCGGTTTCCGCCCAGCCGAAGCCCATGCCTTCCCACAGCATGCGGGTGACCTTGGCGATGTTGGAATTGGCGTCGGGATCGTTGGTGCCGCGGCCCACCACCAGCAGCAGGGTGTCGGCCCTGTCGACGCGGCGGGCCGGCGCCGCCAGGGCGGTTTCGATGCGCTCGGCCGAGGCCTTGAGCAGTTTCAGGTCGACCGCCAGGTCGCGGCCGTAGGTCACCGACAGCTGGGGATTGGCGGCGGCGAAGGCGTTGACCTCCCAGGGCAGGTCGTTCTTCACATGGCCGGCGGCGAACAGCATGCCGGGCAGAGCGAGGATCTTTTTCACGCCGCGGGATTTCAGCGCCTCCAGGCCGTCGCCGATGGTCGGCCGGGCGAATTCCAGAAAGCCGCTGTCGACGTCGTAATCGGGCAGGCGGTGGCTGAGATGGTGGGACAGCAGGGCGAATTCCTCGATCGCCTGGACATCGCGGCTGCCATGGCCACAGATCATCACCCCGGTCTTGCTGCTGGTCATGCCTGGTCCCCTGCCTCCGGGCAAAAGTGAAACGCCGGCCTGGTCATCGCCTCCGTGCCGCCGGCACTATACCTCGCTGGACCGTCGCGGCAAGTCTTCGTCTTTTCGTCCGCCGCGGCTATCCGGGCGCCGTCGCCGCGACTAT
>DUZF01000178.1 GCA_013349665.1 Rhodospirillaceae bacterium | reverse complement strand
GGAGGAGCCGCCCTGGTCATCGATTACGGGCATCCCCGCTCCAGCCCGGGCGACACCCTGCAGGCCGTCCGCCGCCATCAGCCGGCGCCGGTGTTCCTGCGTCCCGGCGAGGCCGACCTCACCGCCCATGTCGATTTCCAGGCCCTGGTGGACGCCGCCGCCCCCGCCGCCGCCACCGAAATCGTCACCCAGGGCGACTTCCTGCGCGCGCTGGGTATTGAGATCCGCGCCGACCGGCTTATCCGATCGGCACCAAATCGCGCTGATGTGATCGCCGATGCATGCCGACGCTTGATCGAACCGAGCGGAATGGGCAACCTGTTTAAAGTTGTGGGTATGACCCATCCCGGGTTGTCCGTTCCGCCAGGATTTCCGACTTGACCGCCAATGTCGCTGCCATGATCACCGTTTCCGCCCTCAACGGGGTGCAACGCATCCGCCACGGCTTCTTCACCCGCGAAGGCGGCGTGTCGACCGGATTGTATTCCTCACTCAACTGCGGCTTCGGCTCGGGCGACGATCCCCAGAACGTCGCCGTCAACCGCGCCCGTGCCCTCGAGCAGTTGGACCTGGGGCCGCATGCTCTGGCGACGATGGACCAACAGCACACCAGCACGGTGGTGACCGTCGACGACGACTGGTCGGCGGACAGCCGACTGGTCGCCGACGCCCTGGTGACCAATCGTAACGGCATCGCGCTGGGCGTGCTGACCGCCGACTGCGCCCCGGTACTGCTGGTCGATGCCAAGGCCAATGTCATCGGCGCCGCCCATGCCGGATGGCGTGGGGCCCTGGGCGGCGTGCTGGACAATACGGTGGCGGCGATGGTCCGCCTGGGCGCCAAACCGGCGCGCATCGTCTCGGCGGTGGGGCCCTGCATCGCCCAGCGCTCCTACGAGGTGGGTCCGGAATTCCCGGCGCCGTTTCTGGCCGAGGATCCCGAAAACCATTTCTTCTTCGTCGGCGCCACCCGCAACGGCCATCATTATTTCGATCTGCCGGGCTATATCGCCCGCCGCCTGGCCCGCCAGGGCGTCGGCGAGGTGGCCCGCACGCCCTGCGACACCTGCCGGGAGGAAAGCCGTTTCTTCAGCCACCGCCGCTCGGTGCTGAAGGGTGAAAAGGACTGTGGGCGGTTGCTGTCGACCATTGTGCTGGAGCGCTGACATCCGTTTCCTGGCGGTGCTGACGGCGCTGGCGATCAGCGGCTGCGGACCGGTGCCGCAGCCGTTTCGCCAAACGGCGCCGACGCCGCTGGCGGAAAACCGCGCCGCGCTGCTGCCGATCCTGGTCAAGCCGGTGGAAGGGCAGCCGGGCCTGGCCGAAGCGGTGGCCGGCGCCCTGCTGAAGGAGGAGCTGGCGGCCTCGACGGCCACCACGGGCAATGCCGTGCTGGTGCTGGAAGGCCGCGTCGAGCAACCGACCCTGCTGAGGCGCCTCGGCTGGCGGGTGGTTTCCCCCACCGGCGAGGACCTCGGGCATTTTCAACTGCCGCTGCCGGCCGGCAGCGAGACCCCGGCCGTCACCGGCCAGCTCGGCCGCTCGGTGGCCTCGGTGGTGGCGGGTCTGCTGCGCGGCGACGACAGCGGCGTCGCCGATCTCGAGGCGCGCCCGCGGGTGCTGCTGGCGCCGATCCGCGGCAGCGGCCGTTTCGACACGCCGGCGCTGGTCCGGGCGATGCGGGACGCCCTGGCCAACCAGGGACTGCGCCTGGTCGAGAGCGAACCGCGGTTTCGCATTGAAGGCGAGCTGAGGGTGCTCGAAAACGAGGCAGCCAAGG
>DUZF01000209.1 GCA_013349665.1 Rhodospirillaceae bacterium | reverse complement strand
ACAATGATCTACCTGATCGCGGCGCCGCTCGGCGACATCTTCAAATCCACTTGAGGCGTCGAAGAACCATTTTTCGCGCCGCAGAGCGGTTGCTTATGGAGTACGGGTTCGCCGAGGCCCGGATTGCCGCTGATGAAATGGTTGCCGCCTGGAGGCGCTCCTCCGCGCATGATGCCAAGGAAGGTTTGCGGACGTGGCGCAATATTCGGACCGCCATCGACGCGATGGACGCTCACGCTGACGCAGCGTAGCTGGGCTATCGGCCTTGGGGGAAGCGCCCCCTTGCCCTGGCTACTCCGTCGCGCTGCAATCCGGCGATGACCGAAGCCAACTCTACGGACGCCGCCCACCTTCCGACAGATGCCTGCACCGTCAAGGCGTGCCGCCGGCGTGACGTCGGCGCATGCAGCGATTGCGGCAAGGTGCTGCCACACCCCTCGGCGAGGCACGGCCTTAGCTGGCCTCGACCAATCTCAATGAATTTGCGCGCCGCCCCCATTGCCGACCCAAGCTGCCAGTTGGTCGGCCGGCATTGGCCGGGCGTAGCGGAAACCCTGCGCGGTGATTGACCCCGCGCCGCGGAGGTGGCGTTCCTCTCCTTCTGTCTCGACGCCCTCGGCGATGATCGACATGTTGAGCGCGTCGGCGAGGCCAAGGATGGCCGTTACGATGGCGGCATTATCGCGCTGATTGTCGATGTCGTGGACGAAGGACCGATCGACCTTGATGGTATTGAGGGGAAGCCGCTTCAAATAGCCAAGGCTGGAATAGCCGGTGCCAAAATCATCGACCGAGACGTGGACGCCGATTTGGCGAAGCCGTTGGAGTTGCTCGATCGCCCGTTCCGGTTCGGCCATCACCGTGCTTTCGGTCAATTCGATTTCGATCTGCGACGGGTCTAGCCCATATTGTTGCAGCAGATCGGAAACGCAATCGGCCAGGGCGCGGTTGAGGAACTGGCGACCCGAAACATTAATGGCCACTTTGACGCCCGCCAGCAGACCGTCTTGCCAGCGGACCAACTGGCGGCAGGCCTCTTCCAGCACCCAGAGGCCGATCCTTGAGATGAGCTGGCTTTCCTCGGCGACCGGGATGAACATCCCCGGCGCCACGATACCGCGATCCGGACAGTTCCACCGGATTAGCGCCTCCACTCCGGTCATGGCGCCGGTCTGGAGGTCGATCTGCGGCTGGTAGTATAACTGGAACTCTCCCTGCACCAAGGCGCGGCGCAAGGCCCCCTCCAGCCAAAGCCGGTCCAGCGCCTGGGTGTTCATCTCGGAATCGTAGAAGCAGAACGTGTTGCGGCCGTTTTGCTTGGCCCGATACATGGCGGTATCGGCATTCTTCATCAGGGTTTGGCAGTCCTGGCCGTCCTCGGGAAAGATCGAGACGCCAATGCTGGCTCCGACGGTGACCGTATGGCCGTCCAGGTCCACCGGAGAATCGAGGGCGGCGACGATTTTCTCGGTCACCCCGACCAACTCGGCGGTACTGGGAACGTTCGGCACCACCACCACGAACTCGTCGCCGCCAAGGCGAGCCAAGGTGTCGCTGCGACGAAGCGTGCCGCGCAGCCGGTCTGCCACCACCCGCAGCAACTTGTCGCCGGCCAAGCCGGTAGATTTCGGCAGGATCGACGCGCCCTGAGGCAGGATCGCGCACCGATTCCGCCTTGCGCTCGATGGCCCGCGACCTGGCGCGCAGCCACGACCAATCCGATTCCGGGACCATGACGCGCCCGGCCTGGCTCAGCGCCGCCAGAATCATGGCAACGGAATA
>DUZF01000149.1 GCA_013349665.1 Rhodospirillaceae bacterium | reverse complement strand
ACAATCCCAATGGGGATGTTTTGCCAGCGTGGTTGTTGGAGTGAGATCAACCAAAGAATGAACATTAGGTCATATGATTACATGGAAACCGCTCATCCTCGGATGACGGCAATGGGTCATCAGCACTTGATCGATGATGCTTGATGGGACGACCGCTGCAGTTTAGGGAACCTGCCGTTCACCAAGTAAGTCGGTCCAGGCGGCTATGTGCCAGGAACAGTCAAGCATTTCGGTTGCCTCGGTGGCCACTCGCGAGATTGACGACGACACCACGGTTGTTCCCTCGGCCGCACTTTGGGCGGAAACTGCTATATCCCGGAACAGCATTGCCTCGCTGACTCCGACCATATCGGTTGGGAGCAGCTGAAGAGCGAGCACTTCATCGTCAGTCGGGACGCGCCGGGCCCGGAAATCCATAACTTTGTCATTCGGCAATTGGCCGATCTCGGACACAGCCCATCGGTCGAGCGTATTGGCGTCGGCCGCGAGACCCTGATGCATCTGGTCGCCCTTGGTTTTGGCATCAGCCTCATCAGCGAAACCGGGACCGCGACCTGCTATCCAAAGGTTGTCTTCCGGCCTCTCGCGACATCGGAGGAGGATCTGATCCCTTACAGCGCCGTCTAGTTGCCTGGTAACGACAATCCGGCGCTGCGGCGTTTCGTCAGCCTGGCGCGGTCGCTGTCGTCGGGCCGGTCTTCTTTCGGTGCCCTGGCGATGGCGTCTTAAAAATTGGCGCTTACGCGAAGGCGTAATCAACGTGGCCGGCTCAGTCCCTTTGCCGGCCGACGCGGGCATTCGCGACCGCCTCGGCCATGACCTGATAGGGGACGGCACCTGACATTACTTTGTCACCGATGATCAGGCCAGGCGTCCCGGTGATGCCGAGCTGGCGGGCTAGTCCGCCATTGCCGGCGATCTTCGCGGCGATCTCGGGAGCGGCCATGTCCGCCTTGAGTCTGGTGACGTCAAGGCCGACACCTTTGGCGATCTCCATAACGCGCGGCTCAGCCAGTTGATGCTCTGGGGTGGCATCGGCCATCAAGGCGGCGTGAAAGGGATCATATTTTCCTTGCTTCATCGACGCCATTGCGGCCCTGGCGGCAATCTGCGAGCCAGGGCCAAGGATGGGGTATTCCTTGTAAACGATCCGCACATCCCTGTTCTCGGCCATCAGCCGAGCGAGATCAGGCGCTATTTTTTTGCAGAAGGGGCACTCATTGTCGAAGAATTCGACGACGGTGACCGTGGCTCCAGGAGCGTCGGCCACCGGGTCAGTCGGATCGGCCAGTAACGCCGGCCGAAGGGCATCCATGCGGACCGCCTGCTGGTGTTTCTGATGGTCTTGCAGGCTCTGCAGGACGACATCGCCATGGGCTAAAAGATAGTCGTGGATGGCGGCGTCCCATTGGTCCCGGCGGGCGTCCCCGTCGAGCAGGCTCTGATCCTCAACGACAGCCGGCATGGCCGGCGGCTCCGCGCAGGCGCCAAAAGCTGTCAGCAGAGCGGCGAGAGACGCGGTGCAAATCGTTTTCATGGTGTGGTCTTTCCTAAAAATCGGTGGCGGACAGAGCGTTGGTGGTGACGCCAACCAGGGTGGCGGTCAGCGTCAATTCGTCAGCGGAGATGATATGCGTCCCGTGGATATCCGGGTTGCCGGTGGGAGCATAAACCGTCGTGGTTTGAGATCCCGGGGCACCGGTCGGCGTGTAGGTGATCGTCGTTGTCTGCCAATTTGCATAATCGTAGATGACGGTATTTCCGGCCCCCGCGCCCGATGTCACCTGGCCGATGAAGGTGACGTTTTCGCCAGGAACCACGGCACGAAGGTTAGGGGAAACACCCCCTTGCGGCACCGCACCGGCCAGTCCGGCCGGGGTATATTCCGTGGCGGCGACGGCGGCCACCGCCGTCGCGCTGCCGTCGCCGACATTGCCGAGGTTGATCACATAAATATGCGTGG
>DUZF01000243.1 GCA_013349665.1 Rhodospirillaceae bacterium | reverse complement strand
CGGCGCGAATGACGATCACCGCCTGCAGCACCAGTCCGGCCGCCTCGGGCGTATGAGTGTTCACATGCCAGTATTTGAGAATCTGCGCCAGGATGAAGTCCTGTTCGCTCTGGCTGAGCGCAGGACCCAACGGACCATAGGTCTCCGCCAATTCGCCGGCTCCGGGCGCCGCCGCCGATTTGCCGGCCAACGGCGCCGGCCGCAACTGCAACGGTGGCGGACGCCGCGGTAGTGGCGGCGGCGGTGGTGGCGGCGGTGGCGGCTTAGGCGGCTCGGGTGGCTTGGGCGGGTCCGGCGGCTTCGGCGGCTGCTGTGCTTTCGGTGGCTCCGGCAGCTTCGGCGCCTCCGCCGGTTTCGGCGGCTCGGGCGGCTTCGGTGGCTCCGGCGGCTTGGGCGGTGGCGGCTGGGGCGGCTTTTCCGGTTCAAGATCGACGGCAACGACGATCGGCTCTTCCTTCACCCTGGTCCAGATCAGGTCTTCGTTGGCCAGCACCAGCAGCAGCAAGGCATGAAAAAACAGCGACAGCGTCACCGCCCAGAACAGGGGCGACAGGCGATCTCGCGGTATGAGCCGGTTACGGGTCTCCATGGCAAGGCGGACTGTATTACAGCAGGCGCCTATTCCCGAAGCACTGTTACCAAACGAAACGCCAATTCCGCTGGACCCGAATGTCGGACCGCGCGTTCAGAGGACGGAACCGACCGCCGCCAATGCCGCCAAAGCCGCCTGAGAGTCGCGGCCCAGCCTGATCAGGGCCGGCAGATCGCCGGGGTGGCGGAGCAGACCCGCCGCCACCGCCAGCGGCCGGGTCTCGCCGTCCGGCCCCAGACCCCGCATGGCCAGAGCGGGGATGCCGCGGCCGGCCGGATCGGCGATGGCCCGCAGCACCGCGAAGGGTTTGCCGGCCCGCGCGCAGGCCTCGGCGACGGCGCCGCTTTCCATGTCCACCGCCACCGCCCCGCAGCGGGCGGCGAGCTCGGCCTTGGCGGCCGCGCTGGCCACCACCTCGTCGCTGCCGGCAATGATGCCGGAACAGGCGCCCGGCAAGGCCGCCGCCAGGCGCCGGCACCAGGCGGCATCGGCCTCCAGGCGGCGTCCGCCGGCGGCGACGGCGCTGCCGATGACCAGGTTTCCCGGCGTCAGTCGTGGATCAAGGCCGCCGGCGATACCGAAGCTGAGCAGCCCCTCGGCCCCTTCGTCCAACATGCGCTGGGCCAAGGCCCGCGCCCGCTCGGGCCGGCCGCCGCTGCACAGGACCAGACGGCCCGGCAAAAGTCGGGCCTCGGAGCGCATTCCGACCAGGATGCCGATCACAGGGCGTGCAGAACAGGGCCGGCGTTGCCGGAGGTCAGGTTGCGATAGCGGGCCAGTGCCCAAACCGGGAAAAAGGCCCGGTAGCCGTGATAGCGCAGATAGAACACACGGGGAAATCCGACGGCGGTGAAATGCTCTTCGTCCCACAGGCCTTCGCCGTTGCGGGTCTTGATCAGATAGTCGATGCCGCGCGCCACCGCCGGATGGCCGACCTCACCGGCCGCCATCAGGCCCAGCAGGGCCCAGGCCGTCTGCGAGGGCGTGCTTACCGGACCTTCGCCACGCGGCTGCTCATCCCAATACGACCGGCCATCCTCGCCCCAGCCGCCATCGGGCCGCTGGCGGGCGAGCAGCCAGTGCACCGCCTTCTGCATCGCCGGATCGCTGTGGGATACTCCGGCGGCGTTGAGCGCCGCCAGCGCCGACCAGGTGCCGTAGACATAGTTGGTGCCCCAGCGGCCGAACCAGGAACCGTCCTTTTCCTGCTCGGCCAGCAGATATTTGACGCCGTCCGCCACCACCTGGCTGCGGCGTCCCTCGGGCAGCACCGACAGCGCCGAAACACAGCGCGCCGAGACGTCAGCGGTGGGCGGATCGAGCAGCGCCCCATGATCGGCAAAGGGAATGTGATTGAGGGTGAAATGGGTGTTTTCGGGGTCGAAGGC
>DUZF01000111.1 GCA_013349665.1 Rhodospirillaceae bacterium | reverse complement strand
CCGTCTGGCTGCATCCTTGGCCGAGGATATCCTGTCCTTGCGTCATACTCCCGATGTTCCCGACTGGCTGCTGCTTCTGGTCCCCGGGCTGTACCGGGCGGCGGGGAATGGGGCGGCGGCGGCGGCGATCGAGGCGGAGAACGAGTATGGCGAGATAAGACAACGCGCCAATGCCGATCTTACGAAGGCGCTGAACAATCAATAGATGTAAAAATTTTAATGTACTGCGCCGCGGAAAAAACCAATGGCGAAGGCCTCCACGCAAACGTATAATGCGCTAACTCAGTATTACTTGGCCAAGAGTGGGATGTGCGGAGGATCGCGGTATGTTTGAAAGCCTGAAACCCTTGGCCTGGCGGGGATTGCGCCCCGGAAGCCATGACGATCAGCAGGGCTTTACCCTTATTGAAATGTCTATCGTGCTGGTCATCATCGGGTTGATCGTCGGCGGCATTATCAAGGGCCAGGAAGTGGTTGCTAACGGGCGGTTGAAGACTCAGGTTGCGCAGATCGACGCGGTGAAATCCGCCGTCTATTCCTTTCAGGACAAATTTTCTTTCCTGCCCGGCGATTTTAAGGCCAACGCTGTGCTGGGAACAGTGATCGGTCTTGACGGCAACCAGGACGGTTATGTGGCGGGATCAACCGGCAGTGCGATTGTCGACGACGCCGCGGCTGTGCAGGAAATGTCTAATGCCTGGGCGCAGTTGCAGGCCGCCGGCCTGTTGCAGGGCATTCAACAGACCTCCACCGGCAGCACCACCTATCTCTATCCGGCAAAGATTCCGGCCGATTTCCTGTGGTTCGGCTATTTCAGCACCGGTCCCACGGGGACACTGACAACCACCAACCAGGTGCGTATCCAGTCCAATGGCGATATTACCAACAAGGCGTCGCCGGCCCTGCGCACCCCGGATGCGCAATCCATCGACGTCAAATATGACGACGGCTTGCCGTTCCAGGGATCGATCATGGTCTCGGCCAATACCAATACCAATTGTTCCGGAACCGGGGTAAACGCTGCCTATAGCGTTGGCGGCGCCGGCACGGCGACCAGCGTGTCGACGAAGTTCTGTGTCATGTTCTGGCAGTTCTGAGACAGACCTAAATCAGGGTATGGTGGGCGAGGCGGGATGAAAATCCCGCCTCGCTCTGTTTTTGCGCAATATTTCCGGTACCCGACATTGCCCGGTTCCTCGGCGGGGATGTATGATGTTGGCCGGGAACAAGGATGAACGAGGATCATGGAGTTCGAGTTCTCCGATCAGGTGGGGCCCCAGGGGACCAGGCAGGACAAGCCGGCGGCGGCGGAACCGGTCGCCCCGGCCTTTTCTTTCGACGACGGCGGTGCGTCCTTGACCTCGCCGGCTGAACCGCCGCCGCCGCCGCCGCCGGCCCCTGATCTCGATTTTGCCGACCAGGTCGACTCGCAGGCGGTGTTTAGCCCGACCGTCGCCGAGGCGGCGGCACCGGCGCTCGGCTTCGCCGAAGAAATCTCGTCCGCCGCCGAGCCGCCGCCGACGGCCCCTGAAGCTGTGGCGCCGGCGCTCGATTTCGCCGGGGGGTCGATGGCCTCGGCCGAACCGCTGCCAGCAAGCTTCGACCCATCGCCGATAGCGCTTGCCAGTGCCGACGGGGCCTCGGCCCCCCTCGAGCCACCACCACTACCACCTCCTCCTCCGCCAGCAGCGCCACCGCAACCGCAGCCGTCATTGCCGCCCAAGCCGGTTGCCGCAGCTGGCAAGCCGTCGGTGCCGTCGGCGGGGCGTCCGGCGATTTTTGCCGCCCTGGCCGGCGTCACCGGCGACGCCGGCGCGCCACCCCCGCCACCGCCACGGGTCAAATCGACGCCTGCTGCCGGCGGCGTCGGGCGCCCGAATATTTTTGCCGCTCTGTCGGCGATGAGCGGTGAGGATGCACCAGCGGCGGCTCCGCCGCCGCCGCCGCCGCCGTCTGAACCGCCGCTGCCGCCGTCTGAACCACCGCCGCCGCCGTCTGAACCACCGCCGCCGCCGTCTGAACC
>DUZF01000192.1 GCA_013349665.1 Rhodospirillaceae bacterium | reverse complement strand
GGCAGGTGATGGTCCCGGTGGCCGGCGGCATGATGCCGGCCTATGAGGCCTATCCGGCGTCCGGCGGGCCGTTTCCGACGGTGCTGGTGATCCAGGAGATTTTCGGCGTCCATGAGCATATCAAGGACATCTGCCGGCGCCTGGCCAAACTGGGCTATTACGCCATCGCCGGCGAAATGTTCGCCCGCCAGGGCGATGTCTCGAAGATGACCGATATCAACCAGATCATCGGCCAGGTGGTGGCCAAGGTAGCGGACGACCAGGTCAATGCCGACCTCGACAGCCTGGTGGACTATGCCCGCTCCACCGGCAAGGCGGATGTCAAGCGGCTGGGGGTGACCGGCTTCTGCTGGGGCGGTCGCGCCACCTGGCTTTATGCCGCCCATAATCCGGCGGTCAAGGCGGCGGTGGCCTGGTATGGTCTGATCGACCCGCCGATGTGGAATCCCAAGGGCACCACTGTCTTCCAGGTGGTGGGCAAGCTGAAGGCGCCGGTGCTGGGCCTGTTCGGCGGCAACGACCAGTTCGTTCCGGCGAAAAGCGTCGAGAAGTTGAAGGCGAAATTGAAGGGCAAGCCCAGCGAGATCGTCCTCTACAAAGGCGTTCCCCATGGCTTCAACGCCGACTATCGGCCGAGCTATAACCGCGAGGCGGCCGAGGACGGCTGGAAGCGTCTCCAGGCCTGGTTCAAAGGTCACGGCGTGGCCTGACCGCGTCAACCCTGTCCGGCGATTGCCCGGCCGGCCCTGGAGCCATTGGGCCGGCCGAGCTGCCCGGCGATCCACTGGCCGATGGCGGCCACCGCCGGCAGGTCGACGCCGGTAGGGATGCCCAAGCCCTTCAGCAGATACAGCACATCCTCGGTGGCGACATTGCCCGACGCCCCGGGGGCGAAGGGACAGCCGCCGAGGCCGGCGACCGAGGAATCGAACACCGCGATGCCTTCCTCCAGGCTGACCAGGATATTGGCCACCGCCTGGCCATAGGTGTCGTGGAAATGCATGGCCAGTTTGTCGCGGGGGATTTTCACCGCCGTCGCCTCGATCAGGCGGCGCACCTGGTCGGCGGTGCCGGCGCCGATGGTGTCGCCCATGGAAATCTCGTAACAGCCCATATCGAACAAGCGTTCGGCCATTTCGGCGGCCTTGGCCGGCGCCGTCGGGCCGTCGAAGGGGCAGGCGATGACGGTGGAGACATAGCCCCTGACGCGCAGGCCGTGGTCGAGGGCGGCCTTGGCCACCGGCCGGTTGCGCTCGAGGCTTTCGGCCAGGCTGCAGTTGATGTTGTTGCGGCTGAAGCCTTCCGAGGCGGCGGCGAAGATCGCCACCTCGGCGGCGCCGGCGGCGATGGCCGCCTCGAGGCCCTGCGGATTGGGCGTCAGTACCGGATAGGAGACGCCAGGGCGTTTGTTCAGCCGGCCCAGCAGTTCGGCCGAATCGGCCATCTGCGGCACCCGCTTGGGCGAGACGAAGGCACCGACCTCGACGGAGGTCAGGCCGGCCTCGGCCAGGCGTTCGATCAGCTCGATCTTGACCGCCAGGGGCACCGGCTTGGGTTCGTTCTGCAGGCCGTCGCGCGGCCCCACTTCCACCAGGCGGACGGATGTCGGACGGCTCATCTTACTTCTCCTCCTCGGTGGCGAAGGCCAGCACCGCGACGCCTTCGTCGATCATGGCGCCGACATGGTAGTTCAGCCCGGTGACGATGCCGTCATGGGGGGCGCGCAGGGTATGTTCCATCTTCATCGCCTCCATCACCGCCAGCGGCTGGCCTTTGACCACCTTGCTGCCCGGTTCGACCAGAATGGCGGTCAGGGTGCCGGGCATGGGCGACAGCAGGCCGCCGCCGGCCGCCTCGACGGCCTCGCCGGCCAGCGGGTCGACCACCGTCAGGCGGATGGTCCGCCCGTCGACGAACAGCGTCACCTCAGCCCCCAGCCGGACATAGCCGGCCGTCCCGACCACGCCGTCGAGACGGGCCTGCAGGCGGCCTTCGGCGTCCAGCCGGCCGCCGGCCAGCAGCGGTCCC
>DUZF01000174.1 GCA_013349665.1 Rhodospirillaceae bacterium | reverse complement strand
CCGGCCGATATAGCTGCGGATATGGACAAGGTCGGCGGCGGCGGCCGGAGCAAAAATTATTTCCACGGTGGCGGGGGCAGCTCGTCGGAAGTTCCCCACGAATCAAGCCAACGCATCATATCGGCAAGCGGCACACTCTGCCCGGCATCAATCTGGGCGCGCGCTTCGGCAACGGCACGGGTTAAGGCGTCATCGTCAGTCGGCTCAAAAGCGGTTGCGGGCTCAGCCATAGATCACACTCCGCTGAAAACTATAGGCTCTCGCGGCCAAAAATGCCAGTTCGCATGGGAGATCGGCAATTTCGGCGCAGCGGCTTGACCTAGGAGCCTGACGCTTGGTGCCCAAGCGTCAGTGGATCGGCGTAACAGGGGCAAAACCCCGGGCAAATTGTCGTCATTGCGAGGCGCCTTTTGGCGCCGCGGCAGTCCATCCAACAGCAGGGCCGTCACTTCGGCCGGTGGATCGCCACGACGCCTTTGGCGTCTCGATGACGGCGACGGTGGGGCTCCGCCCGGGGTTTTGCCCCACGTACGAATCGGCCCACCAACTATTTGAGCCCCAGCACGTCCTTCATCGAATACAGCCCCGGCGGGCGACCGGCGGCCCAGCGGGCGGCGCGCACCGCCCCTTTGGCGAAGACCTGGCGCGACGAGGCGCGATGGCCGAGTTCGATACGCTCGCCGTCGGCGGCGAAGATGACCTGGTGGTCGCCGACCACGTCGCCGCCGCGCAAGGTCGCCAGGCCGATTTCGCCCTTGGGCCGCGCCCCCGTATGGCCGTCCCGCGTCTTGCGCCACACCTGGTCGAGCGCCACCCCGCGGCCGGCGGCGACGGCGCGGCCGAGACCCAGCGCCGTACCCGACGGCGCGTCAACCTTGTGGCGGTGATGCATCTCGACGATTTCGGCGTCATAGGTATCGGCGTCGAGCACCGCCGCCACCCGTTCCACCAGCGACATCAACAGCGTCACCCCGACACTCATATTGGGTGCCCAGACCACCGGAACGCGGCCGGAGGCCTGGCGCAGACCCTGCTCCTGGTCGGCCGTCAGGCCGGTGGTGCCCAGCACATAGGCGGTACCGCCGGCGGCGGCCAGTTCGGCATGCAGCGGCACCGCCGCCGGGGCGGTGAAGTCGATGACCACATCGGCGCAGCCAAACAGGGTGCCGGCATCGTCTCCGACCGTCAGTCCGTTGGCGCCGATGCCCAGCAGCTCGCCGAGGTCGCGGCCGATGGCGTCCGACCCGGCGCGTTCGGTGCCGCCGGCCAGGCTGACGCCGTCGGTGGCCAGCACCTCACGCACCAGCATCTGCCCCATGCGGCCCTGGCAGCCGACGATGCCGATCCTGGTCATCCTCAATCCTTCAGGTCTTCCCAAAGTTCCTTCACCTTGGCGAAGAAACCATGGGATTCCGGGCTGGTTTCCTTGCCGCCGGCGGCGGCGAATTCGCGCAGCAGTTCCTCCTGGCGCTTGGTCAGGTTGACCGGGGTTTCCACCACCGCTTCGACGAACATGTCGCCCCGCGCCGGACTGCGCAGCACGCTCATGCCTTTGCCGCGCAGGCGGAACTGATGGCCCGACTGGGTGCCGGAGGGAATGGTGATCTTGGCCCGCGCCCCGTCGATGGCCGGCACCTCGATGGTGCCGCCCAGGGCCGCGGTGGTCATCTCCAGCGGCACCCGGCAGAAAATATTGGCGCCTTCACGGCGGAACAGACGATGCTGCTTGACCGCCAGGAAGATGTAGAGGTCGCCGCTGGTGGCGCCGCGCATTCCCGGTTCGCCCTCGCCGGCCAGACGGATGCGGGTGCCGTCCTCGACCCCCGCCGGCACCGCCACCGACAGCATCTTTTCCTTGCGCACCCGCCCGCTGCCGCCGCAGGCGCGGCACGGATCCTTGATCACCTTGCCCATGCCCTGACAGGTCGGACATCCCCGCTCGATGGTGAAGAAGCCCTGGGTCGCCCGCACCTTGCCGGCGCCGCGACAGGTGGTGCATTCGATCGGTTGGGCGCCGCCGGCGCCGCCGGTGCCCTTGCAACTGTCGCAGCCGACCGAAC
>DUZF01000265.1 GCA_013349665.1 Rhodospirillaceae bacterium | reverse complement strand
GCCCATGACGGCGCGGGCTTCTGGGGCGCCGATCCGATCGGCGCCGATTTGATCGTGCTCGACGTCATGCTGCCCGGCCGTTCCGGCTTCGAATTGCTGAAGGAATTCCGCAAGAATTCCGAGGTTCCGGTGATCATGCTGACCGCCAAGGACGATGACGTCGATCGCGTCGTCGGGTTGGAGATCGGCGCCGATGATTACGTCTCCAAGCCCTTCAATCCCCGCGTGCTGGTGGCGCGGGTGCGCGCGGTCCTGCGGCGCGCCAGTGGTGGCGCCAGGCCCGAGGCCGCCTCACGATTGACCGTCGGCGACATTGCGCTCGACCCCACCACTCGCGAGGCCTGGCGCCGCGAGAATCTGCTGGACCTGACCACGGCGGAGTTCAACCTGCTTGAGTTCCTGCTGCGCAATGTCGGCGAGGTGCGCAGCCGCGACGAGTTGTCCCTGGCCGCCTTCGGGCGACAGAACGGCGACAAGGTCGATCGCAACGTCGATACCCTGATCAGCAAGCTGCGGCGCAAGTTGGATCCCGACGAGGCGACCGAGTATCGCATCAAGACCGTCCGCAATGCCGGCTATATCTGCATCCTGCCCGCCGGATCGGAGCGATGATGGCGGTGGTACGGACGCTGTTCGGCAAGATTCTGCTGTGGTCGGTGTCGGTGCAGTTGGTGACCTTTGGCACCATCTTCGCCCTGGTGACGTTCTATCTGCCGGAATCGCAAAAGGCGGTGGATAACGCCTTTTCCCTGTATGCCGACACGGCGGTGGCGCTGTTCGAGCGTTTCGGCCCCGAGGCGCTGGACAAGTTTCTTGCCCGCAGCGGCCAGACCACCTTGCTCCAGCTCAAGCTATCGGCCACCGATCCCGGCACCGAGTGTGGTCCCCATTCCAAGAATTCCACCAGCATCGTTGCCCGTGGCCAGACCGGCAGCTATTGCCTGACCGTCCATGCCGAAACCGGGGCGCTGCCGGATAGTCCGGAGAGCCGCCGCTCGCGCCTGCAACTGACTATCTTGCTGGAACTGGTAAGCTGCGCCGGACTCAGTTACGTCATTGCCCGCTACCTATCCCGCCCGATCTCGGATTTGCGCGAGGCGGCCACCCGCTTGGCCAAGGGTGACCTGACCGCCCGAGTCGGGGCCAAGTTCGCCGGACGGCGGGACGAGGCGGCCGATCTGGTGCGGGAATTCGACCAGATGGCCGACCGGGTCGCCGCCCTGATCGAAGCCCAGCGCCGCCTGATCGGTGATGTCTCCCACGAGATCAAGTCGCCGCTGGCCCGACTCAACATGGCCTTGGGACTGGCCCGGCGCGACGCCGAGGAGCATGCGCCCAAGCAGTTCGAGCGGATGCAGCGCGAGATCGACAATATCTCGCATCTGGTGCGCGAGCTGCTGACCCTGGCCGGTCTGGACGCCGCCGCCAAGGCGCTGATGGAGCCGGCCGATTTGGGTCGGGTGATCGCCGATGTCCTTGCCGATATCGCCTATGAATCGCCCGACCGCGCCGCCGATCTGGTGTTCCGCCCGCCCGAGCGGCAGATTGTTGTCCCTGGCGATGCCGCGCTGCTGGGCCGCGCCATCGAGAACGTGCTTCGCAATGCCGTGTTTTACACCGCTCCGGGCGCCGCCATCGAAGTCGATTGCGAGCCGATTCCCGGCAACCGAGTTCGCATCACCATCCTGGATCATGGTCCCGGCGTTCCGGCCGCCGCGCTGTCCCGATTGTTCGACCCGTTCTACCGGGTGGACGATGCGCGCACCCGTCAGACCGGCGGGGCCGGCATCGGGCTGGCCATTTGCCGCCGCGCCCTTGAGCTTCACCATGGCGAGGTTCGGGCCCATAATGTCGAACCGCACGGCTTGGCGGTTGTGATGGAATTGCCACAGGTGGACGAGAACACCGGGCCTGCGAGCAACTCCACACAACTCCATGATGCGGTCGGGTAACGTTGGTGCCGGTGAATGGTCACAATTGGAATGTGCGTGATGAACGCTAGGTCGCTCGGCCTTATCGGGATTGTTTTGGGGACGCTCGCCCTCGGCGGCCCGGCCTGGGCCTTCCCC
>DUZF01000169.1 GCA_013349665.1 Rhodospirillaceae bacterium | reverse complement strand
CGGGGTCTGCGTCATCGCCGCCGACGGCCGCCGATCTTGCCGCCTGGTCACCACCGCGGTCGCCTTCGGCCGTCTGCAGGACCGCGACATTGCCGCCTATCTGGCCAGCGGCGAGTGGCAGGGCAAGGCCGGCGGTTATGCCATCCAGGGCCGCGCCGCCGCCTTCGTCCGCCAACTTGGCGGGTCCTATTCCAATGTCGTCGGCCTGCCTTTGTTCGAGACCGCGGCCATGCTGCGGGGGCTGGGCTATGCCGGCGCCTGACCAGGTGCTGGTGTCGATGTCGCCGGGGGAAACCCGTCTGGCGCTGATGGCCGCCGATGAGGTGGTGGAACTGGTGGTCGACCGCGGCGGCCTGGCCACCGGCGATGCCGTCCTGGGCCGGGTGGTGGGGGTCAATCGCGCCCTCGACGCCGCCTTTATCGATATCGGCGAGGCGCGTCCCGGATTCCTGCCGGGTGCCGGAAAACTGTCCGAGGGAACGGCGGTGGCGGTCCAGGTCGCCGCCGCCGCCCGCCCGGACAAGGGCGCCGCCCTGCGCCGGGCGGCGGATCAGCCGGAGACGCCGGCGGGTAAGCCGCCGCGGCGGCTCGGCGGCCTGTCGCCGCTGGCCCGGCTGCTGGCCGGCATGCCCGCATTGCCATCGGTTCTGGCCGATGATGCCGCCACCCTGGCCGCCCTCAGGGCCGAGTTTCCGCAGGCGGTGCTGGATCGCGACTGTTTCGAGCGTCTGGGCGCCGCCGAGGCGCTGGATCTGGCCCTGGATCCGCTGGTGCCGCTGGCCGACGGCGGCCGCCTGATCATCGAGACCACCGCCGCCGCCACCGTCATCGATATCGACAGCGGCGGCGGCGCGCCGCTGGCGGCCAATCTGGCGGCGGTGCCGGCGATTGCCCGACAGCTGCGATTGCGGGCGATCGCCGGGCATTTGCTGGTCGACGCCATTCCGCTGCGCCGCCGCCAGGTCCTCGGCCAGGTGGTCGGGGCGCTGCGCGAGGCGGTTGCCGCCGATCCGACACCGACCCATGTGATGGGGGTGACGCCGCTCGGCATGATCGAGCTGATGCGCGAACGGCGCCGGCCGTCACTGGCCGAGGTCATGCTGGACCCGCCGGCATGCCGGCCCAACCCCGAGACGCTGGCCCTGGCGGCGCTGAGGGCGGTGCTGCGCCATGCCGACCGGCGGCCGGCGGCGCGGCCGATCCTGGCGGCGGCGCCGGCGGTGATCGCGGCGCTGGGACGCCTGGGCGCGGCATTGGCGGAAACCGAAGGGCGGCTGGGACGGCGTCTGGAGTTGCGGGCCGATCCGGCGATGGAGCGGTTCGAGGTGATGGAGGGGTGACAATGGTTGCGGAAAGCAAAGCCGTCTGTCCGATCTGCGGCAAACCCGCCGTCGCGCAATCGCGGCCGTTCTGTTCGCCGCGTTGTTCGCGCATCGATCTCGGCCGCTGGCTGGGCGAGGTCTATCGGGTGCCGGGCGACGAAATGCCGCCGCCGGCCGCCGGCGGCGAACGCGACGATGATTGATGCCGCGCGGCGGGCCAGGGGGTCTGGACAGCCGCCGGGATTTTGTCTATAAGCGGCCACCTCGGCCCGAAAAGGCCCAGTGCCCAGGTAGCTCAGTTGGTAGAGCACATGACTGAAAATCATGGTGTCGGTGGTTCAATTCCGCCCCTGGGCACCATCCGTTTTGTAAGTGGTTGACGAATCAGGACTTATTGTCCTGGTTTGTCCCACTGGCGGAATTCCGAGAAGAAAGTGGGACATTTTCGTCCTCTGTCTGTTCGGCGACCAGCAGGTGCATCGCTGATGCGGCGAGCTTTTTTCGGTTTGCCTTTCTGGTGTACACTGCAGCCTGTTTCGGGCTCTCCCACCCATAGATGGCCATCAATTGATGCTCGCTCGCGCCGTTCTCGGCGGCGATCGTCGCACCTGCCTTGCGAAGGCCGTGAGCCGAGCAATGTGGCAAGCCTGCCTCGTTACAGCGGTCGCGGAACCAGTTGCCGAAACCGTTGGACGTAAACGGCTTGCCAAACTGTGTGACTAGAAACGCCAAATGTCCCGACGGCGTGGCCTCTAGAGCGGTTCGCGATCTGACTGAATCGGAAGGGGTTTTCAACCGGCCCCAATCG
>DUZF01000219.1 GCA_013349665.1 Rhodospirillaceae bacterium | reverse complement strand
CAGACGCTGGACTGCGAGGGCCGCCATTTCGATAAGCCGAACGATCATTCGGCGGCAAAAAAACAGCTTTTGGCCCTCCGCGGCCGCCGTCATCGGCTGGTGACCGCGGTGGCGGCGGCGACCGCCGGCGACGGCGTGGTCTGGAGCCATTGCGAGGAGGCCGGGCTGACCATGCGGCCGTTCAGCGACGCCTTTGCCGAGCGCTATCTCGCGCAGGCCGGCGACGCGGTCCTGTCGTCGGTCGGCGCCTACCAGCTGGAAGGTCTGGGAGCGCAGCTGTTCTCCCGGGTCGAGGGGGACTTCTTTGCCATTCTCGGGCTGCCGCTGCTGCCGCTGCTCGACTTTTTGCGCCATCGCGGAGAACTGTCATCATGATCCTGTCGGGCAAGGCCCGTCTCGCCGGCGTGCTCGGCTGGCCGGTCGGCCATTCGCGTTCGCCCCGCCTGCATGGCTACTGGCTGAAAAAACTCGCCATCGACGGCGCCTATCTGCCGCTGCCGGTCAAGCCGGAGGATTTCGCCCTGGTGCTGCGGGCGCTGCCGCGGATGGGCTTTGCCGGCGCCAATGTCACCGTTCCCCATAAGGAGACGGCGATGGCGCTGGTGGATCACCTGGATCCGTTGGCCAAGCGCATCGGCGCCGTCAATACCCTGGTGGTGCGGGCCGACGGCGGTATCGAGGGGCACAATACCGATGCCTTCGGCTTTCTGGAAAATCTGCGTCAGGACTGTCCCGTCTTCCACCCCGATCACGCGCCGGCGGTGGTCCTGGGGGCCGGCGGCGCGGCGCGCGCCGTGGTGGCGGCGCTGACCGAAGCCGGGACGCCGCAGATCCGCCTGCTCAACCGTCACCGCGAACGGGCCGAGCGGCTGGCCGCCGAACTCGGCGGCGCCATCACGGTGATCGACTGGGAGCGGCGGGAGGCGGCGCTGGAGGGCATCGGGCTGCTGGTCAATACCACCAGCCTGGGCATGACCGGACAACCGCCGCTTGATCTTGATCTGGCGGCTTTGCCGGGGGATGCGCTGGTCAACGACATCGTTTATGCTCCGATGGTTACCGATCTGCTGCGGCATGCCGGAGATCGCGGCAATCCAGTGGTCGGCGGTTTGGGCATGCTGCTGCATCAGGCCCGCGCGGGATTTGCCGCGTGGTTCGGCGTTATGCCGGAGGTGACGGCGGACTTGAGGAAGTTTGTGGAGGGGGAATGATCGTCATCGGATTGACCGGTTCGGTCGGCATGGGCAAAACCACCACCGCCAACCAGTTGGCCAGGCTCAAGGTGCCGTTTTTCAATGCCGACGCGGCGGTCCATCGGCTGATGCGCAAGGGTGGACAGGCGGTGCCGCTGATCGAGGCGGCTTTTCCCCATGTGGTCTTCGGCGGCGCGGTGGAACGCGCCCGCCTCGGCGGCCGGGTCTTCGACGATATCGGCGAATTGCATCGGCTGGAGGCCATTTTGCATCCCATGGTGCGCGCCGAATCGGCGAAATTCCTCGCCAATGCGCGGCGGCGGCGGTTGCGGCTGGTGGTTCTCGACATTCCGCTGCTGTTCGAGGGCCACGGCGACCATCGCGTCGACCTCACGCTGGTTGCCAGCTGTCCGGCCTTCCTGCAGGAAATGCGGGTCATGGCGCGGCCCGGCATGACCCATGGAAAACTGGCGGCGATCCGCCACCGGCAGATGCCGGATGCCGAAAAGCGGCGCCGTGCCGATGTGGTGATCCGCACCGGTGCCGGCCATCGGCACAGCCTGCGACAGCTGTGCCGTCTGGTGACGCGGTTGCGGCCAGTCTGATACGGAAATCAACCTGATGCGGGAAGTCATCCTCGATACCGAAACCACCGGCCTTGACCCCGCCGCCGGCCATCGGCTGGTGGAAATCGGCTGTGTCGAACTGATCAACCATCTTCCCAGCGGACAGGTTTTCCAGCGCTATCTCAACCCCGAACAGCCGATGCCGATGGAAGCCTTCGAGGTGCACGGACTGTCGGACGAGTTTCTCGCCGACAAGCCCCTGTTTCCCCAGGTTGCCGAGGCCTTTCTGGCCTTTATCGGCGACGCCCCGCTGATCATCCACAACGCCGATTTCGACATGAAATTCCTCAATTGGGAATTGAAGCTGGCGGGATATGCGGTGCTGCCGAAAAGCCGCG
>DUZF01000166.1 GCA_013349665.1 Rhodospirillaceae bacterium | reverse complement strand
CAAGAAAGGCCCGGCGGAAGGCGTCCTCGGCGAACAGGCCGTGCAGATAGCCCCCCATCACCCGTCCATCGGCAGATATGGCGCCGTCGGGCCGGCCGTCCAGGGTCAGAAAGGGGCGGCGACAATCGGCTCCGTCGGTGTGGCCCATATGCATCTCGTAGCCGTGCACCGGCTGGCCCAGGCCGTCGCCCGCCACCTGGCGCAGGGTCTTGTCGGCGCTCATCACGGTGTCGACCGCCAGCAGGCCGAGGCCCTCGGCGCGGCCGGGCGGGCCCTCGACGCCGCCGGGATCGGCGACGCTGCGGCCCAGCATCTGATAGCCGGCGCAGATGCCCAGCACCGAGCCGCCGCGGCGCAGATGCGCCGTGAGGTCGATGTCCCAGCCCTGGGCGCGGAAAAAAGCCAGATCGGCGATGGTCGACTTGGATCCCGGCAAGATCACCAGAGCGGCATCGCCCGGCAGGGCCTCGCCGGGGTCGACAAAGTCGAGGCGCACCGATGGCTCGGCGGCCAGCGGGTCGAAATCGTCGAAATTGGCGATGCGCGACAGGCGCGGCACGGCAATGATCAGCGGGCCGTCGCCGGATCGCCGGGGCAGGGACTGGGCGTCCTCCGCCGGCAGCCGGGCGGCCTCGGCGAACCAGGGCAGGACGCCGAAACAGGGCCATCGGGTGTGTCCGCCGATGATATCGACGGCGGGCGCGAACAGCGCCCCGTCACCGCGGAATTTGTTGACGATGAAGCCCTTGACCCGCCGGCGTTCGGCTTCGCTCAGCAAGGCATGGGTGCCCACCAGCTGGGCCAGCACGCCGCCGCGGTCGATGTCGCCGATCAGCACCACCGGAATGTCGGCGGCCTCGGCGAAACCCATATTGGCGATGTCGGCGGCCCGCAAATTCACTTCCGCCGCGCTGCCGGCGCCTTCGACGATCACCAGGTCGCGGCCCTCGGCGACGGCGGCGAAGCTTTCCAGCACCCGGGGCAGCAGCGAGGCCTTCATTTTCTGGTAGTCGCCGGCCCGGGCCTGGCCGACCACGCGGCCCTGGACCACCAACTGGGCGCCGGTTTCGCTTTCCGGCTTGAGCAGCACCGGGTTCATATGCCGGCTGGGGGCGAGGCCGCAGGCCAGGGCCTGCAAGGCCTGGGCGCGTCCGATCTCGCCGCCGTCGGCAGTCACCGCGGCGTTGTTGGACATGTTCTGCGGCTTGAACGGCGCCACCGACAGTCCGCGCCGAAGCGCCGCCCGGCACAGCCCGGCGGCCAGCAGCGACTTGCCGACATCCGAGCCGGTGCCCTGCAGCATCAAGGCTCTGGCGCACATAACTTCTGACCCAGTGTTAAAATTGGCGCGGTGAGCGCCCCGGAGCGATAGCGGAGGAGAGCCAAGTCGCCGGAGGCGACGCCCGGCGATTGAGGGGCAAATTTTCTAACGCGCAAGGATATCCCGCAGATGCTCGGCCTGGGGGTTGCTGGCGGCGTTGTCCAGCACGATCGCCCTGGACGACAGGTTGCGGCCGTAATAGGCGGCGTTCCAGGACTCGCGGGGTGACAGCACGGTCCCCTCCAGCGACAGCCCGCCGTAGAGGCCAATCCCCGACAGCGAATAGGCGAGGATGTCGGCTCCCAGATTGCTGGTGGTGGCGGCGCCCACCGAGGCCCCCACCACCACCACGGTGATGCCGGCGTCGGCACCGAATTTGAACTGGTTGTCGAGGATCGCCTTCAGCCCCGGTTCGCTCATCACCAGCAGAATGATGGCCGAGCTTTCCAGGCCGAACTGCAGGCCGAAACTGCCGCCCTCGAGGGTATAGAAGGCGGGATAGGTCCAGTTGCCCTCGCCGCGGCGGCCCAGCAGCACGCCATTGCCATATTGGCCGCCGAGGATGAAGCCGCCTTTGTACAGCGCCGGCACGATCAGCACGGCGCGGGCCTGGGCCAGCTTGGGCTGGAAGGTCTGCTGGAAATTGGCGTCGGTCTTCATCCGTTCGACGGTGGTGGTGGCGGCGGCCACCACCTGCGCCTGGTCCAGCGCCTCGGCATGCGCGGCGGCGATGCCGAGGGTCAGAAAGAACAGAAGGGCAAGTCGTCGCATCAGAATTCGACTCCTGGCTGGGCCTTCACGCCGTCGCGGAAGGGGTGTTTCACCACCGTCATCTCGGTCACCAGATCGGCGGCGCTGATCATCGGTTCCA
>DUZF01000199.1 GCA_013349665.1 Rhodospirillaceae bacterium | reverse complement strand
TTCTCCGCCCTGGGCGCCATGCTGCTGGGCACCATCGTCACCGGCCTGTTCGTCGCTTTGTCGATGACCTCCGGCGGCGGCGCCTGGGACAACGCCAAGAAGTACATCGAGGACGGCCATCACGGCGGCAAGGGGTCCGACGCCCATAAGGCGGCGGTCACCGGCGACACCGTCGGCGATCCCTACAAGGACACCGCCGGTCCGGCCGTCAATCCGATGATCAAGATCATCAACATCGTTGCCATCCTGCTGCTGGCGATGCTCGCCAGCTGATCACGGATGTTTTCGACCCTCCGGTAGACGGCGTCTACCGGAGGGTTTCCATTTAGAGACGAGGGTTTAATGCGCTTGCTGCAGGTCATGGCAAGCGACAAGACGGGCGGCGCCGAGCTGTTCTTCGGGCGGATGTGCGGCGCCCTGCAGGAACGCGGCCTGTCCCAGCGGGCGCTGATCCGCCGCGGCGCGGTATGCCGCGATGACCTCCTGGCCGCCGGCGTACCGACGCTGACCATGCCCTTCCTGGCCAATGGCGACATCCTCAGCCGCTGGCTGATCCGCCGCCAGATCCGCGACTTTGCCCCCGATATCCTGCTCAGCTGGATGAGCCGGGCGGCGACGCTCTGTCCGACGTCGCGGCAGTTCGTCCATGTGGCCCGCCTGGGCGGCTACTACAAGATGAAATACTTCCGCCATTGCGACCATCTGGTTGGCAATACCCAGCATATCGTCAGCTATATCCGCGACCACGGCTGGCCGGCCGAGCGGGTGCATTATCTGCCCAATTTCGTCGACGAACGTCCGGCGACGGCGGTCCGCCGCGACAGTCTGGCCACTCCCGAGGGCGTGCCGCTGCTGCTGGCGCTGGGCCGGCTGCATTCCGACAAGGCCTTCGACATCCTGCTCGCCGCCATGGCCCGATTGCCCGACGCCCATCTGTGGCTGGCCGGCGAGGGGCCGCTGCTGGGGCCTCTCAAGGCCCAGAGCGATGCCCTGGGGATCGCCGGCAGGATCCGCTTCCTTGGCTGGCGCGACGATGCCCAGTCTTTGCTGGAGGCCGCCGACATCCTGGTCTGTCCGTCGCGCGTCGAGCCGCTGGGCAATGTCATCCTCGAGGCCTGGGTGCACCGCACCCCGGTGGTGGCCGCCGCCTCGACCGGGCCGGCCGGTTTGATCACCGACGGCGTCGACGGCCTGTTGGTGCCGATGGAGGATGCCGGCGCCCTGGCAGGTGCCGTCTCGACGGTGATCAGGGATGGCGGGCTTGCCGAAAAACTGGCGCAGGGCGGCCGCTTGACTTATGAAAGTCGTTTCAGCCGACCGGCGGTGGTTGATCGCTATCTGCAATTTTTTGCCAAGGTTGCCCGCTGATGTGTGGAATTGCCGGTGTCATGACCGTCGACGGGACGCCCCCGGCAGCGGCGACCCTCGACCGCCTGGAGCGGGCGCTGGCCCATCGCGGGCCGGACGGCCATGGGCGCCTGGTGCGCGGCGATACCGCTCTGGTGCATACCAGGCTGGCGATCATCGACCTCACCACCGGCGATCAGCCGCTGTTCGACAAAGGCGGCGCCGCCCTGGTGGCCAATGGCGAGATCTACAACCACCCGGAATTGCGCCAGGGCCTGCTGGCCGACGCCGATTTCGCCACCCATTCCGATTGCGAAACCATTCTGCCGCTGTATCGCCGCTATGGTCTCGATTGCCTGGCCCATCTGCGCGGCATGTATGCCTTCGCCCTTCATGACCCGGACGCCGGCAGCCTGTTCCTTGCCAGGGATCCCTTCGGCATCAAGCCTCTGTACTATACCGAGGGAGCCTTCGGTTTCGCCTTCGCCTCGGAACCCCAGGCCCTGATCGCCGCCGGTCTGGCGGCGGCGGAGGTCGAACGCCGCGCCGTCGGCGAGTTGCTGCAGCTGCAGTTCACCACCGGCGCCGACAGCATTTTCAAGGATATCCACCGCCTGCTGCCCGGCGAGGCGCTGCTGGTCAAGGGCGGACGGGTGACCGAACGGCGCCGCCAGCCGGCCTTGCCGGCAGGGCGGCCGAAGGCGATGTCCGAGGTGGCGGCGCTGGCCGAACTGGACCGTGTGCTCACCGACAGCGTCCTGGTTCACCAGCGCTCCGACGTCCCCTATGGCCTGTTCCTCTCCAGCGGCATCGACAGCACCGCCATCCTGGCCGTCATGGCCCGTCTCAACGACAGC
>DUZF01000316.1 GCA_013349665.1 Rhodospirillaceae bacterium | reverse complement strand
TCGAGGAGGCGCGACATTTCCAGGCCCTGGAGACGGCGCTGAACGGCCTTGGCTCGGGATATGGCGCCGAACCGGCGCATGACGGCCTGTGGGAGGCGGCGGCCAAGACCGCCGGCGATCTGCGGGAACGCCTGGCGGTGGTGCCGATGACCCTGGAGGCCCGCGCCCTCGATACCGCCCCCAACAGCATCCGTCGCCTGGCCGAGGCCGGCGAGACCGCCACCGCCGCCATGCTGACCGAGATCTTCACCGACGAGATCTCCCATGTGGCGGCCGGGGTGCGCTGGTTCGAAGTCCTCTGCCGGGCCGCCGGTGAGGACCCGACCGTCGCCTACCAGGACATCGTGCGACGCCACTTCACCAAGGGCCTGAAGGCGCCGTTCAATCTCGAGGCCCGGCGGCAGGCGGGGTTTCCGCCGGCCTATTACCAGGATCTGGCGCGGCCATGACCGCGCCGCAGGCCGCCGGCAGCGGCGGCCGCGGTTTCGCCGGACCAGGCTTGGCGGCCGGCGTCGTCGCCTCGGGAGTGAACCACCAGGCCAACTCGGGGCCGCAGCCGTCGCCCGGCGGTATCGGCGGACCGGGCAGGCAATCGCGATCCTCGGCCGGGCAGCGCAGGCGGACATGAAAATGCTCGGCATGCCCCCACCAGGGACGCAGCCTGGCCAGCCAGGCGCGGTCGGCGCCGGCATCGGCGCAGAGGGCGCGCTTGACCGCCGCGTTGACGAAGATCCGTTCGACCCTGGGGTCGAGAGCGAAGACCTTGAGCAGATTGACCTGCGCCGTCCCCCAGCGGGCCGGGTCGGGAACGCCCCGCATCAGCACCTCGTCCATCGCCGGCCGGGCCCGTTCTTCGGCCGTCAGCGGCCCGTCGGCCAGGCGATAGAGGATATCGGCGTCGATGCCGGTCTGATGGCTGCCATGGCCATAGGCCATATGCCCGCCGCGAGGCTGCGCCATATCGCCGATCAGCAGCCGACCCAGCCGGGCCGTCCTGCCGGCGGTCTCGGCGAGAAAGCCGACCAGCGCCGGATGCCCCCAGAAACGATTGCGCTCGGGACGCAGCACTTCCCAGCCGGGGCCCGACAGCGGCATCGCCACCCCTCCGGCCAGGCATCCGTTGGCGGCGCCGCCGATGGCGCGGGCCGGCCCGGGAGCGGGCGTGATGGGGACGCCGTCAGCCGCCGCCACCGGCGTTGCCGCCAGCAGCAGGACGACTGAGACAATCAATTTCATGGAACGTCGTCGACCGGCCCGACACCACCCTCGATGCGGGCGGCCAGCGAGGCGGCCATGAACTGGTCGAGATCGCCGTTGAGGACTCCCTGGGTATCCGAGGTCTCGACCCCGGTGCGCAGATCCTTGACCATCTGATAGGGCTGCAGCACATAGGAACGGATCTGGTGGCCCCAGCCGATGTCGGTCTTGGCATCCGCCTCGGCCTGCGCCACCGCTTCCCGCTTCTGCAGTTCCGCCTCGTACATGCGGGCCCGCAACATGTCCCAGGCCACCGCCCGGTTGCGATGCTGCGAGCGGTCGGCCTGGCAGCTGACGACGATGCCGCTGGGAATATGGGTGATGCGGATCGCCGAATCGGTCTTGTTGACATGCTGGCCGCCGGCCCCGGAGGCGCGGAAGGTATCGATACGGCAATCGCTTTCGTTGATCTGGATGTCGATGGTGTCGTCGACCACCGGATAGACCCAGACGGAGCTGAAACTGGTGTGGCGGCGGGCCGCCGAATCATAAGGTGAAATGCGCACCAGACGGTGCACGCCGCTTTCCGTCTTCAGCCAGCCATAGGCATTGTGCCCGGAAATCTGCACGGTGGCGGATTTGAGACCGGCTTCCTCGCCGGCGCTTTCCTCCAGCCACAGCACCTTATAGCCATGCTGCTCGCCCCAGCGGGTATACATCCTGAGCAGCATCTCCGCCCAGTCCTGCGCCTCGGTGCCGCCGGCCCCGGCATGGACCTCGAGATAGCAGTCATTGCTGTCGGCTTCGCCGGACAGCAGGCTTTCCAGCTCGCGCTGGCGGGCGTCCGCCTTCAGGCGCTGCAGCTGGCGTTCGGCGTCGTCCACCACCTCCTGGTCGCCTTCCGCCTCGCCCAGTTCGATCAGCCCCAGGCAGTCGTCGAGCTGCCGTTCGATGATCCGCACCGAGCCGACCGCCTGTTCCAGATGGGTGCGTTCGCGCATCACCTTCTGGGCCCGGG
>DUZF01000334.1 GCA_013349665.1 Rhodospirillaceae bacterium | reverse complement strand
GCCGGTCAGCATGATGGCGACGGTGGTCGCCGAGGCCGATCTGAGGCCGGCAATCAGCTCGAAGCCGTTCATTTCCGGCATCCGCATGTCCACCACCGCCACGTCGAACGGTTGCTGGCGCTGCGCCACCAGGGCGTCCGCCGGACGGTCGAGGAATATCATGTCCCAGGCGGCAAGGCGGCCGCGCAGCATCCGGCGCAGGGACTCGAGGATATTGGGTTCGTCATCGACGAACAGGATACGGGGCTTGCTTGCCATGCCCTACACTCTTACCGATGCTTTTGCCAAGGTCATAGTAAATCTTGTCCCTAAATGGGGATGTCGGTAACCCTGCCAAGCCGTCACCATCGCCTTTAGCGTAACAAACTTCCGTTTTTCGGTGCGAGGCGATGGGTTCACGAGAGTTTTCTTCGGTGGCGGCGGTACCCTGTCCGGCCCTGATCCACCGGGACGGCATTGCCGAATGGGGGAACCAGGCCTTTGCCGAGCGTTTCGGCATCCTGCCGACGCCGCTCAAAAATCTGAAATTGCGCGAATTGCTGTGGTCGCTGGGGGTCGGCGATCCGCTGGCCGGGATGATCGCCGGCGGCGCCACCTTCGAGGAATGCCAGGTTCCCGCTTCCGGATCGAAGGTTTCAGCATTGTATCTGCGCCAGATGGCCTTCGCCGACCGCGATGCCACCGGCCGGCATCTGCTGTGGATCGCCGAAACCACAGACAGCATGGCGAAGGTGCCGATAATTAGTTAATCTGCCGCCGATGCGGATCGTATTGCTGTGCCAGGATCAGACCGACGCCGCCGACCTGCCGGCCGGAGCTGTGCGGCTGGGTGATGCCGACAGCCTGTTCCAGGGAATTCTGTTCATTGAACCGGCGGGGACCATCACCTTCGCCAACAGCTCGGCGAAGCGCCTGCTGGCCGACGGCGCAGGCCTGGTCGGCCGTCCGGTCGAGGAGGTGTTCAGGACCCAGCGCAACGGCGCGGCGGTGGTGTTCGGCACCACGCCGTTCGCCGAGGACGACGCCGTTTTCGATCTTGCCGACGGCCGCCGATTGCCGGTCGGCTATGCCTGTTCGCCGGTGGTTGAGGATGGCCGGCACAAGGGCGTCATCCTGTCCTTCCGCGACATCGGCAAACTGAAAGAAGCCCAGGCGGACGCGCTTCAATCCTCCAAGCTGGCCAGCGTCGGCCAGCTGGCCGCCGGGATCGCCCATGAAATCAATACGCCGATCCAGTATATCGGCGACAATATCCGCTTTCTGAGCGGCGCCTTCGACGAGATCCTGCCGCTGATCGAACAGCTGCGGGGCTCTCCGGCCATTGACCAGGCCGAGCTTGCCTATCTGCTGGGCGAGATACCCCGGGCCATCGCCCAGTCTCTCGAGGGCGTCGGCCAGGTGGCGCGGATCGTGCTGGCGATGAAGGACTTTTCCCATCCCGGGGAAAAGGAGAAAACCGCCGTCGATCTCAATCGGTCGATCGAAAATACCGTGGCGGTCAGCCGCAACGAGTGGAAGCTGGCCGCCGAGATCGGGCTTGATCTCGATGCCGCCCTGCCGCTGGTGACCTGCCTGCCGGGCGAGATGAACCAGGTGTTTCTCAATTTGCTGATCAATGCTGTTCATGCCATCGAGGCGAAAGGACCGGCGTCCCTGGGGCATATCACCATCTCGACGCGACGGGCGGGCGAGATGGTGGAAATCATTGTCGCCGATGACGGCATAGGCATGCCGGAGACGGTCAAGCGGCGGATTTTCGACCCCTTCTTCACCACCAAGGGGATCGGCAAAGGGACCGGCCAGGGACTGGCTATCTGCCGCGATGTCGTCGTCGCCAAACATGGCGGACGCATCCAGGTGGACAGCGAGGAGGGCAAAGGTTCCCGCTTTACCCTGTCGTTGCCGTTGGAGCCGGAATGAGATACCGGGTGCTGTTCGTCGATGACGACGCCAATCTGCTGGCCGGACTGCGCCGCACCCTCAGGGGGCTGGCGCCGCAGTGGGACATGTCGTTCGTCGAAAGCGGGCAGGCGGCCCTCGAGCTGCTGGCCGCCGAGCCGTTCGACGTCATCGTCACCGATATGCGCATGCCCGGCATGGACGGCGCGACGCTGCTGAACGAGGTGCGCCAGCTTTATCCCGCCATGCTGCGGATCGTCCTGTCGGGCTATTCGGAAATGGAAAGCGTGATGCGGACGGTGGGGCCGGCCCATCAGTTTCTGGCCAAGCCCTGCACCTCC
>DUZF01000238.1 GCA_013349665.1 Rhodospirillaceae bacterium | reverse complement strand
CCGTCACCGGATGCCGGACATGGGTCGCCGCCCAGACCAGCCATGGCCAGCGGCGCGCCGGACGTGCCATCGCCGCTCCTCTCAAATATTCAGCAATAATTTTTACTTTCTTGTCTTCAGTAACCGCGCCAAAGTAATGTGCTGCGAGAGAATATCCATAGTCAGACTCACCATCCAGTCTGTCGAGTATTTCCAGCCAGCCAACGACCCTCCCGTAATCGTAATCGCGCAGGGGCCTGAGGCGGCCGCCACCGTCGCCGACATCCTGCAACCACCGGGCGATGCCGCGGAACAGGAACTGGTCGTCGCCGAAGGCAAGAAATTTCAAGGCCCGGTCGCTCAGCGGATAGGGCATTTCCTCGATGGCGGCCCGCAGACCGCGAACCTGATGGGCGAAAGCCAACTGCGCCGCCAGCATGGCGAAAAACACCAGCCAGACCGGCTTGACCCGCGTCATCGTCAAAAGCGCCTGGCGTCGAGATCGCGGATCGTCGCCGCCAGCAGCAGGGGGGCGTAAATCAGCGTTTGCAGGAGCAGTTCCGACAGCCCCCAACCGCCGCCGGGTCCGTAAACCAGCCACCGGCTTTGCCCGAACAGATCGAGACGCGGCATCAACAGGGCAATCACATCCGACACCCAGCGGGCGGCCAGATTGAGCGCGTCCTGGCCGAAGATGGCGGTGCCGGCTTCGGCGATGGCCCGCAACACCGCCGCCGAACGGCCCAGCACATAAAATCCCAAGGCCGCCAGCACCGCCGCGGTGGCGCTTTCCAGACTCATCGCGGCGAACAGCGCCAGACCCACCACCACCAGGCATTCCAGCATCAGGCTGGCCTGCCACTCGGCGAGGCCGGCACCGCCGGCCCCCAGCACCAGCATCAGCAGAGGACTGGCCAGCAAGGATAGGCCGAGGGCGATGGTCGAATAGGCGGTGTAATAGGCCAGCACGAAGGTCGCCCGCGAGATCGGCCGCGCCAGGATGGCCTCGATCTCCCGGGTTTCATGCATGCGCCGGACATGGAAACTGATGAAGGTAATCAGGCCCAGGACCAGAACCAGTCGGATCATTTCGCCGGCATAGGCCAGGGCCAGAGCCTGGCCCTCGGCCACGGCGGATGCGCCAAGCAGGGCGGCGGCGCCGACGGCGGCGGCCAGGGCGACAGCGATGGCGGCGACGAAACGGTCGCGGATCGCGGTTATCAGGACATAGCGGAGCGTAGCGCTCATGGATACGCCGCGGCGGCCTGCCGATCAGCCCCCATCAGAACCCCAAAGGCCGCGCATCATGCATATAGCGCTTGTAGACATCCTTGTCGGCATCGTCGATGACCGGTGCGCCATGCACCACGGTGGCTTTGAGGAAAACCACCAGTTCGGTCATCTTGGTCTGGTCGCTGTCGGCCTTGAACAGGCTGCCGACCACCGGAACATCCATGGCCCCGGGCAGCCCGCTGTCGGTTTTGTTGACCACCTCCTGCATCAGGCCACCCATCACCACCACGGCGCCCGACGGCACGGTGACCACCGATTCCATTTCGCGCACGTCGATCACCGGCACACTGGAACTGCTGATGGCGGTATTGATCGAGGACTGCGAGCAGGCCGACGAGGTCGAGGTGCTGCAGGCGCTGGCCAGGCTGAGGGCGACGGCCGGGTCGGATACCGTATTGCCGGACCAGGCGGTGACCGTCGGACGCATGGACAGCGTCACCTGGTCGCGCTCTGAATCAATGGAGGGCTGCACCGTCATCACCAGGCCGATGGGCACCGTCTGCAACTGGCTGCTGTAGGTGGCGGTCTGCGACGGGGTCGAGCCGGTAGCCGTCGGGGTCGAGGTGACGGTCGCCGTCAGTTTGAAATAAACATGGTTCTCGGCGACTTTCAGCACCGCGGTATGATTGTTCATGACGGTCAGCCGCGGGCTCGACAGCGTCCTTGTACTGCCGAAGGCCTTGACCAGATTGATCATCCCCGCCAGATCGCCGCCGAAGGAGGTGATGCCGACATTGAACCCCGAGGTTCCGAAAGGACTTGGCAGGTTATAGACCTGCCCGGCCGGCAGGGAGGGCAGCGTGGCCGACGGATTGGTGCTGGGGCTCAACAGGCTGATGCCGCCGCCGACCTTCTGCATGTTCTGGCGCAAGGCCATCCAATCGACACCGGTGCTGTATTGATCCGACAGGCTGATTTCCACCACCTTGGCCTCGATCAGCACCTGTGCGCCGGCCTTGGTCAGGACCTTGTCGAGATAGCCTTTGATCAGCTTATGCTGGCGCGCGGTGGCGAATACCGAAACCACCCC
>DUZF01000210.1 GCA_013349665.1 Rhodospirillaceae bacterium | reverse complement strand
ATCGGCGTCGATGGCCATCTGCTTGCCGGGCATGGCGTCCAAGGTGAAGCGCGCCGCCACTTCGGCGATACGCCCGGAGCCCTTGGTGATGACCACGAAATTGACGATCACCAGGATGGCGAAGACGATAATGCCGATGACGAAATTGCCGCTCATGACGAAGCCGGCGAAGGCCTGGATGACCTTGCCGGCGCCGGCCGTACCTTCGTGACCATGGGCCAGGATGAGGCGAGTCGAGGCGAGGTTCAGCGCCAGGCGGAGCAGTGTCGCCATCAGCAGGACGGTAGGGAAGGAGCTGAATTCGGTTGGCTTCTCGATGAAGATCGCGGTCATCAGGATCATCACCGCGAAGGTCAGCGACATGGCCAGCGAGACATCGAGGAGCCAGGTCGGCATCGGCAGGATAAGCGCCACCAGCAATCCGGTGACGCCGAAGGCGAAGACGATGTCGCCGCGCGCCAGGGCGTGGGCGATACGGCCGAGAGACCACCCAAACGGATTTGCCGCGGCTACTGGGGCTTCTGCGGTTTCCGCGTTGTCGGCCAAGTCATCGTTCCTTTCGCCGGGATCAGATTATCGGCCGTTCGCCGTCGCCTGCTGGCGGCACGGCGACGCCTTCGTCGCTGTATTGGCGGATCTTGTTGCGCAGAGTGCGGATCGAAATGCCGAGAATGGTCGCCGCATGGGTGCGGTTGCCGAGGCAATGCTCGAGAGTGTCGATGATCAGGTCGCGTTCGACATCGGCCATGGTGCGACCGACCAGACCCTTGGTGGCGCCGATCGCGGACGCCGCCGCCGCGGCGGCGGAGGCGACCGTCACCTGTGCCGGATCATGGACGACGGGGGCTCCGGACAGGATGATCGACTCCATCCCGATTTCCTCCCCTCCGGCCAGCAGCACGGCGCGATGCATGGTGTTCTCCAACTCGCGGACATTGCCGCGCCAGACATGGCCGATGAGCATCCGTTTGGCGGTCTCGGCCAGCGATTTCTGTTTGATGCCGTTGAGGTCCGAATATTTGCGGATGAAGTGATTGGCCAGGATCTCGATGTCGAGTGGGCGGTCTTTGAGGCTGGGGATCTGCAGATTGACGACGTTGAGGCGGAAGAACAGGTCCTCGCGGAAGGTTCCCTTGCGCACCGCCTCGTCCATCGAGCGGTTGGAGGTGGCGATGATGCGCACATCCACCTTGACCGGTTGGGTGCTGCCGACGCGGTCGATTTCCTTTTCCTGCAAGGCGCGCAATAATTTGGCCTGCAGGCGGATGTCCATTTCGCTCACCTCGTCGAGCAACAGGGTGCCGCCGTTGGCTTCCTCGAACTTGCCGAGCCGTCGCGCCACCGCGCCGGTGAAGGAGCCCTTTTCATGGCCGAACAGCTCGCTCTCGAGGAGATTCTCAGGGATCGCCGCGCAATTGAGGGCGACGAAACGCTTGCCCGAGCGTTTGCTCTTACGGTGGATTAGGCGCGCCACCAGTTCCTTGCCGGTGCCGGATTCGCCGGTGATCAGGATCGAGGCGTCGCTGGGCGCCACCTGTTCGGCCATGCGCAGCACCTGGCTCATCATCGGGTCGCGGAAAATGATGGCGTGGCTTTCCTCGGTCACCGCGGCAATCACTGCGGCGATCAGATCGGCATCCGGCGGCAGGGGGATGTATTCCTTGGCCCCGGCGCGGATGGCGCGCACCGCGGCGGCGGCGTCGGTGCCGATACCGCAGGCCACCACCGGTACGATAATGCGCTCGGCGGCGAGGCTGTCGACCAGTCCCTTGATGTCGAATTTCACGTCGATCATCACCAGATTGGCGCCCTGGCCGGACCGCAGGTAGTCGAGCCCGCTGTCCACCGTGTCGACAAGGGTAACCTGGGCGCCACGCGCCATGGCGATCTGGCTTGCCGCGCCGACCTGTCCGTCAAGCGCGCCGATGATCAAGAGCTGCATTATGACCGATCCGTTTTGATGATTTCCGTCATCGTTACCCCGAGGCGATCCTCAACCACCACGACTTCACCGCGTGCCACCAGGCGGTTGTTGACATAAATGTCGATGGCCTCGCCGACCTTGCGGTCCAGTTCGACGACGGCGCCGCGCCCCAGTTTGAGCAGTTGGTTGACCTGCATGGTGGCCTTGCCGAGGACCGCCGAAACCTGCACAGGAATGTCGTAGACAGCTTCCAGGTCGCGCGCCGAGCGAGGACCGTCCATGGCGTCGCCGCCGGTTTCCTCTCCTTTGAATTCGTTCAATTCCATGTCAGCCATTTGCTTCTCCCGGCTGCGTATTCAGGGCCCGCGCAATGACGGCATCGATTTCCGCCATCAGCCGGGACTGGTCGCGCTCCGC
>DUZF01000148.1 GCA_013349665.1 Rhodospirillaceae bacterium | reverse complement strand
AGTTCGGCGCCGAATTTGCTGGTGCCGTGCAGCAGGCGGGCGATACGTCCATCGAGGCCGTCGAGGACGCCGGCCAGCAGGATCGACAGCACGCCGGCTTCCCATTTTCCGTGCAGCCCGAAGCGGATCGAGGTGAGGCCGGCGCACAACGCCAGCATGGTCAGGATGTTGGGCAACAGTTTATTGAGCGACAGCCCGGTGATGCGGGGCGGCCGCCGGCGTTGGAACATCAACTCGGCTCTCCCCGGCGCGGGCCTTCGCGGCTGTCGAGATCGGCGATAACCGTTTCGCCGGCGACGGCGGTTTGTCCGGCGACCACCAGGGGGTGCACGCCGGGCGGCAGATAGACATCGACCCGGCTGCCGAAGCGGATCAGTCCGGCCCGCTGGCCGGCATTGACCGCCTGGTCCTCGACCAGATCGCAGCGGATGCGCCGTGCCACCAGGCCGGCGATCTGCACGAAGGCGAGGCGTCGCCCGTCGGCGAGGTTGAGGCAGACGGCCATCCGCTCGTTGAACTGGCTGGCTTTGTCGAGCGAGGCGTTGAAGAAGGCGCCGGGAGTGTAGGCGCGGCGAACCACCTGGCCGGAAGCCGGAACGCGGTTCACATGAACATTGAAGACGTTCATGAAAACGACGACGCGGGTCAGCGGCTGGTCGCCCATGTCCAATTCTACCGGCGGCGGCGCCGGCCCCACCGACTGGACCACGCCATCGGCGGGACTGACGATCAGGCCGGGACGGTTGGGCGTCACCCGCACCGGGTCGCGGAAGAAATAGGCGCACCAGGCGGTGAGCAACACGCCCAGCCAGCCCAGCGGTGTCCACAGCCAGAACAACAGCAGGGTCGCCGCCGCGAAAATGGCGACGAAGCGCCACCCCTCGGGATGGATCGGCATCTCAAGCTGGCGGATCAATGAAAATTCGTCGGGCTCCACACCATGCTCCTTATCTTGCGGCCGGACGCATTCTAACGGTTGCCCAGGTTTTGTCATACAACGAAGCTGTTGGCGATGGGGCGTTGAAAGACGGGCGGCGTCGCCTCATACTGAGCGCCCTTTTTGTCGATGGATGCCGGATTTAGATGAACATTGTGCTGAATGGCGAAAGCCGGGCGCTGGCGACCACCACCACCGTCGGGGCGCTGCTGGCCGAACTGGGTCTCGATCACCGCAAGGTGGCGGTTGAACGGAATCTGGAAATCGTTCCCCGCTCGGCGTTCGGCGAAACCAGCCTGACCGACGGCGATCGCCTGGAGATCGTTCATTTCATCGGCGGCGGAGCCCCCCCTGAGGACGATGCCGACCCGCTGGTGGTCGCCGGACGCAGCTTCCGCTCGCGCCTGCTGGTGGGTACCGGGAAATACCGCGATTTTGAGGAAACGGCGGCGGCCATCAAGGCCTCCGGCGCCGAAATCGTCACTGTGGCGGTGCGCCGGGTCAATCTGTCCGACCCCTCCCAGCCCATGCTGATCGATTATGTCAGTCCCAAGGACTATACCTTCCTGCCCAATACCGCCGGCTGCTACACCGCCGACGAGGCGGTGCGCACGCTGCGTCTGGCGCGCGAGGCCGGGGGCTGGGATCTGGTCAAGCTGGAGGTGCTGGGCGACCAGAAGAGCCTCTATCCCGACATGGTGGAGACCCTGGCGGCGGCCAAGGCGCTGATCTCGGACGGTTTCCAGGTTATGGTCTACTGCACCGACGACCCCATCCTGGCCAGACGGCTGGAGGATCTCGGCTGCTGCGCCATCATGCCGCTGGGGGCTCCCATCGGATCCGGGCTGGGCATTCAGAACCAGGTCAATATCCGGCTGATCATCGAACAGGCGAAAGTGCCGGTTCTGGTGGACGCCGGGGTCGGCACCGCCTCCGATGCCGCCATCGCCATGGAACTGGGATGCGACGGCGTATTGATGAACACCGCCATCGCCCAGGCCAGGTCGCCGATCCTGATGGCCGGGGCGATGCGCCGGGCGGTGGAGGCCGGCCGCCTGGCCTATCGGGCTGGTCGCATGGCCAAGAAGCGCTATGCCGATCCCAGCAGTCCCCTGGCCGGTTTGATCTAGCATTACCCGTCATGGGAGAAGATAGCTCGACCGGTACTCGCAAGCTGCCCTAAGTGACTCTTGATTCGTCTTTCGGGCTCGCTCGCAACCATTTGAATTTTATGGAAAAACTAAAAAATTTTCGGATCTGGAATTTTTTTTCTTTTCATCTGCGAAAAAAAGCGTAAATAGCGTTTCAGACGTACCGCGCACGTGCCTCTGGCCCAAAGTTGGTTAAGCAACGACGTCAAGGCGTTCTTCTGATGTCTGCCGGTGAACCCGGCACCCCGGAGGAAAGAGCTATGTCAGTTGTTATTCGTTGCTTTACGCGTGCAATCCG
>DUZF01000173.1 GCA_013349665.1 Rhodospirillaceae bacterium | reverse complement strand
CGCCGGCCGGCCCCGCCGCCATCATCGACCCCGGCGGGGCGGTGGCGCAGCCGCTGATCGCCAGGACCGCCAGGAACGTCGCAAGTGCTCGCATGACAGTTCGCCCTTTCATCACCCTCGGCGAGAAAAATGACGTCCTGAATGGTGCTTGACAGCCTGACCTGATGGGATACGGTCGATCGAGGATGGACTATTTCCTGCAGCAACTGATCAACGGCGTTACCCTGGGGGCCATCTACGGGCTGATCGCCATCGGCTACACGATGGTGTACGGCATTATCGGCATGATCAATTTTGCCCATGGCGATATTTACATGCTGGGGGCATTCATTTCCCTGATCGGCTTCCTGCTGATGGGGGTGCTCGGCATCACCTATCTGCCCCTGGCGCTGTTGCTGGTGCTGCTGCTGGCCATGCTGTTTACCGCTGTCTATGGCTGGACCGTCGAACGGCTGGCCTACCGGCCGCTGCGCGGCTCGTTCAAGCTGGCGCCGCTGATTTCCGCCATCGGCATGTCCATCGTGCTGCAGAATTTCGCCCAGGTGTCGCAAGGGGCGCGGGTCAAGCCGCTGCCGCCGATCATCCAAGGCGGCATCGAGCTGTCGGCGGCCACCGCAGATTACCATGTGACACTGTCCTATCTGCAGATGGTCATCGTCGCCGTCACCGTCGCCCTGATGGCGGGGTTCAGCTGGCTGATCACCGGCACCAGGCTGGGCCGCGCCCAGCGGGCCACAGAACAGGACATGACGATGGCGGCGCTGCTCGGCGTCGATGTCGACCGGGTGGTCTCGCTGACTTTCGTCATCGGCGCCTCGCTGGCCGCCGTCGCCGGCTTCATGGTCACCCTCTATTACGGCGTCATCGATTTCTATATCGGCTTCGTCGCCGGCATGAAGGCCTTCACCGCCGCCGTCCTCGGCGGCATCGGCTCGCTGCCCGGGGCCATGCTGGGCGGGTTGCTGATCGGCCTCATCGAGGCCTTCTGGTCGGGCTATTTCAGCATCGAATACAAGGATGTGGCGGCCTTCTCCATCCTGGTGCTGGTGCTGGTGTTCCGACCTACCGGTTTGCTCGGCAAGCCGGAAGTGGAAAAGGTCTGATCTTGTCCGCGGCTCTGAAAGATGCCGCCGCCGCGGCTATCAAGGATGCCGCCGCCGCGGCTGTCGTCGCCGCGCTGCTGGCGCTGCCGATGCTGGGCTTCGAACTGGCCGGCAGCGCCCAGGGCCTGTCGCTCAATTACCGCTTCGGCTGGGTCGGCCTGGCCGCCGCCGCCGTCTTCGCCGGACGCCTGGGCCTGACCTTCGGCGGCGGCCTGATCGGCCGTTACCTCCGTCCCAAGCGCCAGGCGGTACTGCCCCTGGCCCAGCATGGCGGACGCCGCCGGCGCATCGCCGGCTGGGCGCTGATCGCCGCCGCCGTCATCCTGCCCTGGACGCCGCTGGCCGACCGCAACCTGCTGGACAAGGCGACCCTGCTGCTGATCTATGTGATGCTCGGCTGGGGGCTCAACATCGTCGTCGGGCTGGCCGGGCTGCTGGATCTCGGCTATGTCGCCTTCTATGCCGTCGGCGCCTATTCCTATGCCCTGCTGTCGCAGAATTTCGGCCTGTCGTTCTGGCTGTGCCTGCCGCTGGCCGGGGCCATGGCGGCCGCTTTCGGCATCCTGCTGGGATTTCCGGTGCTGCGTCTCAGGGGCGACTATCTGGCCATCGTCACCCTCGGCTTCGGCGAGATCGTCCGCGTCGTGTTGCTCAACTGGCAGGACCTGACCAACGGACCGGTGGGCATTTCCGGTATCCAGCGCCCCAGTTTCTTCGGCCTGCCGTTGCTGGCCAGCGCGCCGGGACGCACCACCTTTCACGAGTTCTTCGGCCTGCCCTTCTCCACCGAGCATCGGATCTATTTCCTTTATTATCTGATCCTGGCCCTGGCTCTGGCCACCAACCTGTTCACCCTCAGGATCCGCCGGCTGCCCATCGGGCGGGCCTGGGAGGCGCTGCGCGAAGACGAGACCGCCTGCCGCAGCTTAGGCATAGACCCCACCAAGACCAAGCTGTCGGCCTTCGCCCTGGGCGCCATGTTCGCCGGCTTCGCCGGCTCGTTCTTCGCCACCCGCCAGGGCTTCATCAGCCCGGAAAGCTTCACCTTCATCGAATCGGCGATCATCCTCGCCATCGTCGTCCTCGGCGGCATGGGCAGCCAGATCGGCATCGTGCTGGCGGCGATCCTGCTGGTCGGCCTGCCCGAATGGTTCCGCGAACTGCAGCAATACCGCATGCTGGCCTTCGGCGGCGCCATGGTGCTGATCATGCTCTGGCGTCCGCGCGGCCTGCTGGCCAGCCGCGAACCGACGGTGCGGCTCAAATGACCCTGCTCGCCGTCGAACATCTGACCATGCGCTTCGGCGGCCTGTTCGCCGTCAACGACCTGTCG
>DUZF01000141.1 GCA_013349665.1 Rhodospirillaceae bacterium | reverse complement strand
TGCAAACTCACGGGGGCAAAGCCGCCTCAACGGGCACGAACAGCGGGAAGCATCAAGACAGTTAATATGCAGCAACTATTGCAAACTTGTCCTAAAGAGTCTCAAATCATTCACAGGGATTTTGCAAAGTTGGAAGAGTTTCCACATGTCAAGACCGGAGATATGCTGGCTTTCCATGGGATTCGTGCTGAAGCACTATACTTCCAAAGCGATCACCCCCCCCTCCTCCCCCCCTCCCCGGTCCGGCGCCGCAGGGGTCGAGAAGTCCAAGGCGACCCTGGGGCCCCCTGGCGTCTCGCCCTCGAGGACTACTCGACCCAGCAGGGGTCGAGAAGTCCAAGGCGACCCTGGGGCCCCCGGGAGTCTCGCCCCCGCTTGCCTGGGGGCGACACGGACGGCGTGCCCTCGGGCGGTGACGAGCGAGGGGCTGCGAGGCCTGGTGGCGCAGAGGCTGGGGTGGGGCGTCGCAAACACGCCGACTGGGCCGGGCGCCGCCACGTTGGCCGGCGCGGCCAAGCCTGCCACGGCCGCGGCCCGGGCGGACTCGGACGGCGCTGTTGACGCGTCGCCGACCCCGCCCGCGCCCGCGGGGCGAGGCGGCGGCGGCGGCGGCCGGCCCGGGACGGCATCGGCGGCGGGCGCCTGACCGGCGCCATGAAGGCAGTTCGCGGCCCGCCGCCGATACGGTCGCGGCCCGCGGCCCGCCGCCGACACCGTTGGCCGGCCCGGCCAGCGGCGGGGGCGGGCGCTGGCATGGGGCGGGCGTCCGCGCGGAAGGAGGTCCCGGGACGACGGAGGCGATGGCGGCGGCGGGAGCCGGCGCGCCGGATGTAGGGGCCGACACGCAGCCGCGGCAGCCCGCGCCCGCGGGGCGAGGCGCAGGCGGCGTCGCCGTCGTCCCAGGGGGTCCCGGGGCGACGGAGGCGGCGGCGGCGGCGGCGGCGGGAGACAGTGACGGCGCGACGGATGTGGCAGGCGTCGAAACGCCGCCGGGGCCGCCGCTGCCCGCGGGGCGAGGCGGAGGCGGCGGCCGCCGCCGCCCGGCGGCGGCGGCGGCCGCCCGGCGGCGGCGGCCGGGCCGCCCACGAAGGCGGTGGCGTAGGCGGGGGGAGGGGGCGCTCCGCCTAACGGTTCGTACTGCGGCAGGGGCCGCAGGCAACTCCGGCGCAGTCGCCGCGGCCGCGTCCCCGCCGTCCCGTGCATGGACTAGGACGATACGCCCACGCGGGTGCGGCCGCCAGCGCCCCCGCACCGGCAGGAGGCTGCTGCCCCGCGGCCGCGGCCGCCTGCCCGCCGGCGCCGGCGATGGGGGCGCCTGCGATGGGGGCGGGAGGGGCGGCTGGTGCGGCCTGCCGCTCGACGATGGTCCAGGAATGCGTGTCGCCGGCTGCTGTGAAGGGTGCAGCGTCGGGTTTCAAATCTAGACATTTAGCTAAATGCGCGTTGAATGCGTGGCTCTCGTTTGGAGGCGGATCCAGGCCATCGTTCCAGTCCATCAAGACGCTCTTGATTCTTGTTCTAGCGTTTCTGAGCTTACATGGCTTGTTGAGCTTCACGCGGCCCTCCAGACGCCACGTGTCCGTTCCGAGGCCTTGCAGGGACATTCGAAACTGCTGCTCGTTCTTGTACCTCATCAGAAATAAATCTCTGAGACCTTCATGAAACGCATTTCAAGTTGCGTGCCAGTCAGCTGTTCCAGCCGACTGGCACACCAAGTCTACGCGGATTTGCAGCACGTCTTGGTTGTTTGGTTGGTTTGAACTCCATGATTTTGCTGAATTACTTGGGTTTGCAGTTACATTTGCACTTGAACCACCTGAAAATACAAGCAAGGTATTAGATTTCAATCTTGGAAATAGAAATGGTATAATGTGCAAAAGATCACCATCAGTAGCGCTTTGCAACATAATTAAGGATGGATCAAAGTTGGGCCTCAAATCCGATCTCTTGAAGTCCACAGTAAGAAATATGACTACTGACATCAAGATCAAGCCAACTCTGCTTGACCTTTTTAGCATGACCAGTAGGTTCCAACCAATAACATGTCCAGTTATATCTGAGATGATAGATCAAGGAATTAATGAGAATTCCAATCCGGCACTATTGTTCCTGAGATCTGCTCATCGTTTTAAAAAAGTAGCAGCACTCTGTTTTTTTAACAAGCAAGTATTTTAAAAGCTGTGCACGCTATTTTAAAAGCTGTGCACGCTATTTTAAAAATGTGCACGCTGGATATTAATTTTCTTTTTTGGGCCCGGACAGTTTTAAAAGTTCCTGAATTAGACCGCACTGGCTGGACGGCCAAATCCAGCTAGTGTGCTCCCGTCCAGCAAGACGCACACCGTCAACTTCGGCAAAAAGGGCAAGGTGTACCGCATCATCGCCGGGTCCATCATCATCGCGCAAACCCCTTCCAACAACACCTTCAGCTCCGCGT
>DUZF01000333.1 GCA_013349665.1 Rhodospirillaceae bacterium | reverse complement strand
AGTGGGCGTCGGTCAATGGTTAAGGCCGTTGGTATTAGCGAAAAATTGTCCCTCAGTCGCCGGGCGCAGGCTCCGCCTGCTTGGCTACGCGCCAACGATGGCGCGGGCGCTCAGCGCGCCAGAGCCGCCCTCAGCCCAACTCCGGTATATCGGTGGGCGGCTAATAATCCACCTCGCACCAGACCGGGGTGTGGTCGGAGGGCTTGTCGAGGCCGCGCGGAGTTTTGTCGATGCCGGAGGCGGCGAGGCGGTCGGCCGCCGCCGGCGAGGCCAGCAGATGGTCGATGCGCAGCCCGAGGTCGCGCGGCCAGGCGCCGGCCCGGTAGTCCCACCAGGAGAAGCGGTGCGGTTCGGGGTTGAGCGCCCGGTAACAGTCGGTCAGGCCGAGATGCAGCAGTTGGCGGAACCGGCGGCGTTCTTCGGGATGGAACAGCACCTGGCCTTCCATCTGCTGGACGTCGAAGACGTCGGCGGCCTCGGGGGCGACATTGTAATCGCCGCCGAACACGAACGGTGTCTCGTCCGCCAGCAATTGCCGGGCACGTTGGCGAACGGCGTCGAGGAAGGCCAGCTTGAAGGGGAAGCGGTCGGACTCGACGGACTGCCCCATCGGCACATAGATCGAGGCCACCGTCAGGCCGTTGGCCAGGCTGGCCTCGATATAGCGGGCTTCGCCGTCGTCGCCGGGCAGTTGGCGGATTTCGGAAACGATCGGCAGGCGCGACAGGATGGCGACGCCGTTATAGGTCTTCTGCCCGCGGATCGCGAGATGCCAGTCGGCAAGCTCGAGCCTCGGAAAGTCGTCGTCCTGGCATTTGGTTTCCTGCAGCAGCACGACATCCGGTGCCGCCTGTCCGGCCCAGTCCCGCAGATGGCCGAGCCGCGCCTTCAGTGAATTGACGTTCCAGGTGGCGATTTTCATTCATTGACCATGAGTTTGGTGAGCGCCAGGCTGGCCGGTTCGATCTTGAAGCCGATCTTCTGCGGGGTGTGGCGGACCACCACGGCATGCAGACGCAGCGCGTGATTGAGGTCGAGCTTGGTGCCGTGACAGCGATAGACGACCAAGGTCAGGTCCTCGGCCGGCGGATCGACGTTTTCAACCGAAAGCCCGGTCGCCGAAACATCGCTGACCTTGACCAGTTTGCCGGCGATATTGACCACCAGGTCGGGGTTGGGATAGCGCGGATAGCGCCGCCGTTCCCGTCCATCGCAGACCGGCGCTTTTGTCTTTTTCCCCCGCCTTGCCACCTGGTTCCCCGGAAAAATGTCTGACGCGATGATTATAGCGGTTTGCTTCCCTGTCGTCTGCGTTCAAGCTTGCCGGGGTTGGACGTGAACCGGCGGGATCCGTGTGCGGATTGAGGATTGTCAGTATGTTGGTCCTGCTTGCGCTGCCCTGGGCGGCGGAGGCGGCGCACTGCCCGCCGGCGCCGGCCGGCGCCACGAATCCGACAGTGCGCCTCGAGGTTGCCGAGCCCAAGCTGATCTATCGCCATGACGTTGACCTGCTGGGCCTGGCGCGGGTTCCCGACACCTTCGAATCGGCGGCCAAGGGGTGGGTTCTGCTGGGTCTGACCAAGCGCAACGACACCTTTTCCGTGACCGCCAAGGTGCTCATGCTGCCGGCCGTCGGCGGCGGCGGCACCTGTGTCTGGGTCGAGGAGGTGTCGGCGCGGCTGGGCGGCAACGAGACCGATGTCTATGTCGCCTCAAACTACCATGTCGGCAGCTGCGAATATAACGTGGTGCTTGAACATGAAAACACCCATGTCGCCATCAACAGGGAGGTGCTGAAGGCCTTCGCGCCGCGCATCGGCGCCGGCCTGCGCGAGGCCTTGCGCGGATTTCCCGTGGTGGTGGCGGAGGCCGGCGAGGCGGGGCGGGTGCCCGGCCTGCTGAGCGCCAGCGTCAACCAGGTCTATCAGTCGATGATCGGTGAATTGCGGCGGCGCAACCAGGCTCTGGACAGCCCGGAAAACTATCGCCGGACCCAGATGCGCTGCCACAACTGGTTCCCGCCCGGCACCAGCCTGCCCGCCCAGCGGCGGTGAAAAACCTGATCAACAACGCCGTCCAGGGATCCGTTCACGCCGCCCGAACGTCGTTGAGGAACTTGCCAACCAACTCCCTCAGTGATCCGGCTTCGCTGGAAAGCGACCGGGCCGAGGTCAGCACCTGTTCAGAGGCGCTGCCCGTTTCCGCAGCGGCCTGGGTGACGCTGCCGATTTGCGAAGTGACTTCACGGGTGCCGCTGGCCGCCTGTTGCACATTGAGAGAAATTTCCATTGTTGCCGACGACTGTTCCTCGACCGCGGAGGTGATCGCCGCACCGATCTGATTGATTTCCTGGATCCGCGCCGCGATCCCGGCGATGGCTGCCACGGTCTCTACTGTGGCCGCTTGAACGGCACCAATCTGGGCTTCGATTTCGTCAGTCGCCTTCGCTGTCTGGTTAGCCAGGTTTTTC
>DUZF01000154.1 GCA_013349665.1 Rhodospirillaceae bacterium | reverse complement strand
TCAGAATTCGGCGGCTGCGAAAAACTGCCGATAGCCGCTCACAGCAGCGGCGTTCCCGAGGAGACCTACCCCCCAATCCCCCCTGGGTCGGCCTTGGAATACTCGACTGCCACGGGTCCCCCAACCCGTGGCAGTCTCTCTATAGGGGGCATATTCACCGGAAATTGCACCTCTCGGTGGCGACATCGACCCAACCCCGCGCATTGGCCGCCGTCATGGTGAAATGATATTCGCTGTTGCGGACGGCGACGGTTTCCTCCAGAGGCAGTTTGCCGGCCAGGTCGGCGGCTTTGAGGCCGCTGGCGGTAAGGCGGACCTTGACCGGCCGGTCGCTGTCGAACCACTGCTCATGGCCGGCGTTTGCCCCCATCCCCTCGGCCGAAATTGTCACCGCGTCGTCGAAACGCACCATGGTGGTTGCCACCGGCCCCCGGTAGCGCGGGGTCCGCACCAGGAACCTTTTGCTGCCCAACTCCTCGCAATCATGGGGTTTGCGAGCCGACCTGATGACGAAGCTCAGACGGCGCGCGTCCATCCCTTCGGCCAGTTTGGCGCGCAGCATCGCCGTCAGCGCGCGAAGATCGTCGCTGGGCCTTTCCTGATCGTAAAGACCCTTGAACTCCGTGGCTTGCTGCCTCGCCTCGACGAGGGCCTGACGTTCGCCCAGGATCTCCGCCTGCCGCCGCTCGGCGGAGGCCAGCGCCTGGCTCAAATCGGCCCGCAAGGCGGCCACATCCGCCTGGGCGACACGGAACCCCACCTGATAGGCGTAATATGCGGTGACCGCCAGGACCAGGACAAAGGAAGCCAACTTCAGAAGCCAAAGGACCACATGCCGACGACGCTCCTCGGCTCGGCGATTCCTGCGATAGGTCATTTGTCCTCGGTGATACGAAACTGTAGGCCGTTAGAAAACGTTGCCGCCGATTACTCCGCCACCTGTCGATACAGACGCTGATCGCGAAGGGCTGAGACCGAAATCATCTTGATCGCCGTCGGATCGCCGACCCGTGTCAGGCGGGCATGGGCGATCCCCTCGCCATCCTTGGTGAGGTCCATGACCTCCCAGGTCGAAGAAGAATCGGTCTGCTGATATTTCTGTCCAGACTGTACGTCACGCCGCGCCATATCCACTCCGCTTCCCGCGGCACCTTCCCGCGGGTACCGCCTTCGCTCGCCCCACCATCTCCGAACCGGCTGTCTTCCGTCTACCGCGATTGTAGAGATGCCTAGGAGCCTGCCCCCCTACCTCCAATAACCCGCCAGCAGATTTGAAAATCCAGTTGACCCACGCCATGGAATGCTTCTAAAGCACTCACCCTGTATTGCTGGCACCCAATTGGATGCCACGGAACTTCTTTTGGTAAAAACTTGGAACTTCAGGATGACGCGCGCTTTCGAGGCAGACAGCCACACCGTTCCGCTCCCACCTGTGGAGCCTGACACCCGCTGCCATCGAGACTGACCATGATCCTCGCCAGATTATTTTCCGCTGCCCTGCTTGTCCTGACACTGCTCAACGTCGCTCCGGCGGCGGCCGACACCGACGGTCCCGACCGGGTGGTGGAGGCGGCGGTGAATGAGGTGATCCAGCGCTTCGGCGGCAAGACGCTCAGCCCGGACGACTGTGTGGCCGGACTCGGCGCACTGATCGACACCTATGGCGATCTTGGCCTGACCACCGGCCGGATCCTTGGCTATCATTGGAACAAGGCTGATCAGGCGCAAAAGTCCGACCTGACCAAACTTGTCCGCGACTACCTCATCGGCTCCTGGGCAGGCCATCTGAACGACGTGCCGACCGGGCATCAGTTCCATATCCTCGGCGCCGCCTCCTCCGAGGATAACAGGGCCATCGTCCAATCGGTTCTGATCACCCCCGACGGCGATGTTCCCGTCGACTGGACGGTCGAGCGCAGCGACGGCGGCCGTAACGTCATCACCGACATCAAGGTCGAAGGCGTCAGCATGGTACAGACCCTGCGCAGCGACTTTACCGCCGTCATCCGCGCCAATGACGGCAAAATCCAACCGCTGATCGAGGCCTTGCGGAACAAGATTCGCAGCTATTGATCAGAATTTGTATCAGCGGAAATATTTCCGACTGTACTGGCAAATCCGTATCCCATAACAATCTACCTGTAGAGGCAAAAAGCTGCCCATTCAGGAGGATACGGCATTGAAGAATAGATCAGTTATCATGGCCGGCATCTTGGCCGCAGCCCTGGCCGGCCCGGCGACCGGTGCCGAGAATTTCAAACTGGCGATTACCGGCCCCTTCACCGGCGGCTCCGCCCCGATGGGCAGTTCCATGCGCGACGGCGCCAAACTGGCGGTCGCCGAAATCAACACCCAGGGCGGCCTCGACGTCGGCGGCAAGAAGCTGGTCATCGAGGTGATCGAGCGGGACGACGAGGCGAAGAACGAGCGCGGCGCCCTGATCGCCCAGGAGCTGGCCTCCACCGACGGCCTGTCGGCGGTCATCGGCTCGGTCAATACCGGCGTCGTGCTGGCCGGCGACAAGTTCCTGCAGGAAAAGAAGATCGTCAAGATCATCACCCCGGCCGCCGG
>DUZF01000322.1 GCA_013349665.1 Rhodospirillaceae bacterium | reverse complement strand
AATATCGAGGAGGCGGTGACGATGGCCGACCGCGTCCTCATTTTTTCATCCGATCCGGGACGGGTGAAGGCCGAGATCCCGGTCGGCCTGCCGCATCCGCGCGATCGCGATTCGCCCATTTTCAAGCAGATCGTCGACGAGGTTTACGCCATCATGACGGCGCAGCCGCAGCGCGCCGCCGGCGCCAGTCCCGAGGTGCTGTCACTCGGCTATCGCCTGCCGGAGGCCTCGCCCTATAAGATCGAAGGCATGCTGGAGGCCCTGTCCGAGGAACCGCTCTACGGCAAGGCCGACCTGCCGCAACTGGCCGACATCCTGCAGGTTCCCGACGACAATCTGTTCCATCTGCTGGAGGCCGGACGCCTGTTCGGCTTTATCAAGGTCGAGCATGGCGACGTCGCGCTGCTGCCGGCCGGACATGCCTATGTCGGCGGCAACGCCGCCAAGCGCAAGGAACTGTTCGCCGAACTTCTGCTGGCCCATATCTCGCTGGCCAGCCATATCCGTCGGGTTCTCGACGAACGTCGCGATCACCGGGCGCCGGAGGACCGCTTCCTGCAGGAACTGGAAGACTATCTGACCGACGACGAGGCCGAGCGGGTGCTCGGCCAGGTCATCGCCTGGGGCCGCTACGCCGAGATTTTCGACTACGACTACAATTCCGGCATCCTCAGCCTGCCCGACGACGAATTCGAGGATGACGACCGCGAACCGCCGCTGAACGAGTCGATGCCGGCGTGATGTTGCTCATCGTCATGGCCGTGCTTGTCACGGCCATCCACGCCTCTCCACCAAACCGGTGCCCGTTATTGCCGCGTGGATACGCGGGTCAAGCCCGCGTATGACGCTTTTGGTTGTGGGCGATGCTTTGAGACTCCTCGCCTTAAAATCCGTAGGCGGCGGCCCGTGCCGGGTCGCGGGCGGCGACGCGGCGCGCCAGGTCGACGATCACCTTGGCCTGTTTCCAGGTGGCGTCGTCCTGCATTTTGCCGTCGATCATCACCGCCCCGCTGCCGTCGGGCATGGCGTCCAGGATCTTTCTGGCGAACAGCACCTCGCTGACGTCCGGGCTGAACACCCGCTTGGCGATGTCGATCTGCTTGGGATGCAGCGACCAGGCGCCGACGCAGCCGAGCAGGAAGGCGTTGCGGAACTGCGCCTCGCAGGCCTCGTCGTCGGAAAAATCGCCGAACGGGCCATAGAACGCCTTGATGCCGTAGGCCTGACAGGCGTCGACCATCTTGGCCACGGTGTAATGCCACAGGTCCTGCTGGAACAGGGTGCGCGCCGCGGCGTCGTCGGAGCGGTCGGCCAGCACCCCGTAGAAGGGATGGCCGCCGCCGACGCGGGTGGTCTTCATGCCGCGTGACGCCGCCAGATCGGCCGGGCCCAGACTCATGCCGTGCATGCGCGGGCTGGCGGCGGCGATCGCCTCGACATTGGCGACGCCCAGCGCGGTTTCCAGGATGGCGTGGATGAGGATCGGTTTTCTGACCTGGTGGCGGGCCTCCAACTGGGCCAGCAACTGGTCGAGGTAATGGATGTCCCACGGCCCCTCGACCTTGGGCAGCATCACCACGTCCAGCTTGTCGCCGGCGGCGGCCACGATCTGCTGGACGTCATCGAGAAACCATGGCGAATTCAGACAGTTGACCCGCGTCCACAATCCGGTGGCGCCGAAATCATGAGCCTTGGCCACCTCGATGAAGCCGGCGCGCGCCGCCTCCTTGGCCTCGATGGGGATGGCATCCTCGAGATTGCCCAGCAGCACGTCGACCTGGGGAATGGTTTCGGCAATGCGGGCGCGCAGCTTTTCATTATGCGGCGGAAAGAAATGAACCATTCTCTCCAGCGCCACCGGCAGTTCCCGCAGAGGGGCAGGGGCGCCGATCGCCAATGGTTCAAAGAATTTCTTTGCGGGCTTTACGGTCATCGGGCATCCCCCCTTTATCGATCATCCGGCGATGTCCTGCCCGAGCCGGCGGGGAAAGTCAACCTGGGGCGGAGACCGCTCACCAGATCGAGATAGTCGGGAGTGTTTTCCGCCGTCAGATGGCCGTGGCGGATGAGAAAATCGATCAGCACCAGGGCGACGTTGAATTTGAAGTCGAAGCCCGTGCGGACCCGTTCCGCCACCTCCTCCAGATCCATCAGGCAAAAGTCGGCGATTTCGCCGTCGGTGTTGTGGGGCTGAAAGTCGGCCGGCAGTTCGAGGTCGTAAATAAACAGGGTGTCGGGCTTCAGCCCCAGCTCGCCTTCCATGCAATAGGTGATGGCGCCCGCCGGACGTGCCCGGGCCGCCAGGGCTTCGGGAATGTCCGCCTCTTCCCGGGCCTCCTTCAGCAGATTGGCCGAGAGCGTGAGGCCGGCCGGCTGGCCGCCGGCCACCATGTTGTCCAGCTTGCCCGGCTCGACCTGGCGATCGGCGGCGCGTCGGCCGATCCACAGGCGGATGCGGTCGCCGTCACGTTGGAAGCCGTTGACATGCAGGCCGAAGGCCCGCGCCCCGAAGGCTGACACATAGGCGCGGTCGAGCCGCATCACCGGCGGCTCGCCCCAGGCGGCGACCACCGCG
>DUZF01000177.1 GCA_013349665.1 Rhodospirillaceae bacterium | reverse complement strand
CCGGTGCCGGTGGGATCGCCGCCCTGGGCCATAAAGCCCTCGATGACCCGGTGAAACAGCAGCCCGTCATAGAACCCCTCGCGCGCCAGCTCCTTGATGCGGGCGACATGGTTGGGGGCCAGATCGGGGCGCAATTCAATGACGACGCGGCCGTCCTTGAGATCCAGATAGAGGGTATTTTCGCGATCCGCGGTCATCACCTTCACTCCACAGTCATTTTTCCTCGGGCTTCCGCCCAACGGCTTTCCAGGCGCTCCTTGACCCGTTGCGAGACGAAGGATGAGACGTCGCCGCCCAGCCAGCCAATCTCTTTGACGAAGCGCGACGAGATGAACTGACAGCGCTCCGAGGCCATCAGGAACAGGGTTTCCACATCGGGATTGAGCCGGGTGTTCATGCCTGCCATCTGGAATTCGTATTCGAAGTCGGAGACAGCCCGCAAACCGCGAATGATGACATTGGCACCGCTGGCGACGGCGAAATGCATCAACAGGGTGTCGAAGGGCCGCACCTCGATCTCCACGCCATGGGGCCGGTTCAGCGCCTCGCATTCGCGCCGCACCATGGCCACCCGCTCGTCCACCTCGAACAGCGGGCTTTTGCCGATATTGGAGGCGACGGCGACGATCAGCCGGTCGACCACCCGGGTGGCCCTGAGCACGATGTCGAGATGCCCGTTGGTGATCGGGTCGAAGGTCCCGGGATACATACCGATACGTGGTGGGGCCATCATTAATCTCCCTCGGCCAGGGGGCCGTCCGTCTCGTCATCGCCGTCGTCGCCGGTGGCCGTGACATCGGCCAGGCGGGCCGCCGACACCACCTGCTCGTCCTCGGCGGTGCGGACCAGCGTCACTCCCTGGGTCTTGCGGCCCGTGCGCCTGATATCGTCGACACCGATGCGGATCAGTTTGCCGCCATTGGTGACCAGCATGATCTCGTCGGTATGCTCGACCGGGAAGGACGCCGCCACCGGACCGGTCTTTTCGGTCAGGTCGATATTGGCGATGCCGCTGCCGCCACGGCCGGTGATGCGGTATTCATAAGACGAGGTGCGTTTTCCGTAGCCGTTTTCGCTGACCGTCAGGATGAATTCCTCGAGCCCGGCCATATGCTCGATATCGGTGGCCGGCAGGTCGCCGCGCTGATAGGCGTCGCGGACTTCCGAGGCGTAGTCGACATGGCGGAGCATGGACATGGAGATTACCTGGTCGCCCTCCTCCAGGCGGATCCCCCTCACCCCGGTGGAATCGCGACCCTTGAAGACCCGGACGTCGGTCACCTGGAAGCGGATGCACTTGCCCATGCGGGCGGCCAGCAGCACGTCCTGGTCCTCGTTGCAGGTCTGCACGGCGATCAGGCGGTCGCCGTCATCGAGCTTCATGGCGATCTTGCCGTTGGCGCGGATGTCGGTGAAGTCCGACAGCAGGTTGCGCCGCACATAGCCGCTGGCGGTGGCGAACACCACATGCAGCGCGCTCCAGCTGTCCTCGTCCTCGGGCAGCGGCATTACCGTCGAGATGGTTTCGTCCTGGTCCAGCGGCAGCAGATTGACCATCGCCTTGCCGCGGGCCTGCGGGCTGCCCAGCGGCAGCCGGTAGACCTTGAGCTTGTAGGCGATGCCGGTGGAGGAAAAGAAGATGATCGGCGTATGGGTGTTGGCGACGAAGACCTGGCTGACGAAGTCCTCCTCGCGCATACTCATGCCCGACCGCCCCTTGCCGCCGCGCCGCTGGGTCCGATACTCGGACAACGGCACCCGCTTGATATAGCCGGTGTTGGTGACGGTCACCACCATGTCCTCGCGGGCGATCAGGTCCTCGATATCGGCTTCGAACTCGTTGTCCTCGATGGTGGTGCGCCGCGGGGTGGCGAACTGTTCCTTCATCTCCACCAGTTCCTGGCGGAGGATTTCCATCAGGCGCTCCCGCGAGCCGAGGATATGCAGGAATTCCTTGATCTGTTCGCCCAGTTCCACCAGTTCCTGGTGGATCTTGTCGCGCTCCAGACCGGTCAGGCGATGCAGGCGCAGGTCAAGGATACCCTTGGCCTGGACTTCCGACAGCCGATAATGGCCGTCGACCACCACCCGCCCGGGTTCGTCGATAAGGCGGATCAGCGGCTCGACATCGCCCGCCGGCCAGTCCTTGGCCATCAGCTGTTCGCGGGCGGTGGCCGGATCGGGCGCGGCGCGGATCAGCTGGATCACCGGGTCGAGATTGGCCACCGCGATGGCCAGGCCGACCAAAAGATGGGCGCGGTCGCGGGCCTTGCCCAGTTCAAAGATGGTGCGCCGGGTGATCACCTCTTCGCGGAAGGCGACGAAGGCGACGATGACGTCCAGCAACGGCATCATCTGCGGGCGTCCGCCGTTCAGCGCCAACATATTGACGCCGAAGCTGGTCTGCAGCGCCGTGTAGCGGAACAGTTGGGCCAGCACCACATCAGGCACGGCGTCGCGCTTCAGTTCGATGACCACCCGCACGCCGTCGCGGTCGGATTCGTCGCGCAGGTCGGAAATCCCCTCGATGCGCTTGTCGCGCACCAGTTCCGCCATATGCTCCAGCATCCGGGCCTTGTTGACCTGGTACGGCACCTCGGTGACGATGATGGCGGTACGGTCCTTGCGG
>DUZF01000229.1 GCA_013349665.1 Rhodospirillaceae bacterium | reverse complement strand
GTTCTCGCGGTCGAGAAAGCGGACCCGCACCCGCGCCGGGCGCAGCACATCGGCATAATGTTCGGGCACCGACAGACAGCCTTCTTCGTAGACCACCTCTTCGTCGGACACCCACAGCAGCTGCGGATTGGCCATGCACAGGGGTGCCCTGGCCTCGCCCTGCTTGGCGATGTCGATGACCAGGACCCGCCGCGTCACGCCGACCTGGGGCGCCGCCAGGCCGATGCCCGGCGCCTCGTACATGGTTTCCAGCATATCGTCCATCAGGCGGCGGACCTCGTCGTCGACCGCCTCGACGGACGTGCATTTGACTTTCAGCCGGGGATCCGGCGCCACGAGAATTGCAAGTTTGGACATTCCAGAATTACCGCAGTCGTCCCAATCATCACCAAACTGTGACATATGCCCTGCGCTGTGACCCGTCAAGGACGAGCGTCTTCACGGTCAGATCAAGCGGGCAGATCAATCGGGATTGCCGGGAACCGACAGCTGCACTGTCTGGCCGCTGGGGCCGGGGAAGCTCAAATGGGACGGCGTGCCCTGAGCGCCGCGCCGATGGTGCCGTCGTCGAGGAAATCCAGTTCACCGCCCATGGGAATCCCCTGCGCCAGCCCCGACACCGTAACCCCGCAGGCGGTCAGGCGGTCGGCCAGATAATGGGCGGTGGTCTGCCCGTCGACGGTGGCGCCGATGGCCAGGACGACTTCCTGCACGGCTTCGTCGCGGGTCCGCTCCATCAGCCGGTCGATGGCCAGGTCCTCCGGCCCGACCCCGTCGAGAGCCGACAGGACACCGCCCAGAACATGGTAGCGGCCGCGGAAAACCTGCGCCCGTTCCATCGCCCACAGTCCCGAGACGTCCTCAACGACGCAGATCACCGATGGATCGCGCCGCTGGTCGGCGCAGATCATGCAAGGGTCGACACTGTCGAAACTGCCGCAGACGGAGCAGTGGCGGACCTTGGCGGCGGCGTCCACCAGGGCGGCGGCCAGGGGCTCGAGCAACTGGCCGCGGGCATTGAGCAGCATCAGCGCGGCGCGCCGTGCCGAGCGGGGCCCGAGACCGGGCAGACGGGCCAGCAGCTCGATCAGACGCTCGATTTCCGCGCCGGCCATCGCCGCTCAGAACGGCAGTTTGAGACCGGCCGGCAGATTCATGCCGCCGGTCAGCTTCTGCATTTCCGACTGCATCAGCCCTTCCACCTTGCCCTTGGCGTCATTGAAGGCGGCGACGATCAGGTCTTCGAGAACCTCGACCTCCTCGGCCGAACAGAGCGACGGATCGATCTTGATGCGGCGCAGCTCGCCCTTGCCGTTGACGCTGACCTGCACCATGCCGCCGCCCGAGGCGCCGCCCACCTCCAGTTCCGCCATCTTGGCCTGCATCTCGGCCATTTTACTTTGCATCTGTTGGGCTTGTTTCATCAAATTGCCGAGATTTTTCATTCTTCCTCTCCATTCGCGGGGTCCTGGTCGACGGCATCCGTCGCCGGACCTGCGTCCACGGTAAGATCGCGCACCACCTCGATGGCGGCACCCGGGAAAGCGGCCAGCACCGCCTGCACCAGGGGATGGTTGGCGGCATCCTCCTTGCGCCTGAGATCCTGCTCCAGCCTTTGTTCCCGCAAGGTCGGGGCGCCGGTTTCGCGCGACAGGCTGACCAGCCAGCGCCGTCCGGTCCAGTCCCGCAACAGGCTCGACAGCCTGGTCGCCAGGTCGCCCGGCGCGGCGGCGGTGGCGCGGAATTCGATGCGGCCGGGTTCGAAATGCACCAGATGCACGGCGCTGTCGAGACAGGCGGCCAGCAAGGGTTCACATTTTTCGGCGACCAAAGTCACCAGCTGGGCGAAGCTCTCCGGCTGGTTGGCCAAAGCGGTGACCGGCAGCTGCGGCTCGGCCCGCAGCACCGCCATCGCCTGGCCGGAACCGCCCACCGAAGCCAGGACCGGCGACCCGCCGCCGGACGGTGCCGGCGATCCCGCCGGGCCGCCGGCAGCCGGCGTCTGCCGGCGCAGCGCCTCCAGGGCATCGGCCGGGCTCGGCAGATCGGCGGCGTAGGCGAGGCGGATCAACACCATTTCGGCGGCCTGCAGCGGCGACGGCGCCGAGCGGGTTTCACCGAGGCCCTTGAGCAGGATCTGCCAGCCGCGGGTCAGTGTCGCCATGGACAGCAGGCGGGCCATCTCGGCGCCGCGAACCCGTTCGGTTTCCGGCACATTGAGGGCCAGGGCGTCATTGGGCGCCAGCTTCAGGCGGGTCAGCCAATGCACCAGTTCGAGAAGATCCTGCAGCACCACCACGGGATCGGCACCGACGGCGTATTGCTCGGCCATCTGCCCGAGCGCGGTGCCGATATCGCCCTTCATCACCGAATCCAGCAGATCGAAGACGCGGGCCCGGTCGGCCAGCCCCAGCATGTCCCGCATCTGGGCTTCGTCGACCTTGCCGGCACCATGGGCGATAGCCTGATCGAGCAGCGACAGGCCGTCACGCACCGAACCGTCGGCGGCCCGGCAGATCAGCGCCATGGCCGCCGGCTCGACCTCGGCCGCTTCCTTTTCGGCAATGGCGGAGAAGTGTTTGGCCAGCAGGTCCTGCTCGACCCGGCGCAGATCGAAGCGCTGGCAGCGCGACAGGACGGTGACCGGAATCTTGCGGATCTCGGTGGTGGCGAA
>DUZF01000140.1 GCA_013349665.1 Rhodospirillaceae bacterium | reverse complement strand
CCGGCCTGCTGGCCGCCTATGGGCGTCGTGTGATCCTCCTGCTGGGACGCCACGCCTTCGACCGGCTATGGCTGGAAAAGGATGCCCTGCCGTTCCTGCCCTGGGCCGTGGAACGGCCGCTGCTGTCGGGACGCCCGCTGGTGGTCGATTTCGACGATGCCTGGTATCTGCGCTATGCCGGCCGGCCGCTGCTGGACGGCAAGCTGGAAGCCCTGGCGCATCGCGCCGAGACCACCATCGCCGGCAACGAGACCCTGGCCCAATGGGCCGGGCGGGCGGGGGCGAACAACATCGTCCAGCTGCCGACGGCGGTGGATCCCGCCCGCTATGCCGGAGAGCCAGGCTCAGGCGCCACCCCGCCGGTGGTGGGGTGGATCGGCACCCCAAGTTCGGCCCGGGACCATCTGCTGCCGCTGGCGCCGCTGCTGGCCGAGCTGGTCACCGCCGGACGGATCCAACTGACCGTGGTCGGCGCCAGGCTGGACCTGCCGGCGACCTTCCTGCCCTGGAGCGAAGACGGTGAGGCCGACCTGGTGCGGGGTTTCGACATCGGCATCATGCCGCTGCCCGACGATGCCTGGAGCCGCGGCAAATGCGCCTACAAGCTGATCCAGTATTTGGCGGCCGGGCTGCCGGTGGTGGCCTCGCCGGTGGGAATGAATTGCGAGGTGGTGGAGCCGGGAGTGAATGGCTCTCTGGCCGCCACACCCGAGGCCTGGCGGGAGGCCCTGACGAGCCTCGCCGCCGATCCCGCGCTGCGCCGGCGCATGGGCGAGGCCGGGCGGCAACTGGTGAAAAGCAGCTATGCCACGAAAGTGGTGGGCAGCCGTTTGCTGACCATTTTGCGAAACAGGTCTTGACCGAAAAAAGGCACATCGGCAGCGTTCCGCAGTTTCGTAGTGGGAACAAACCGATTATGCTTGTTCCTACGAAGTCGCTGCGGCCTTATGCGTAGCGGTGTATGGTGATTTTCGACCCGATGTTGTTGAGTGAGGAATTGGGTTATGGACGTGCTGAAGGCTGTAAGAGAAATTGTCCGCGATTATCTTGGGGTCAACGAAGAAGATATCGTCGAGACGGCAACATTAAATGACTTCGGCGCCGACAGTTTGAATGAGGTTGAGATTGTCATGGCTTTCGAGGAAGAATTTGACCTTGAGATTCCTGACGAAGCCGCCGAGCCCTACAGCGGCAAGCCGATTAAGGAAATTGTCCAAGCTATAGAGGACGCGATCGCCAAGAAAAAATAAGTGGTCGAATCCTCAAACCTCGCCAAACTCATCCTCCTCTCCATGGGCATTATCAGCAGTCAAAGACGTGGAATGGCGGCGCCAAGCTGTCAGATAAAGCCGTTCCAGATGGCGGGTCCATGCCTCAGCGTCACAAAGCCGCGAGCGGCGCAGGCGGTCGCGCAGCTTCTGGCGCGTTAAAACCGGTTCCTTGGCTAGGCGGACAGCCGTCGCAACATAGCTGTCGCCACCATCGGCGATAATGTCGCCCAGGCCGAGGCCCGACAGCATGGCCGCGGTCCATCGGGAAACCATGCGGTCCCAGGGCCAGGTGACTACCGGCACACCCATCGACAAAGCCTGGAAGCTAGTGGTCGATCCGCTGAACGGCATGGGGTCAAGCGCCACATCGATGCCGTTATAGCGTGCCAGCAACCGCGCCGACGGCTCCCTGCCGCCGGCCGGAAAGACGACTTGCGAGGACTGCGCCCCCGCCGCCACCAGACCGCCGAGGATACGCTCCCGCGTCGCCGGGCAATCATAATGGTCAAGATATTTGAGGACCAGCCCGCTGTCCGGACAGGCATTCAGGATCCGACCCCAGAGGGCCAGCGCCGTGGCGTTGATCTTCGACGGATTGTTGAAGCAGCCGAACATTGGTGGCCGATTGGCGTCATTGACGATGCGCGGAAGATCATCGGGAATTTCACCCAAAAAGAATTGCGGCAGCCGCAACCCGGTTTCGCTGAAATATTCGTCTCCCCGTACTGGCAGCAACCAGCGATCGCCGATAATGTAATCCATCTCCCGAAGGCCGCTGGTCACCACGTCATGCAGGCTGATCTGCACCGGAGCCGCCCGCCAAGCGGGGACCAATGGCCGGTTCCGGTCGAAATGCCCGGCCAGGCAAACCAGGATATCGATGCCGTCGGCGCGGATCTGGCGGGCCACCTCATCGTCACTCAGTCCGCCGATGTCCCGCCATTGATCGGCGGCGGCGCGGAAGTCCCCGGTAATCCCGTCATGGAGCCTTTGCTGGGCAAAAAAATGCAGTGAAAAACGCCGGCGGTCGTGGAGCCTGACGGGATGCCGCATGGCACGCCCCACCGGATGGTCGCACAGGTCCGACGACAAATAGCCCAGACGAATTCTCTCGCCCGACGGTCTGGCGGCAAAGGACCGGACCTCGGCACAACGACCAAAGGCGCGGCCGAAAGTCCGATGCCGCTCGGCCAAGTCGCATTTGTCGAGATCGTCGCGGTAAAGCCCGAAGACCAACATGTTTTTTGCCGCCTGCGGATGGCTGGGAGCCATCGCCAGGACCCTTTGCAGGCTTTCTTCCGCCGCCGCACTATCCGTCAGCCCGTGCAGGGCATTGGCCAGATTGACCCAGGCTCCCGCATGGTCAGGCGCCAGGCTGAGCGCGGCGCGGAAACAGGCGGCTGATGCGGCATACCTCCCCCGGGCCAATAAG
>DUZF01000326.1 GCA_013349665.1 Rhodospirillaceae bacterium | reverse complement strand
AATCTGGCCGGCGCCGTCGAACGGACGCTGGCGATCCGCCGGCAGATCTGCGCCCCCGACCTGATGGCGCTGATTTCCCGCGCCCACACCATCCCGGTCCTGCCGGACAATCTTGCCAGGCTTTTCGCCCTGCTGGGGACCCCCAACGTCGCCATTGCCGAGGTCGCCGACGCCATTGCCGCCGATCTCGGCCTGACGGCGCAGATTCTCAAACTGGTCAACACCGCCTTTTTCGCCACCCCCGCCGACATTTCCGACGTCGCTCAGGCGGTCGAACTGCTGGGCTTCGAACTGATCCGCTCGATCGCCGTGCTGACCGGCAGCTTTCAGTCCTTCCAGCGCGCCGGGGTTGATCTGCAGGCCTTGCTGCGGCTCACCCGGCGCAGCGAAAGCATCGCCATCGCGGCGCAGCGGATCGCCCGTCTCGACGGCCTGAGCCCGGAAGAGGTCGATCACTGCCAATCTGCCGGTCTGCTGGCGCATGTCGGATCGCTGATGTTGTTCGCCAACTGGCCCGGCGAGATGTATTGCGTCCAGCAGGAACTGGATCGCGCGGGCGGCGGGATCATCGCCGCCGAGCGCCGCCATTTCGAGGCCGCGCACCCGGAGATCGGCGCCGGCCTGCTGCGCCTGTGGGGGTTCAACGACGCCATCGTCGAGGCGGTGCTGCACCATCACGCGCCGAGCGCGGCCGGCGCCCGGGACCGCATCGGGCCGTTGGCGGTGGTGCACGCCGCCCAGCGGCTGGTCAAGCCGGGCGCTGCGGAAATGCTGCTCGGTGGCGGGCGGCCCACGGACCTCGACATGGACTTCCTGGCCGCCTGCGGGGCCGCCGAGCGCCTGGCCGAATGGGCGAGGCTCTGTCTTCAGGACGATCCGCCGTAACCGCGCCCCCTAGCCTTGTCGCGGGATGGGGGGGAGGGCGACAGGATAGGGGGCGGGCCAGGCAATTGACGGATCGACGCGTGGTGCGAACCGAACTCCGTCAATGAACGATGCCAGTTGAACAGGTTTCGGCTACAAGACGATATCGCCTTTGTTTCAATCGACCACTTTCTTGAAACAGTTATACCGACTTGCACTGATCGGAACCGATCAGTGCGCCCCTCATACGCCGGGCGGGTTTCTCCGAAACCCTTGGCTTCGCTCGCATTGGCTCGCGGGCGCTCATTCCCGTAACCTTCCCGCAGGTTGAGCTTTTCATCCCGCATGCGGGATGAAAAGCTCGGCCGAACCGAGCATCTGCCATGACGGCCACGGGCGCTCGCCGGTGAACGGCCACGTTGAGACCCGCCGCATGGCAGGTGCCGGGAGGACACGACGGGCAACAGGGTGAAGCGCCAGGGTTCACGGCCCGGAGCGCCAATGAATGAGCGTCCCGCAGGACCTCCCGACACTCGGTAGCGTAACGCAACCCAGGGGGAACTGCCCATGCCATTTTCCGCAGGACTGGATTGGGGAAGCACCGGCCACGCCATCTGCGTCGTTGACGAGAAAGGAGCCGTAGCTCTCCGACTTGAAATCACTCACGATGTCGCGGGCTTCGCCGATCTGCGAAAGAAGCTCGGGCGGCTGGCGTCGGCCAAAGACATCCCGATCGCAATTGAGCGCCCGTCGGGCCTGATCGTCGATGCCCTGGTGGAAGCCGGCCATCCCGTAGTGCCGATCCACCCCAACGTCGTCAAGGCCTGCCGGCCCCGCTACCGTGCCGCCGGCGGCAAGAGCGATCCCGGCGACGCTTACATGCTGGCCGACATCCTCCGAACCGACGGCCACCGCTTTCGGTCCCTTGAGCCATGCTCCGACGCAATCAAGGCTTTGCGTGCTCTTGTCCGGGGGCGCGACGATCTGGTCATACAGCGAGGGGCCATGGCCAACCGCTTGCGCAGTCTGCTGGAGAGCTTCTGGCCAGGCGCCGCCGCCATCTTCGCCGATGTCCACTCTCCGATTGCGTTGGCCTTCGTCCAGCGATACCCGACACCCGAGTCCGCCGCCTGCCTGGGTGAAAAGCGCCTCCGCGCCTTCTTGGCGAGGCACTCCTACCCGAACCGCCGCACTCCCGCCGAATTGCTGGCCCGCCTGCGCTCCGCCCCCACCGGCCTGGCCGGCAAAGCGGAAGCCGAAGCCAAGGGAAAGATGGCGCAAGCGCTGGCCACCGTCCTTGCCACCCTCGTCACCGAGATTGCCGAGATCAGCGATCACATCGAGCAGGCCGTCGCAGATATGGATGACGGCAGGATCATCATGTCCTTTCCCCGCGCCGGACGTATCTGTGCCGCCCAGATCCTGGCAGAACTGGGGGATGTCCGCGATAGCTTCCTGACCGCAGATCAACTCGCCGCCGAGGCCGGCGTCTGCCCGGTTACCCACGCCTCCGGCAAGAGTCGTGGTGTCATCTTCCGCTGGGCATGTAATCACCGTCTGCGAACGGCCGTTACCTGTTTCGCAGACAATTCCCGACACGCCTCACCTTGGGCGGCCGATGTCTACAAGCGGGCTCGGGAGCGTGGTTGCGACCATCCCCACGCTATCCGCATCCTTGCCAGAGCCTGGATACGTATCCTTTGGAGAGCATGGAAGGACGGCAAAGAATACGACCAAACGTTGCATAGCGCCGCCATCTCGCTCAACCAAGCCCTTGCCGCTTGACACAGGGTGTCTCAACGCGCCAGCCACCTTGCGATGAGTCGCGCTCATCGCAAGGTGGTATGACCTTACAGACTTCCCTCCACCAGTTCGTCGATGTCGGCATGCGCCATCGCTTCCGCTTCTTCACGGGTCTCGAAGATATGGGTGGCGAGGCCGCGTTCATGGATCGCCGCGCCCAGTTTGGCGCGCAGGAAGG
>DUZF01000172.1 GCA_013349665.1 Rhodospirillaceae bacterium | reverse complement strand
GTTCGGGGTCGACGGCGCCTTCCACATGGGTGACGTCGCCATCTTCGAAACAGCGCAAGACATGGACGATGGCGTCCACCTCGCGGATGTTGGCCAGAAACTGGTTGCCCAGGCCCTCGCCGCGGCTGGCGCCGCGGACCAGACCGGCGATATCGACGAATTCCAGCTGGGTGGGGATGGTCTTTGCCGATTTGCCGATCAGCGCCAGTTTATCCAGTCGCGGATCGGGGACGGCAACCCGCCCGACATTGGGTTCGATGGTGCAGAACGGATAGTTGGCGGCCTGGGCCGCGGCGGTCGAGGTCAGGGCGTTGAACAGTGTCGACTTGCCGACATTGGGCAGGCCGACGATACCGCAATTGAAGCCCATCAGGCGTCTCCTTTTGGGGCGACGGCCAGCGCCACCCGGCTGGTGAATGCATTGGCGTCGCCGGCCACCAGCAGCGGCAACTGGTCGACCAGAGCCTCCAGCAGGGGCGCCAGCCAAAGTTCGTCGGACTTGGCGAAATCGCCCAGGACCCAGGGGGTCACCAGATCCTTGTCGCCGGGATGGCCGATGCCCAGGCGGACCCGCCAGTAATCGTTGCCGAGATGGGCGTCGATGCTTTTCAGGCCGTTATGGCCGCCGGCACCGCCGCCCTGCTTGACCCGCAGGCGGCCCGGCGCCAGGTCGAGGTCGTCATGCAGGACGATGACCTCGGGGGCGCCGACCTTGAAGAACCGCGCCGCCGCCGCCACCGATTGTCCCGACAGGTTCATGTAGGTTTCCGGTTTCAGCACCACTGCCCTGTCGCCGGCGATGAGCCCTTCGGCCAGGCTGCCCTGAAATTTTGTCCGCCAGGGGGAAAAACCGTAGCGGCGGACGATGAGGTCCGCCGCTCTGGCTCCGATATTGTGGCGGTTGCGCGCGTATGATGCGCCGGGATTTCCCAGTCCCACCAACAGGCGCATCGCCCGAACAGGCTCCTAAGATCAGGTCGTGGCTTCGGCCGCGCCTTCCGCCGCCGCATCGGCGGCGGCCGCCACGGTCGGGGCGGCGATGGTGGCGATGGTCGGGTTCTTCTCGTGCGTCACCACCGTCACGTCAGGCGGCAGGATCAGCTGCGACAGGTGGAAGGAGGCGCCGATCTCGAGCCCGGTGAGGTCGATGGTGAAGGCATGGGGGATGGCGTCCGCCCTGGCGATCACTTCCATTTCGTGCAACACCACGTTGAGCACGCCGCCGCGCTTCAGGCCGGGCGACTTGTCCTGGTTGACGAAATGCATCGGCACATGCACATGCACCTTGGACTGGGCGCTGACCCGCAGGAAATCCACATGCAAAGGCATGTCCTGAACCGGATGACGCTGCACGTCGCGGCACAGGACCCGCTCGGTCTTGCCGTCGACGGTAAGGTCGAACAGGCGGGTGTGGAAACCGGCACGGTTCATTTCCGCCCACAGGCGGCGGGGATCGACGGCGATACCGATGGGGGGCTGCTTGTTGCCGTAGATGACGCCGGGCACCAGGCCCAGGCGACGGGTGGCTCGGGCGGCCCCCTTTCCGGCCCGATCACGCGCCGCGACGTCGATGGTGGTGACTTCGCTCATGGAAAATCTCCGATAAATATGGCGTCGCCTCCAGGGGTGCCGACGCCGGAAAGGGCGAGTATTTACACGCCTGAGACTGGGTTTTCAACCGGTTAATCGAACAGGCTGGAGACCGATCGTTCCTCGCTGATGCGCTGGATGCTTTCCGCCATCAGCGGGGCGATGGTGATGGGGCGGATGTTGTGGGCCAGTTTGACCGCATCGGTGGCCTGGATGGAGTCGGTGGTGACCAGGCCTTCCAGCGGCGAGGCGGTGACGCGGGCGACGGCGCCGCCCGACAGCACGCCATGGGTGACATAGGCGGAAACCGCAGTGGCGCCGGCTTTGATCAGAGCTTCCGCGGCGTTGCACAGGGTGCCGGCGGAATCGACGATGTCGTCGACCAGGATGCAATGGCGGCCGCGCACATCGCCGATGATGTTCATCACCTCGGAGACGCCGGCGCGTTCGCGACGCTTGTCGATGATGGCCAGATCGGCATCGAGGCGCCGGGCGATGATGCGGGCGCGCACCACGCCGCCGACATCCGGCGAGACGATCATCAGATTGTCGCCGGCGAAGCGGTTGCGGATGTCGTTGGTGAACACCGGCGCGGCATAGAGATTGTCCAGCGGGATATCGAAGAAGCCCTGAATCTGGCCGGAATGCAGGTCAAGGGTGACCACCCGGTTGGCTCCGGCGGTGGTGATCAGATTGGCCACCAGCTTGGCCGAAATCGGCGTTCTCGGTCCGGATTTACGATCCTGGCGGGCATAGCCGAAATAAGGGATGACGGCGGTGATCCGCCGCGCCGAGCCGCGCCGCAGGGCGTCGAGGGTGACCAGCAGCTCCATCAGATTGTCGTTGGCCGGGGCGCTGGTCGATTGGACGACGAAAACGTCCTCGCCGCGGACGTTCTCATGGATCTCGACGAACACTTCCATGTCGGAGAAACGACGGATGGTCGCCGACGTCAACGCGAGGTTGAGATAGCCGGCGATGGCTTCGGCGAGCGAGCGATTACTGTTGCAGGAGAGGATCTTCATTGCCGCGCTGCCGAAAAATATGGGCCGGTAAATGGCGGGGCGGACTGTATCAGCCGCCCCCGGCCCTGTAAACTATTGAGACGCGAGGAATTGGCGAATGACTTCCATGAGTCCTTCGGCGCCGGCCCCGGCGATCTGCCGGGCCAGCGGCGCCATCGGACTGTCGAGGATTTCCCGTGCTACCGGGCTGCCCTGGGAAATCGTCGCCATTTCCTTGCCGGCGGCGTCCAGA
>DUZF01000285.1 GCA_013349665.1 Rhodospirillaceae bacterium | reverse complement strand
CCCAACGGCGATGTTTTCGTCGCCGAACCGGCGGTGGGGCGCATCACCCTGCTGCGCGACAGCGACGGCGGCGGGCGGGCGGATGTCCGCAGTACCTTCGCCGAGGGGTTCCAGCGGCCCCATGGCATGGCCTTTCAGCCCGGCTGGCTCTATGTCGCCGATGTCGAGGCGGTATGGCGGATTCCTTATGAACCGGGCCAGACGGTCGCCGCCGGGCAGCGCCAACGGGTGACGGCGCCGGGTGCGCTGGGCGACGGTGCCGGGCACTGGACCCGCAACCTTGCCTTCAGTGCCGACGGCCAGCGGTTCTTCGTCGCCATCGGCTCGCGCGGGAATCTTGCCGAGGATCCGCCGCCCAGGGCGACCATCCAGGAATTCGCCGCCGACGGCAGCCGGCAACGGAGCTTCGCCGGCGGACTGCGCAATCCGGTCGGCATCGCCTTTCGTCCCGGCACCGACGAATTGTTCACCGTGGTCAATGAGCGCGACGGCATGGGCGACGGGCTGGTGCCCGACTACCTGACACGCGTCCTCGATGGCGGGTTCTATGGCTGGCCCTACAGCTGGCTCGGCCAGCCGCAACCCGGTTTCGCCGATAAGCGGCCCGACCTGGTGTCGCGCACCCGGCAGCCCGACCTTCTGCTGGCCGCCCATTCGGCGCCGCTTGGCCTGGTGTTTTACGACGGCGGGCAATTTCCGCCGGAATATCGCGGCAACGCCTTCATCGCCCTGCATGGATCGTGGAATTCCGGGCGGCCGACCGGCTATATGGTGGTGCGGGTGCGCTTCGCCAACGGCCATCCCGACACCGCCTATCAGGTTTTCGCCACCGGCTTTCGCCTGAACAGCGGTTCGCCGGCCGAGGTCTGGGGCCGGCCGGTGGGTCTGGCGGTGGCCGCCGACGGCAGTCTGCTGGTGGCCGATGATGTCGGTCAGACGGTATGGCGGATCAGCTACCAATGACGAAAGGTTAAGACCATGGGCGACGATATTGGCCAACTGTTCGCCGGCGATTTTGCCGAACATGCAATGGTTCTCGAAAAAAGCCGCGAAGTGCTGGCTGAACCCTTCATCCGGCTGGTGACGGCGTCCCGCGCCTGTCTGGCCGCCGGCGGCAAGATCATGTTCTGCGGCAATGGCGGCAGCGCCGCCGACGCCCAGCATCTGGCAGCCGAGCTGGTGTGCCGCTACAAAGCGGAGCGCCGGGCGCTGGCGGCCATCGCGCTGTCTACCGACAGCTCGATCCTCACCGCCACCGCCAATGACTATTCCTTCGACAGGGTGTTCGCCCGCCAGGTCGAGGCGCTGGCCCGTCCCGGCGACCTGTTGATCGCCATCAGCACCTCGGGCAACAGCCCCAGCATCATCGCCGCCCTTGACGCCGCCCGCGGCCTCGGGGTGACCGCCGCCGGGCTGGCGGGGCGCGACGGCGGCCAGATGGCCGGCCGCGCCGACCCCCTGCTCATCGTGCCGTCGGCGGTCACCGCCCGCATCCAGGAAATCCACATCCTGCTGGGCCACCTGCTGTGCGACGCCATCGAGCGGTCGGTGGTTTAAATCAAAGGATACTCCGCCTCGACCCGATAGACCGGGTCACCGTGGCCCAGTTTGCTGGAGAACAGGTGGAACGCCTCTACCCGGAAGGCGGCGTGAAGCAGGTTGTTGCCGGCGACGAAGGCCTGCAGGCGGTCCAGCGGCGGATCCTTGAGCCCGGCCAGCGACACATGTCCCATGAAATGGCGGCCCTCGGCCGGCAGGCCGCAATGGGTCACCGCCGTTTCCACCTTGCTTTGCAGATGCGCCAGGTCCGCATTGGCGGTAACGCCGGCCCACAGCTTGCGGATGCGCCGGCCGCGACCGAAGGTGCCCAGCCCCGACAGCGACAGCTCGAAGGCGGCGGCCTGGATCTGGCAGAGCGCCAGATGGATGTCGTCGGCCAGGCCTTCGTCGACATCGCCGATGAACCTCAGCGTCAGATGCAGGTTTTCCCGCGGTACCCAGCGGGCATTAGGCAAACCGAAGGCCAGTCCGGCCAGCAGACGGCGGATGTCGTCGGGCAGCGCCAGTCCGACGAACAGGCGGACCGTCATTTGAGGAACAGCGCCAGCACGCCGGTATAGGTGTACAGCCGGTCGTGGCAGATTTCGCCGCCGGCGGAGAAGCCGACCAGCGGGAAGTCACCCAGGGCGTCGCGGATCATGTCCAGCTCGCGCCCTTCGGCGCCGAACATCGCCGGACCGCGGGCAACGCAGGAGATATAGAGCCCGCCGGCGACGGCGCGGCCGTCGATGCGCCGGGCCAGGCCTTTCAGCATGCGCTGCATGTCGGTTTCGGCGGCCTGGGCATCGCGCCGGACGAACAGCATGCGGTCGCCCTCGTCGAAGCTGTCGCCGACCGCCAGCCAGCCGTGCCGCGGATCGATGCCCTGCAGGCCGCGGACCAGGTAATCATGGGTGTCGGAGCCGGGGATTGGCCGGGCGATGTGAATGGTGCCGGCGATCCTGGAAAGGTCGTTGGCCATCTCCTCGCCGACGTCGTCCCGCATCACCTCCAGCGCCGGCCGGCCGTCGAGAGCCATGATCACCCCCTCGACGGCGCCGGTGACCAGGTGGTTGCCGCCGATGGGCACGCAGCTCTGGGTGAGGCCGGTGGCCAGCGCCACCTCGGCGCCGAACAGGGCGCCCGACAGGCTGCCGCCCGCCATCCGACCGGAGACCTGCGCCGGCGTCGCGCCGCCGGCGGTGAGGCCACCGAACAGGAAGGCCTCGGTGGCGTCCGACAGCTCCGCCACCGCCTCGGCGACGGCGCCGTCGCGGGGGTCGCCATGCACCAGTCCGGTTACGCCTGCGCGTCCGGCCAGCCAGGCGCCGTGACGCTGCAGG
>DUZF01000267.1 GCA_013349665.1 Rhodospirillaceae bacterium | reverse complement strand
CCGGGATCACCGTGCATGTGGTGGCCGTCGGTACCGGCCAGGCGCTGCAGGTCGGCAGCCGCGGCGATGCCGACGCGCTGCTGGTGCATGATCGGGCGGGTGAAGATAAATTCGTCGCCGACGGGTTCGGCATCGACCGCCGCGACGTCATGTATAACGACTTCGTGGTGGTCGGACCCACCGCCGACCCGGCCCGCATCCGCAGCGGCAGCGATCCGGTCGCCGCCTTTGCCAGGATCGCCGCCGTCGAGGCGCCGTTCGCATCGCGCGGCGACGACAGCGGCACCCATCGCATGGAACTGCGCCTGTGGAAGACGGCCGGTGTGCTGCCGGTGTCGGGACCGGGCTGGTACCGCTCGCTGGGCACCGGCATGGGGCCGACCCTCAACACCGCCACCGCCATGCAGGCCTATACGCTGACCGACCGGGCGACCTGGGCCAATTTCAAGAACCGCGGGGATCTGACCATCCTGGTGCAGGGAGGGGAGAAGCTGCTCAACCCCTATGCCTCCATTCTGGTTAATCCGGCGCGCTTTCCCCATGTCAAGGCGGCCGAAGCCAAGGTTTGGCGCGACTGGCTGACCAGCAAGCACGGTCAGGACATCATCGCCGCCTTTAAAATCGGCGGCGAGCAGCTGTTCTTTCCGGATGTCGGCAAAAAGCTGCCTTAATCGGCAGGGGCGTCGACGGGAACGGTCTCCAGAAGAATTTCCTTGAAGGTATGCAGCAGGGTCTGGTCCAACTGGGTTTTCATCTCGGTGGCCATTGTTTCCAGGGCGGCATGGGCGGGGACGGTGCGCTTGTAGGGTTTGCGGTCGGTCAGCGCGCAGAAGACGTCGATGATGCCGGCCATGCGCCCGAGACGGTTGATCTCGGATCCCGGCAGGGCCCGGGGATAGCCCGAGCCGTCGATGCGTTCATGATGGTTGCCGACCATGCTCATGACGCCTTTGGGGATGTTCTCATTGGTGGCCAGAAGCTTCACCGAGGTCGCCACATGGCCGCGCAGAACCTTCCAATCGGCGGGTGACAGGGCGCCCTGCTTGGTCAGCAGGTCGCGGGGAATGGTCATTTTGCCGATGTCATGCAGCATGCCGCCGCTGGCGATCAGGATCTGCTGATCCTTGGGCAGGCCGATGGCCTTGCCGAACAGCGACATCAGCGTGGCAAAGCGCAGCGAGTGGACATAGGTGAAGTTGTCGTGGGCCTTGATCCGATGCATCATCGGACCGATTTCGTTTTTCGCCACCACATCGACGATGGCGGAACAGGGTTCGGTGACCGAGTCGAAGGGCAGCGGTTTGCCGGCGGCGATCTGTTCGGCGATGCTATTGAAGGCCCGCAGAGAATCTTCCAGGGCCTTGCGCTGGGTCGACGGCAATGCCGCCCAGGATTGCTCGACGCTCTTATTGATATGCTTGGTGATGGCACCAAACAGGGAGCTGCGTGGATAGGGCTTGACCAGGTAATCCTTGATCGCCGTTTCCCGCATCTGCTCGACAATGCGGAAATCCTCGTTGTCGATGACGAAGATCACCGGAATCTCGCCGAGAAACTGTTCTTTTCTCAGGTCTCTGATGAAATTGACGCCACTGCCGGCGCCGACCTTCTGGCCGACCAGGATCACCCGCGGGCGGTTGATATTCATGCCGGCCAGGGCGTTGACCGGCGTGTCGTAGGCCTGCACCGCGTAATTTGACTTCAAGGCCTCGGCCAGCGTCTGCCGGTGCTGGGTGTTGGCGTCGACGATGGAAATCAGATGCTGCACGCCCCCTCCCTGTCAGCCGTCCATAGGGTCCTGGATAATGACGCCGAACCAACCGAATCCGCGGAAGCTCTCATAGCCCTCGCCGCGGACGAAGCCCACCAGGCGGCCATCCTGTTTGACGTAGGAGTCCTTGGTTTTGTTTTGCGCTTCCAGGGGCAGGGAATGGACGAGCACGCCGCGTTTGTCCGAGGCGGCGATGATCCGGCAGTCCTCGTCGAGCAGCAGGCAGTGGGTGCGTGCCGCCTCGTCGTCGTCGACCTGGATGCCGTCGACGACGATCTGCGCCTGATCCTGCCAATTGTAGTGGACGGCGACGACGCCGACCGTCTTGCCGCCCGCCTGCACCGGCGCCGCGACGGTGAGCACGGCCCGGTTGGCCAGAGCCTGGCAATTGTAAACCTTGGAGGCGGTAAACCCCTCGCGGCCGACGGTTTGCCTGGCCCGCTGGAACCATTCCTCGCCATCCAGGCGGGCATTGCGCGCCGCCGGATACTGGCGGTCGCGGGCGCTGGCCAGCACGGTGCCGTCGGTGCCGATCAGCCAGATGTCGAGAACGACGGTGCAGATATCCGCCAGGTCGCGCAGGCGATCGGCGGCGCGCGACGCCGTGCCGCCGGCCAGGGCCTGCCCGAGGCAGTCGTCGCCGGCCCAGGCGCGGGCGTTGCAGACGCAGTCATAGAGGCTGCGCTCGACCATGCGGATCATCGACGAGGCGAAATCGGTCATCCGCGTGCCGCGGATGTGGCGGATCATCCGAGTCCCGAGGTCGGTCAATTCGCCCACCGCGTCCTGCAATTCGCGGGAAAACTCGCCGGCCACCTGGGTGACGCTGTTGGATACGCTCTTGACTTCGTTGGCGACGACGGCGAAGCCGCGGCCCATCTCGCCGGCCCGCGAGGCTTCGATCATGGCGTTGAGGGCCAGGATGCGGGTGCTGCGGATGATGCCGTCAATGGCGCCCAGGCGACGGTCGGCGATGTCGGAGACCTGCTGCGACAGTTCGAGGATCCGTTCCGGATTAGCCATCGTTATTTCCGCCGATGGCTAATCCGGAACGGATCCTCGAACTGTCGCAGCAGGTCTCCGACATCGCCGACCGTCGCCTGGGCGCCATTGA
>DUZF01000207.1 GCA_013349665.1 Rhodospirillaceae bacterium | reverse complement strand
GCGAGGCTGGCCAGCAGCTTGGCGTAGCGGCCATCGCCGCGGGCGAGATCGAGTGCGGCGAAGAGGCGCGGCACCCGATAGCAGAGGACCGAGATATCCTCGCGACACGCCTTGTGGCCGAGCGCGCAAGCCAACCAACTTTTGCCGATCCCGGTTGGGCCTGTCAGGATCACATGGCGGTGATCATGGATCCATTGGCAGCTGGTCAGTTTGAGGAAAAGGGTGCGATCAAGGCCGCGCACGGCCCGGTAATTGACGTCCTCGACGACGGCGGCCTGACGCAATTTGGCGCGTCCTGCGCGGGCCTCAAAGCGCTTCTGGCCGCGATAGGTCACCTCGTGATCGAGGATCAGCGCCAGCCAGTCGGCGTGGGTCATGGCGGCGGCGGCCGGATCGGCCTCCATGGCCTTGAAGCCCTTGGCGATACCGTGCAGACCGAGCGCGTGGAGGGTTTCCAGTGTGGGGTGGGTCAGCATTTGTGCGCTCCTCAGTGGTAGTAACCGCTACCGCGGATGTTGGCGTGAAACAGCGGAAGATCGGCGGCGGCGGACACTCGGCCCGTCGGCTTGCGGTCAAGATTATTGTCGAGGATGGAGCCAAGGCTTTTCGACGACAGGGCGCCGATCTCGACGGCACGGGCGCACGCCGCCTCGGCGCGATCACGGTCGACGCCGCGTAGCCGTTTCAGGATACCGAGGCAGGAGCGGAAGCCCTGCTCGGGATGCTTCCGGCTGGCCATCACGGCGATGACCAGCGCCTCGGCGTTGGGGCCGATGGCGGTGGCGTTGCGCCGGAAGCGCTCCTCGCTCCAGCCCGAGTAGAAGCGGTGGTGGCTGGGCATGTGGTCATCATGGGTGACATGTCGCCCGCCGTTGCCGTAGAGGCGGACATGCACGGCGACACGCTGGCCGCCGTGGAACAGCTCGACGCCGTTGGTGGTGAGGCGGGCCTCGACCTCCTCCCGGATCAGGTTGTGGGGAGCCGAGTAAAAGAAGCCCTCGATCTCCACGTGGTAATCTTGGTGGACTCTGGCCCGCTTCCACTCGGCGTATTCATAGGGCGTCGCGGGCAGCGGCCCCATCGCCGGAAGCTCGACATCGACGAAGAGATCCCGGCGGCTGACGCCCAGCCTGCGCATGATCCGCCCGTTGATGTGCTCCATCGCTTCGACGATGGCCTGGTTGCATTCGGCCAGCGAGAAGAAGGTGACATGGCGCAGGCGACCGAGAATGTAGGTCTGAGCGATTCTGACCCCGGCCTCGACTTTCGCCTTGTCGCGCGGCTTGTAGGGGCGCGCGGGGAGAACGCCGACACCGTAATGCTCCGCCATGCGACCGTAGGTCTGGTTGATCTCTGGGTCGTAGAATGCCGGGCGGTGGACGCCGGATTTCAGGTTGTCGGGCACCACCAGCCGCGTCACCTTGCCAAAATGCGCGAACATGCGGACGTGGGCGCCGATCCAGTCCGGCAGCTTCTGGCTCCACGTCGCCTCGGCATAGGTGTAGCTGGACGCGCCGAGCACGGCGACGAACAGCTCCGCCAACATCACCTCGCCAGTGGCCGGGTCGATGATGTCGATCTTCTTGCCGGAATAGTCGACGAACACCTTGTCGCCCGCCACGTGGCTCTGGCGCATGGTCGGTGACAGCCGCCGCTCGTATTCCCGGTAAAGCTCGCAGAAGCGGCTGTAGCCATAGCCCTCGGGATGGATTTGCCGATATTCGTCCCACAGGATTTGCAGATTGACGCTCTGCCGCTTCATCTCGCGGACCATCGTCGCCCAGTCTGGCTCGACACGGCGGCGAAGGCCCGTCTGGGTGCTGGGGCGACCGAACAGGCGCTCGTTGAGCACCGCGTCGGTGTTGTCATCGGCCAGTGGCCACCGCAAATCCGCCGCCGAAATCCTCGCGATATAATCCTGAACCGTACTGCGGGCGACACCAAGCCGGAGCGCGATGGCCCGATCGCTCAGCTTTTCATCCCCAAATTTTAGCCTCATCAATTCGCGTATTTGCCTCATGGTCAGTCCCTTCTTCGGCATCGAGCCTCTCCTTGGTGGAGGGCGGATGCTTGATGGATGCTGACCTGCTGGGCAAACGATCACCCCCGGCCGAAAATACGCTCCACAACCGTAAGGGGCGCCGGAACGCAATCGGAATAGGTGGCCGGAACGGGATCGGAATGGGTGGCCGGATCCGGATCGGAATAGGTGGCCGGAATCAAATCGGAATAGGTGGCCGGATCACGTCGGAATGTAGAGGGTTCTGTGCGGTCCCGCATGACAGGAGCACCGGCTGCCGCACGCTGGATGCGCGGGATCGGACAGAAGCCTGATTGAACGAAGCCGCGGATGGCGGGCTCGGTCTATGGGGATTTGGCGAGTGGCTTGGCCCCGGCGGATAGCTGCCGGCGGCAGATGTCGGCCCCAGAGCGCCGATCGGATGGCGTTCCGGCGTCGGATAACGCTGGGGGGCAGTGTTCGGTCGGTTCGGCGAGCGTCGGTGACCGCCGATTTTGGGGGTAATGACGGTTGGCGGGACCGGTGAGCAGCACCAATCCGTCGCCGCCGATGGTCAGCAGCGTTGGACGGTCCGGCGGTGTCCGATGGCGTCGGCTCATGAACTGTCCCACATGGCGACGACGATGATGGTTGGCTGGCGGGGGAGCGCGCCGAGGTCGACCATATGACCACCACAGCAGGGGCAGCGATCGATGGCTCGTCCGGTCAGTTGGCGATAGCGCTCGCGGTAGTCGGCGGCTGGAAGCGGCGGGGTTGGTGCTGGAGCGTCGAGCAACCGTCGACAGAGGTCAAGCCTGGAGGCGCGGCAGCCGTTGGCGAGAAAGCCGTAATGGCGGATGCGATGAAACCCGTCGGGCAGGACGTGGACTAGGAAGCGGCGGATGAATTCGCCGGCTTCAAGGGTCATCAGCTTGCGCTGGTCATGATGGCGGTAATCTTTCCAGTGGAA
>DUZF01000176.1 GCA_013349665.1 Rhodospirillaceae bacterium | reverse complement strand
CACCATGGGGCCCGATTACCAGGCGCCGCCGGAATTCGCCGAAAAGCCGGGTCAGGCGGTCCTGGGCGAAGCCTGGTGGGCGGTCTACCATGATCCGCTGCTCGACCAGCTTGAGCCGCAGGTGGCGGTGTCCAACCAGACCCTGAAGGCCTCCGAGGCCGCCTATCGCTCGGCCGTCGCCACCGCCGACGCCGCCAACGCCGTGCTGTTTCCCACCCTGGGTCTCAGCGCCGGCGCCAGCCGTGCGCAAAGCAGCAGTCTGCGCGGCGACGGCCCCCGGGTCGGCAACCAGTTCGCCACCAGCCTGTCGGCCAGTTGGGCGCTCGACCTGTGGGGCAGCCTGCGGCGCGCCGCCGAAAGCGCCGACGCCTCCCGCCAGGCCAGCGCCGCCGATCTGGCCGCCGCCAGGCTGACGGCGCAGGCGGCCCTGGCCGCCGACTATTTCGCCTTGCGGGCGGCCGACGAGCTGAAGGGGCTGCTGGACCGCAGCGTCGAGGCTTATACCCAGTCGCTGCAGATCACCCGCAACCAATATGCCGCCGGCGTCGCCGCCCGGGTCGATGTCGAACAGGCCGAGACCCAGCTGGCCTCGACCCGCGCCCAATCCATCGCCGTCGACAATCAGCGGACCCAGCTGGCGCATGCCATGGCCACGCTGCTTGGCAAGCCGGCGAAGGATTTCGCCATCGCGCCGGTCGACGGCGCCTTGGCACCGCCGCCTGTCATCCCCGCCGCCGTGCCCTCGGCGCTGCTGCAGCGGCGCCCCGACATCGCCGCCGCCGAGCGGCGCATGGCCGCCGCCAATGCCCAGATCGGCGTCGCCGAGGCCGCCTATTATCCCAGCCTCACCCTCACCGGCTCCAGCGGATTGTCCACCCCGGTGATCGGCCAGCTGTTCGAAGCCGGCAGCTGGCTGTGGTCGGCCGGCTCGCAATTCGCCGAAACCATTTTCGATGCCGGCGCCCGCGACGCCCGCCTGGCCCAGGCCCGCGCCGGCTACGACCAGGAACAGGCGCTGTACCGGCAGACCGTGCTGTCGGCGCTGCAGCAGGTCGAGGACCAGCTGGCGGCGCTGCGCATCCTGGCCGCCCAGGCCGAGGTCGAGGAGGTGGCGGTGGCCTCGTCGCAGGAGGCGGAACGCCTGTCGCTCAACCAGTACAAGGCCGGCACCGTCGCCTATACGACGGTGATCACCGCGCAGACCGCCGCCCTCTCGGCCCGCCAGTCGGCCCTGACCATCCGCCAGAACCGGCTGGCGGCCTCGGTGTCGCTGATGCAGGCGATGGGCGGCGGCTGGAATGGCCTCGGCACCGCCGGAGAAACGCCATGACCGCCGCCACCATCGCCTTGCTGATCGCCGCCGCCTTCGCTGCCGGGGTGATGAATTCCGTGGCCGGCGGCGGCTCGTTCCTCACCTTCCCCGCCCTGGTCTTCGCCGGCGTGCCGTCGGTGACCGCCAATGCCACCAACACCGTCGCCATGTTTCCCGCCAGCCTGACCGCCGCCTGGGCCTATCGCCACGATTTCCCCAAACTGGACGGCATCAGCGCCAGAACCATGCTGCTGATCAGCCTGATCGGCGGCGCCACCGGCGCCGTGCTGCTGATCGTCACCCCCGAGCATACCTTCAACGCCCTGGTGCCATGGCTGCTGCTGGCCGCCACCCTGCTGTTCGCCGGCGGCAAACGCCTGACCCCGCTGCTGCGGCGCCATGTCACCATCGGCCCGGTCACCCTGGCGGTGGTGCAATACGCCATCTCGGTCTATGGCGGCTATTTCGGCGGCGCCATGGGAATCATGATGCTGGCCCTCTACGGCCTCTTCGGGCTGACCAACATCAATTCCATGAACGCCCTGAAGAACCTGCTGTCAGGCAGTCTCAACGCGGTGGCGGTGGTGTGTTTCGTCATCGCCGGCCAGGTCGACTGGGGTCCGGCGGTGATGATGCTGGCCTCGGCGATGGCCGGCGGCTATGCCGGGGCGCATACGGCGCGGCGGATGAACCCGGACCATGTGCGGGCGCTGATCATCGCCATCGGCGTCACCATGACCGTCATCTTTTTCCTTCGCCGCTGAGTTCCGCCGCCGCCTCCCTTACCCAGGCGTCCATGCGCCCGCCGCCCTCCAGGCCGTCGACGAATTCCTGGTCGACAACCATGGACTCGGCATAAGGCGGCAACGGCCCGGCCAGCACGCGCGCCAGATGGACGGCGCCCGCCGGCCCCAGGCGACTGGGCGCCACCGCGCCCGGACGGCCTGACAGGGCGACGGCTTCCACCACCGCCTTGTTGAATCCCCACAGGCTCAGCAGATAGGCCCCCAGTTGCAGATGGGTGGCTCCGAAGACGGCGGTTTCCGCCAGCAGGATGTCCTGGCCGCCGGCGATGGCGGCGCGGACCTCGTCCATTTTGCGCGGCCGCCGGTCGAGCAGCACCAGAAGACCGATCGAACTCAGCATTCCGGCGCAGAAGGTTTCCTCGAGGTCGCGGCCCTCCAACGCCTCCATCCTGCCGATGCGCCGGGCCAGTCGGGCGACCATCATGCTGTCGCGATTGACCTCCTCCATCATCATCGCCCCGCAGCCGGTGAAACTGCGGAAAATGCCGGCCCTGAGGACAAGCGCCGTCAAGGTCTCGAACCCCAGCACGCGCACCGCCTGCAGCGGCGAACTGACCCGGCTGGGCATGGCGAAATAGGCCGAGTTGGTCAGTTTCAGCAGTTCGGCGGTCATCGCCACATCTCCCTCGATGATGGCGGCGACACCGTTCACCGAGGCTTTCGGATCCTTCATATAGGCGGTCAGGGCATAATAGGTGGGGGATGGCGTCGGCAGCGTCTTCAGACCGGCCATCAGTTCACGCAGCGCCCGGGATTCGAGCAGCCGTCGCGATTCGAGGCTGCGCCGGATGACATCGACCACCGCGTCGGAGGTGCAGGGCTTGGCCAGGAACTGGTGGGCCGGCCCCACCGTCCGCATGACGCTTTCCATT
>DUZF01000202.1 GCA_013349665.1 Rhodospirillaceae bacterium | reverse complement strand
GAAACATCCATAGCTTGCTTTCGCGGCGGGTAAAAAATATATATCCTCACAGATTGGCTTGATGTTCCGAGGTGTGCCGAATGGCCCGTGTAACGGTTGAAGATTGCGTATTGCAGGTACCAAATCGATTCGAGTTGGTGATGGTGGCGGGACAGCGGGCCCGGGACATCTCGTCTGGCGGGCGTCTTACCGTGCCGCGCGACAACGACAAGAACCCGGTGGTGGCGCTTCGCGAAATCGCCGAGACGACGGTTAATCTCGATAATTTGCGCAATTCGCTGGTGCAGGGCCTGCAGAAGCATGTCGAGGTCGAGGAACCGGAAGAGGACGAAATCGACGTCCTGGCCGCCCGCGACCTGGTCATCGATGCCGGGGATCCCTCGATGGACGAGGAATTGGCCGAAGATGGGTTGTCGGTTCAGGACGATGGCGCCGAGAGCGACGGCGAGTTCGGCGGCGACGACGACCTCTGAGATGCGGCCTGACATCGCCGCGCTCCCTGTCGGTTGGCCGGGTGCGCGGCGATGATGCGACAGTTTGAACTGGTCGAGCGGGTCAAGTCCTACGATCCGGCAACCGACGAAGACGCCATCAACCGCGCCTATGTCTTCGCCATGAAGGTTCATGGCTCGCAGTTGCGCGCCTCGGGCGACTCCTACTTTTCCCATCCCATCGAAGTCGCCGGCATCCTGACCAAATACAAGCTGGACGCCGCCTCGATCATCACCGCCCTGCTGCACGACACCATCGAGGACACGCCGGCCACTCTGGCCGATATCGAACGCTTGTTCGGTGCGGAAATCGCCCGTCTGGTGGACGGCGTCACCAAGCTGTCACGCCTCGAACTGCAATCGGACCAGTCCAAGCAGGCGGAAAACTTCCGCAAGCTGGTGCTGGCGATGTCCGAGGACATCCGCGTGCTGCTGGTCAAACTGGCGGACCGCGTCCACAACATGCGCACGCTGCGCTATATCGGCAATCCCGAAAAACGCCGGCGCATCGCGCTGGAAACCATGGAAATCTACGCCCCGCTGGCCGAGCGCATCGGCTTCCAGGAGGTGAAGAACGAGCTCGAGGATCTGGCGTTTTCCGAGTTGCATCCCGATGTTCGCGACTCCCTGGTGGCGCGGCTCAACTTCCTGCGGGAAAAAGGCGGCGACCTGATCGGCCGCATCCTGGAGGAATTGCGCAGAACCCTGGCCGAGGCGGGGGTGACGGCGACGGTCTCGGGGCGCGAGAAGACGCCTTATTCCATCTGGCGCAAGATGCAGACCAAGAATGTCGCCTTCGAGCAGCTGTCCGACATCATGGCCTTCCGCGTCACCGTCGGCTCGGTCGAGGACTGTTATCGGGCGCTGGGGGTCATCCACAGCCAGTATCCGATGGTGCCCAACCGTTTCAAGGACTACATCTCGGTGCCCAAGCCCAACGGCTACCGGTCCTTGCATACCGGGGTGTTCGGCCCCGAGCGGCAACGCATCGAGGTGCAGATCCGCACCGACGACATGCATGAGGTGGCCGAGCTGGGGGTGGCCGCCCACTGGTCCTACAAGCAGGGCCAGCGTCCCGCCGACGGCAAGCGCTACCGCTGGCTGCGCGAATTGCTGGACATCATGGAGCATGCCTCCAATCCCGAGGAATTCCTCGAGCATACCAAGCTCGAAATGTTCCAGGATCAGGTGTTCTGCTTCACCCCCAAGGGCGACCTGATCGCGCTGCCGCGCGGCTCCTGCCCGGTGGATTTCGCCTATGCCGTGCATTCCGAGGTCGGCGACAGCTGCGTCGGCGCCAAGGTCAACGGGCGGATGATGCCGCTCCGGACGCCGCTCAACAACGGCGACCAGGTGGAAATCATCACCTCCAAGGCGCAGACCCCCAATCCCACCTGGGAACGCTTCGTCGTCACCGGCAAGGCCCGCGCCCGCATCCGCCGCTTCATCCGCACCCAGCAGCGCAGCCAGTACCAGGATCTCGGCCACGCCATCCTCAATCGGGCCTTCAAGCAGGAAGGCTATGATTTCACCGAGAAGGCCCTGGAAGGGGTGGTCAAGATCTTCAAGGTGACCTCGGCCGAGGATCTGGTGGTGCTGGTCGGCGAAGGCCATCTGACCGGGCGCGACGTGGTCTCCGCGGTCTATCCGCAGCTCAAGGAAACGGCGGCGAAAACGGTGCAGGCCCAGGCCGACAAGGTGGTGGCGCTCAAGCGCGCCAAGGCCAAGCCGGGGCAGGCGCCGCCGGTGCCGATCCGCGGCCTGATCCCCGGTATGGCGATGCATTTCGCCGGCTGTTGCCATCCGCTGCCCGGTGACCGCATCGTCGGCATCGTCACCACCGGTCGCGGCGTGACCATCCACACCATCGACTGCGACTGTCTCGAGCAGTTCGCCGATACCCCCGAACGCTGGCTGGACCTGTCCTGGCAGCATGGCCCGGACGAGACCAGCGACATGCATGTCGGCCGCGTCGTCCTGGTGGTGGTCAATGAAACCGGCAGCCTCGGCAATCTGTCGATGGTGATCGCCAAGAATTTGGGGAACATCACCAATCTTAAGATAACCAACAGGAATCCCGACTTCTTCGAGCTGTTGATCGATATCGAGGTGAAGAACGTGAAGCATCTGACCAACATCATCGCCGCCCTCAGGGCCAGCCCCGCCATCAGTTCGGTGGAACGGGCGAGAGGGTGACGGCGATGACCGGCAAGCGTCTGCGTCTGGGCGTCAACATCGACCATGTGGCGACCATCCGCAATGCCCGCGGCGGCGACCATCCCGACCCGCTGCGGGCCGCCCACGCCGCCGCCGAGGCCGGCGCCGACGGCATTACCGCCCATCTGCGGGAAGATCGCCGCCATATTTCCGACCTGGATATTCATCGCCTGATGGAGACGCTGGATCTGCCGCTCAATCTGGAGATGGCGGCGACCCCGGAAATGCTGGACATCGCGCTGCGTCACCGGCCGCATGCCGCCTGCATCGTTCCCGAACGCCGGGAAGAGCGCACCA
>DUZF01000213.1 GCA_013349665.1 Rhodospirillaceae bacterium | reverse complement strand
TGTGGGCGGTGCGTCGGATCGTTACCCCGGGGGCGATCTCCGCCGCGCCGTCACCTTCCGGCAGGATGGCGCTGTCGAGAAGTTCCCGCGGGTGGGCGATGCGCCCGAAGGCGAATTTCAGCTTGAGGCGCATCAGGTCGTGGGCCAGTTCGGGCGAGGCGCCGGCGGCCATGATCTCTTCTTCCGAGATGAGGCCGTAATTGCCGCGGTAGATGTATTGGATCTGCGCCTGCACCTGGTCGTAGCGGCCGATCACCAACGGTTTGCGCCCGGTGTTGTTGGGATGGCCGGGCAGGATCATGCCCTGGCGATAGAGCATCTGCAGAACCGGAAACTCGCCGAGATTGCAGAAGGCGCCGTTCTGGATCATGACATCGGAGAGAAGGATGGCGTTCGGCCCGCTTTCGAAATGCGCGCCGTTCCTTTCCAGCGGACGGATCAGGCCGGCACGCATCAGATGCTTGACGCTGTCGGCCGGACAGCCGCACAAAATCCTGAGATCCGCCTCGGGGATCTCGATCCAGACGATGCCTGGTGAAACCTCGACTTTAATGATCACCGCATTTTTCCTCTTATCCAAAGCAGCATAGACTGTTCGGCGAGCAGGTGAAAGCTTGCGGTCATTCGGCGATGCTTTGCCGGTGGTTCTGTACCCTTTGCCAAAGGGCCTGGCCGTAGGGGCCGATAAGTTCGACCGAGCAGGCAAGGATGAGGATGAAATATCCGTAATAGAATCGGTCTTCGCCCCAGGCCGGCCAGATCAGAAACCTGAGGCCGAGGCAGCCCCAGGTCAGCATCAGCAGGTCCCTGTGCGTCCGCCCGTCGGCGGCCGGGCGCATGAAGCGGCCGGTCAGGCCGAGGGCGGAAAGCACCAGCAGGGCGATGGTCCGCGGTGCCGCGATGAACAGCGCGAAGCCGCCGCTGAGGGCCTGCCAATACATGTCGGCGCTGAGGCGCAAATCAGCCTCGGCCAGGTTGGGGACGCGACTGAAGAAGGTATAGACGAACATTTTCTCCCACCCATAGCTGCCGGCCAGGCGGCCGACCAGCCACAGGCTGGCGACCAGGGCGGCCAGCAGGCAGACCGAGGGGAGCTTGCCGAAGCGTCCGCTCCAGGCGAAATAGGCGCAGAAGGCGCCGATCAGCACCGCGGCATCGGGCCGTGCCAGGGTGGCCAGCCAGCCGGCCAGGGCGAACCACGAAAAGGGCCGTCCCGACAGCGCGAAGCCGATGGCGGCAATGGACAGGGTGACGCACAGGCAATCGGGGGTCGACAACCTGGCCAGCGACGCCATCGGCAAGTCTCCGGCCCAGGTCAGCAGGATCACCGCCGGCAGCCAGACCGAAGGGGAAACCCGGCGGATCGGCCAGCGCCACAGCAGAATGGCGAGGGCGGCGAAGGACAGGGCCGATACCGACCAGCTGGAGGCCGGCAGCGATGCCGTCGTCACGGCGTGGAAGAGCCAGATGGCACCGTTGTAGAGCGGCTTGATCTGGCACATCGGCAGCACCTGCACGAAATCGCGGGCCTCGCGGGATAACGGATTCTGGCTGTGCTGGTCAAAGAGCCAGGCGGGGAGGGCGGATTTGATGGCCGCCAGGGTCTGTCCATGGACAGTGGCGGCCGAGGCTTCCTGCCAGGAAATGACGCTGCCCAGGTAACACAGCATGTCCCAATTGCCGTAAGGTGACATCAGGCCCTGCGATACCGCGAGAAACATCATGACGGCATAGGCCGACTTGATCAGAATGGCGTCGGGTTTCGGTTTTACCATTTGGTCCAGGGTGTTGATGTGCGTTTGACAGAATTCGGCATTCGGCGTTTCGCATCAATGGTTTTATTCCTTGTCGCCCTGCTGCCGGCTGGTGCCGGGGCCGAGGATGTTCCATTCGGCCTGCATTGGGGTGACAGCGTCGCCTTTCTCACCGGCAAGGACATCGAGGTGACGGTCGACAAGGACGACGGCCAGGTCAAACTGTGCCGGTTGCGCAATTTCCGTCCGATGCCGCCGAACACCGAACTGGTCCGGGTGGTCATCCATGCGGCCCTCGGCCTGCAGCGCATCATCTGGCGGTCCAAGGATATCGCCGATGTCCCGACCGGGGCCAACGGCATCGCCGCCTATCTCGACATGAAGGAAAAGCTATCCAACGATTACGGTTATCCGCGCACGTCTTCGGAGGAGAGCGGGGCCAGCGTCTACACCTCGCCCTCGCAATTTTATCAATGCCTGGGTTCCGACGGCTGCGGCTCTTATATCAGCCGCTGGAACACCGATGACGGCGAGGCCTATCTGCGGCTGCTGCCCGGCCAGGCACCCGACAGCGGCCGGCTCGAGGCCACCTATGACGGCCCGCGCTGGCCCGAGGTGGCGTCGGGACGGATAAAGAAATAGGTTACATACCGAGATAGGCCGTCTTGACCTCGTCGTTCTCCAGCAGGTCCTTGCCGGCCCCCGACAAGGCGATGGCGCCGGCTTCCAGAACATACCCGCGTTCGGCGATCTCCAGTGCGGCGAATGCGTTCTGCTCGACCAGGAATATGGTGATCCCCTGCGCCTTCAATGCGCTGATGACGTTGAAAACCTCCTCCACCAGCAGCGGCGCCAGGCCCATCGACGGTTCGTCGAGCAGCAGCAGGCGGGGGCGGGCCATCAGTGCCCGGCCGATGGCCAGGATCTGCTGCTGGCCGCCCGACAGGGTGCCGGCCGGCAGCTTGCGCTTTTCCCACAGGATCGGAAACATATCCCACAGGCGCTTGAGGTCCATCGCCACCTGGGGGCCGGGCTGGGTGCAGCCGCCCAGCCGCAGGTTATCCTCCACCGACATCGGTCCGAACACCTGACGGCCTTCCGGTACCTGGGCGATGCCCATCCTGACCCGCTGCCCGGGTTTGCCGCGGGTGATGTCCCGCCCGTCAAAATGGATGGATCCGGCCGAGACCGGCTGGACCCCGGAAATGGCTTTCAGCAGCGTCGTCTTGCCGGCACCGTTGGCCCCCACCAGGGCCACCAGT
>DUZF01000119.1 GCA_013349665.1 Rhodospirillaceae bacterium | reverse complement strand
TGGCGGCGGCCGCCGAGCGCCATCCGGCGGCCGGGCTGTGGCTGCTCACCGACGCCGATATCGGCCATCACCCGGCGGAATTGCGGCGCATGGTGGCGCGCCTGCTGGCCGACAACCTCGACATGGCGTCGCTGATGGTGCGCCTGGCGACGGCGACGGTGGCGGAAAAGCTGATCGTGCCGGCCTTCGTCTTCTTTTTCCGCATGCTCTATCCGTTTCGCTGGGTGGCCGATCCCGGGCGGCCGACGGCAGCCGCCGCCGGCGGCTATATCCTGATCCGTCGCGCCATGCTGGACCGGGTCGGCGGTGTGGCGGCCATCTCCGGCGCCCTCATCGACGACTGCAGCCTGGCGGCACTGGTCAAGGGTCATGGCGGACGGCTGTCCCTGGCGCTGAGCCAGGACACCGTCAGCCTGCGCGGCTATGACGGCTTCCTCCCCCTGTGGAAAATGATCGCCCGCTCCGCCTACACCCAGCTCAACTGTTCGCCGGCGCTGCTGGCCGGCACCGTGGCGGCCATGGGCATCGTCTTTGTGCTGCCGCCGGCGGCGGCGTTGCTGCGGGGATCGCTGCCCGGATGGCTGGCCTGGATGGCGATGTCGGTCGCCTATCTGCCGATGCTGAGGGCTTACCGGGCGAGCGGACTTCTCGCCCCCTTGCTGCCGCTGATAGCGGTTTTCTATCTCGGCGCGACGGTGGATTCGGCGCGTCGCCATTGGCAGGGGCGCGGCGGCGAATGGAAGGGGCGCATACAGGCCGGGGGTGGAGCATGACGGCGACAGTCGAACACGCCTCGGGCAAGGGCGGCGGCGACGAGAACTTTCCCGTCGGCTCGCTGCTGATCGCCGCGCCCTATCGGCGGCATGTGCATGCCTATTACCGTTTTGCCCGCAATGCCGATGATGTCGCCGATGCCTCCGACCTGACGCCGGCGGAAAAGCTGCGCCGGCTCGACCGCATGGCCGAGGTGCTGGAGGGCGCCGCCGGCGACGATGCCCCGGCGGCCCAGGCGATGCGCGCCAGCCTGGCAGAAACCGGGGTTGATCACCAGCATTGTCTTGAACTGTTGGACGCCTTCCGCCAGGACGCCACCAAGCCCCGCTACGAAAATTGGGGCGAGTTGATGGGCTATTGCCGCCTGTCGGCGGCGCCGGTCGGCCGCTACCTGCTGGATCTGCACGGCGAGTCGCGCGATACCTGGCCGGCCTCGGACGCCCTTTGCGCGGCGCTGCAGGTAATCAACCACCTGCAGGATTGCGCCGACGACTATCGCAGCCTCGACCGCGTCTATCTGCCGCTCGACTGGCTGTCGGCGGAAGGGCTCGGCGTCGAGGTGCTGGCCGGCTCGGCCAGTCCGCCGGGGTTGCGCCGCGCTCTGGCCCGGGCGGTGGAGGCGACGCGGCCGCTGGTGCGTGAGGCCGGGCGGTTGCCCGGCGGGGTCGCCGATCTGGGGCTGCGGGCCGAATCGGCGGTCATTGTCGCTCTTGCCGAACGCCTGCTGGCCAAGCTGGCCCGGCAGGATCCGCTGGCCATGCGGGTGAAAATGGGTCCGGCGGGCCTGGCGCTGGCAGTGGCCAGCGGCCTGTTCCGGGCAGTACTGGGGAGGCGGCCGTGAACGCCGGGACGGAAAAAAATCTGGTGGAAGAGCGGGTGCGCCGCTCGGGCACATCCTTCTATTGGGCGATGCGCATGCTGCCGCCGGAGCGGCGCCACGGCATGTACGCGGTCTATGCGTTCTGCCGCGAGGTCGACGACATCGCCGACGAACCGGGCGATCCTGTGATCAAACGCCGGCAACTGGGCCAGTGGCGCGAGGCCATCACCGCCATCTATGAGGGCCGCCGTCCGGCCCTGCCCTATGCCGAAGCGCTGGTGCCGGTGGTGCAGGCCTTCGGGCTGGTCCGTGAAGACCTGCTGGCGGTGGTCGACGGCTGCGAAATGGATGTCGGCGCCGGTCTGGTGCGCCCCAGCATGGAGATCCTCGATCTTTATTGCGACCGCGTCGCCTGCGCCGTCGGTCGCCTGTCGGTGCGTATCTTCGGCGATTTCGTGCCGGCGGCCATCGATGTCGCCAATCACCAGGGCCGTGCCCTGCAATTGACCAATATCCTGCGCGATGTCTGGGTCGACGCGCAGATCGGACGTTTCTACCTGCCCGACGAGGTGCTGACGGCGCATGGCATCAGCGGCAATGATCCGCTGGAGCTGCTTGACCATCCCAGGCTGGCGGCGGCCTGCCGCGATGTGGCGGCGATCGCCGCCGGCCATTTCGCCGCCGCCAGGGTGGCGATGAAGGCCTGTCCCGCCTCCGCCATGCGTCCGGCGAAAATCATGTTCGAGATGTATCACGCGATTTTCCGTCGCGGCGAGGCCCTCGGCTGGCAACCCGGCCCGGAGTTGATCCGCATCCCGAAATTGGTGAAGGTCTGGTTCGTTCTGCGGCACGCTTTGTTTTAAACAAGGGAAAGGCTCGAAAATCACACAATATCGTGGTATTGGGCTTGCCCGATGGTCGTCATTTGAGGTCGGACGTGTTCGCCGCCAAGTTTGATAAGTCACAGGACGATATTTCCGCTCTGCAGGAGGCGGTCGCCGGTTCGGCAGCCGCCCTGATGGCCCGCCAGCGCCCCGACGGCCACTGGATTTTCGATCTCGAGGCGGATGTCACCATCCCGGCCGAGTATGTGCTGTTCTTCCATTATCTCGACGAGCGTGACCCGGTCCTGGAAGCCAAGATCGGCGTCTATCTGCGCGACCGGCAGGCCGAGCATGGCGGCTGGCCGCTGTTCCATGGCGGCGAGTTCAACATCAGCGCCTCGGTCAAAGCTTATTTCGCCCTGAAGGCGCTGGGCGACGACATCGAGGCGCCGCATATGCGGCGCGCCCGTCAGGCCATCCTTGACCATGGCGGGGCCGCCGCCTGCAATGTCTTCACCCGCACTCTGCTGGCGCTGTTCCGGCAGATCCCCTGGCGCGGCGTACCGGTGATGCCGGTCGAGATCATGCTGTTGCCGAAG
>DUZF01000289.1 GCA_013349665.1 Rhodospirillaceae bacterium | reverse complement strand
CCGGGATGGCGAAGACCTGACCGGGGTAAATCCTGTCGGGGTCGCGGATCTGTTCCTTGTTGGCCCGATAGATGGACAGATATTCAAAGCCGCTGCCATAGGCGCGGCGGGCGATTTTCCACAGGCTGTTGCCTTTTTCCACCACCAGCTTGCCCTCGGCCGGCAGGGTGCCGCCCAGGCTGAAGCTGATTTCCACCCGTGCCGTCACCTTGCCGGCGGCTCCCAGCTGGTCGGCGCGGACGGCATGGGTGCCGGCGTGCAACGCGATCTTCGGGGCGATCTGCCAGCCGCCGCGGGCATCGGCGGTGGTATGACCCAACGGCTGGTTATCCAGATAGATCCTGAGGCGGGCCTTGGGCTCGGCCTTGCCGGTGACCGACAGCCGGTCGCGGCTGTCATAGCGGACGCCGGCGATGGACAGCGGGCCGTCGGCGCCCTTGCCGTCCGGCCCCTGCAGGATCTCGATGGTGCCGTCGGGCGATATCCGAACCGCCAGGCTGCCGTCGGCCGCCGCCGCCCGTTCGGGGACCACCAGCAGCACCGGGCTTTCCGAGGTGGTGGTGCTGCCGTCGGGGTTGCTGGCCCGGAGCGACAGTTCGCGGCTGCCCGGGGGCAGCGGGTGATCGGGAATGAACACCCATTCGCCACGATTGTCGGCGATGACTCGGCCGAATTCCTGGGTGCCGTCGAGAATGACCACCTCGGCGCGCGGCATGGCGCGTCCGGCAATCACCGCCTCGCCCTGGGGATTGACCCGCACGACATCGAAGGACGGCGCCGGCGGCGCCTCGACCGCGACGCCGGCTGGATGCTCGGCCACCACCGGTTGGACGGTCTCGAGGGCGTGCTGGCGCGACCAGACGAACAGGCCGGCGGCGGCGGCGGCGGCCAGAAGGACGACAAGGGCGATCAGGTGGGGGCGCGTCACGGCCGGGGGCTCGGTAAATCCTGCATGGGCGATAGGGTAATACGTCGCTCCGATGGGTGCAACCTCGCGGCGGTTCCAGGGCAAACGGGTAAACCCGATTGCCCTCGCGGCGGTTCCGCTTGTTCCCATCCCCGCCGCTGAGATATGGAATACCCCCAGAGAATGCCGCCGGGGAGAAAACAGGAATGACCAGTCGATTGGCGTCGGTCTGCGTGTTCTGCGGTTCGTCGCCGGGAAGCGACCCGGCGCATCGGCTGGCCGCCGTCACGCTTGGACGGCTGTTGGCCGAGGCGGGCGTGACCCTGGTCTTCGGCGGCGGCAGTGTCGGCATGATGGGGGCGCTGGCGGATGCGGCGCTGGCCGCCGGCGGGAAGGTGATCGGCGTTATTCCCGAACATCTGACGCAACTCGAGGCGCCCTCGGCGACGGTCAGCGAACTGATCGTCGTCGACAGTATGCACAGCCGCAAGCGCCGCATGTTCGACTTGTCCGATGCTTTCTGCGTCCTGCCCGGCGGTCTCGGGACATTGGACGAAACCTTTGAGATCCTGACCTGGAAACAACTCGGCCTGCACAACAAACCGATCGTGCTGGCCAATCTGGGGGGCTACTGGCAGTCCTGGCTTGATCTGGTCGCCGCCACGGTCGCCGGCGGGTTCACCGGGCCCGCGGCAACGCGCCTGTTTTCCGTGGTCGACAGCGTCGACCAGGTGCTGCCGGCGGCGCGGCGCGGCCTCCTGCCTGCGACCATCGGCCAGGAGGGCCTATTCTGAGCGACCTGCGGCGGAGGCGGGGCGGGCGCAACGGTTTATGCCTTTTGCCGCCGGCAAAAGGGCGCTCTGACCTTGCGTTCCGGGTCAGGAGTGCTAATGTGCCGCCCGTCCAACGCACCTGCCGAAATGGCCGCCGTTTTAATGAATTTCCACGCCCGGCTCAGGCATGAGGGGAGAACAGGGTCATGACAAAAGCGAAGATTATTTGGACCAAAGTCGACGAGGCACCGGCGCTGGCGACCTATTCGCTGCTGCCGATCGTCGAGGCCTTTACCGCCGCCGCCGGGGTATCGGTGGAAACCCGGGACATTTCCCTGGCCGGCCGCATCATTGCCAATTTCCCCGAATGCCTGAGCCCCGAGCAGCGGATCGGTGACGAATTGGCCGAGCTTGGCGATCTGGCCAAGAAGCCGGAAGCCAATATCATCAAGCTGCCCAATGTCAGCGCCTCGATCCCGCAGCTGAAGGCGGCGATCAAGGAACTGCAGGCGCAGGGCTACAAGCTGCCGGAATTTCCCGACGAGCCGGCCACCCCGGCGGAAAAGGACTTGCGGGCGCGTTACGGCAAGGCGCTGGGCAGTGCCGTCAACCCGGTGCTGCGCGAAGGCAATTCCGACCGCCGCGCCGCCGCCGCGGTCAAGCAGTACGCCCGCAACAATCCGCATAAGATGGGCGCCTGGAGCCCCGAGTCGAAAAGCCATGTGTCGTATATGTCGAGCGGCGATTTCTACGGCAGCGAGAAGTCGACGACGGTGGCCAAGCCCTGCGATGTGCGCATCGAATTCCTCGGCAGCGACGGCAAGGCCACGGTGCTGAAGGAAAAACTGTCCCTGCTGGCGGGCGAGGTGATCGACGCCTCGGTGATGAGCTGCCGGGCATTGCGCGCCTTCTACGCCGAGCAGATCGAGGACGCCCGCAAGAAGGGCGTGCTGTTCTCCCTGCATCTCAAGGCGACCATGATGAAGGTCTCCGATCCGATCATGTTCGGCCATGCCGTCACCGTCTTCTTCAAGGACGTGTTCGAAAAGCATGCCGCGCTGTTCAAGGATCTGGGGGTCAATCCCAACAACGGCTTCGGCGATGTGGTGGCCAAGCTGGCCAAGCTGCCGGCCGACCAGCGCGCCGCCGTCGAGGCCGACATCCAGGCCTGCCTGAAGGCGCGCCCGGCCATGGCGATGGTGAATTCCGACAAGGGCATCACCAATCTGCATGTGCCCAGCGATATCATCATCGACGCCTCGATGCCGCCGCTGATCCGCGACTCCGGCAAAATGTGGGGTCCCGACGGCAAACTGCAGGACACCAAGGCGGTGATTCC
>DUZF01000263.1 GCA_013349665.1 Rhodospirillaceae bacterium | reverse complement strand
GTCACCCGCGGCTCGCGGTCCGGCCGGGTGGCCTGGCAGTTCATCCAGGATCTGGCGGGTCGTCTGGGGAAGCGGCTGGAATAGTCTTGCCGCCCAGCAGGGTCTGCGGGTCTACGGCACGCGTCCCCTGGCGGATCTCGAAATGCAGCTGCGGTTCGCCGATGCCGCCGGAATCGCCGGCCTTGGCGATTTTCTGGCCGCGCTTGACCGTTTCGCCGCGCTTGACCAGCAGCGTCTGGTTATGGGCATAGGCGGTCATCCAGCCGTCGGCATGCTTGATCAGCAGCAGATTGCCGAAGCCCCTCAGTTCGTTCCCGGCATAGGCGACCACACCATCCTCGGCCGCCGCCACCGGTGTGCCGAGGGGCACCTTGATATTGATGCCGTCGTTATGCTGGCCCTTGCCCGAGGTGCCGAACTCGCCGATCACCTCGCCCTTCACCGGCCAGATGAAGCCATGGCCGGATTTCGGCGGCGGCACCATCGGCGCCACGGCCGCCATCTTGGCCGCGGCGGGGGCTTCCGCCGGCCTGCTCTCCACAGGTTTGCTGTCCGGCGGGGGAATGACCGCCGGCTTCGCCTCGCGCTCGGCCAGACTGCGATAGCCGTCCCTGGCCGGCGGCAGGCCGGCGACGGCCGCCGCCGCCGGCGGCGGCGCGGTAGCGGCTGACGGAACGGCTGAAGGAACGGCTGAAGGAACGGCTGACGGGGCGGCCCGGGCCACCGCCGACGATTCGATGATCTCGGGCCCTTTGCGGCCGGTGGCCGGCAGCTTCAGCTTCTGTCCGACCTGCAGGACATAGGGCGCCGACAGCTGGTTGAGGCGGGCCAGGGTGGCAAAGGGAACGCCCGTCTTGCGAGCGACATGGATCAGGGTATCGCCTTTCACCACCAGATAGTCGCCGCCGGACGGCAACACCAGCGCCTGGCCGACCATCAGCTGGAAAGGCGCTTTCAGGCCATTGGCATCGATCAGCGCGCGAACCGACAGATTGAATTGCCGGGCAACGCCGTAAATCGTATCGCCACGCTGCACGGTGTAGGTGCCGGTGGGCGGCAGAGCCCGCTCCTGCACAGCACCCTGGCGATATTCGACGCTGCGGCCGGTCCCGTCGGGGCTGGCGCAGGCGGCCAATAGCGCCACTGCGGAAAGCAAAAGGAATGGTCCGAATTTCATGGCCAGACACTATACGAGAGGCGAAGCCCCTTCAATCGGTTCTCCGAGCATCCCTATTCCGGAAGATTGCCGCAGACCAGCGGCACGAAGCGCACCGGAAACAACCGCTCTACCACCGGGTGGCCGTCGCGCTTGCGGATCCGCTGAACCTCCTGGTCGCTGCCCGGTGCCCCCAGCGGCAGCACCATGATGCCGCCCTCGGCCAACTGGTCGAACAGCGTTTTCGGCATGCGATCGGCCGCCGCGGTGACCAGGATGCGGTCGAAGGGCGCCTGTTCCGGCCAGCCGCGGCTGCCGTCTCCGGCGATGGAGGTGATATTGTTGACGCCCAGCGCACGGAACCGTTCCTCCGCCTCGGCCAGCAGGGACCTGTGGCGCTCAATGGTGTAGAGCCGCCGGCACAGCCTGGCCAGCACCACCGCCTGGTAGCCTGACCCGGTACCGATCTCCAGGACCTTCATGCGCTCGCCGACCTCCAACGCCTGGCTCATCAGCCCGACCACCAGCGGCTGGCTGACGGTCTGACCCTGGCCGATGGGCAGAGCGGTGTTCTCATAGGCCTGGTCGACAAACGGCGCCGGCACGAACATCTCGCGCGGGACCCGCTCAATGGCCGACAGCACCCGGGTATCGCCGACGCCGGACCGGCGCAATTCCATGATCAGACGGATCTTGCGGGCGGCACCGCTCATTGAAAGGCCGTCGCCAGGCTGTCCATGGTCTTGACCGAGGTGAAGTCGACACAGAGCGGCGTCACCGAAACGAAGCCGCGGCACACCGCCTCCAGGTCGGTCCCGGGAATGCCGCGGTCCTCTGTGCGCTGGCCGCCGACCCAGAAATAGGTCTGGCCGCGCGGATCGAGGCGTTCGCACAGTTCGTCGCCCAGCTTGCGCTTGCCCTGGCGGACCACTTCCACACCCAGCACCCGGTCATGCGGTACATCCGGGAAATTAACATTGATCAGGACATTGCGGGGCCAGCCCAGCCGGGTAATGCGCCGGATGATGTCGGCCGCCCATTTTTCGGCGGTGGACCATTTAACCGGATGGCTGGCGTCGAACTGCTGGGAAAAGGCGATGGAGGGAATGCCCAGCAAGGTGCCCTCCATGGCCGCCGCGACGGTGCCGGAATAGGTGACATCGTCGCCGAGATTGCCGCCGCGATTGATCCCCGACAGCACCAGGTCGGGCCGCCGGCCCTTGAGCACATGGCGGATTCCCAACAGCACGCTGTCGGTAGGAGTGCCGTCGACGGCGTAGCGGCGCCGCGATACCCGGCGCAGGCGCAGCGGCCGGCGCACCGTCAGCGAATGGGCGACGGCGCTTTGCTCCAATTCCGGGGCGACCACCCAGACATCCTTGGACAGGCCGCGGGCGACCCGTTCGAGGATGCGGATGCCCGGCGAATCGATGCCGTCATCGTTGGAAACCAGGATCCGCGCCTGGGAAAGATCGGCCAGCGGCTCAAACATTGGGTGAAATCACCTCGATGCCGCCCATATAGGGTCGTAGCGCCGCCGGCACCTCGACGCTGCCGTCGGCCTTCTGGTAATTCTCGAGGACGGCGATCAGGGTGCGGCCGACCGCCAGACCCGAGCCGTTGAGGGTATAGACGAAGCGGGTTCCCTTTTCGCCGGCCGTACGGAAACGGGCGTTCATCCGCCGCGCCTGGAAGTCGCCGCAATTGGAACAGCTGGATATTTCGCGATAGGCGCCCTGTCCCGGCAACCAGACTTCGATGTCATAGGTCTTGCGGGCGGAAAAGCCCATGTCGCCGGAACACAGCACCACCACCCGATAAGGCAATCCGAGACGCTTCAGCACCTCCTCGGCGCAGGCGGTCATCCGCTCAT
>DUZF01000153.1 GCA_013349665.1 Rhodospirillaceae bacterium | reverse complement strand
CACAAACGAACCGTCACCCCTTGCCCCCTCAGCAGGCGGACCGCCTCCACCGCCTCGATCACCCCCTTGTCGCCCAGCATGCGCGCCACCAGGGCGAAGATCACCGGCTGGCCGTCGGCGTCGGGCGGCGGCAAGGCCGGCCAGGCCTCGAGATCGACGCCGGAGCCGGGGATCAGGGTTACCTGCCCGGCGGTGGCCAGGCCGCGCTCGCAGACCACCCGGCGGTCGTCGTCATTTTGCACGATCACCGCGCTGCCCTTGCGGCGCAGCACCAGGCGCAGGGCCAGTTCGAGACCGGCCCTCAGCGCGCGCCGGGCCAGATCGCCGCCGGTAAAGGCATAGCCCAGCCCGGCGATGGCGCTGACCCGCGCCCGCGGTCCCAGCAGCAGGGCCGGCAGATTGGCGTAGAGCAGCGGTTTCAGGGCGACGCTGTGCAGGATGTCGGGGCGATGGCGGGCCAGCAGCAGCGCCAGGCGGGCGACGCAGCGCAGTTCGCGAAGCGGGTTGAGACCGCCGCGTTCCAGCGGCAGGGGCTCCAGCTGGAAACCGGCGCGGCGGATGATGTCGCCATGGTTGGTGACATGGGTGGCGACCACCACCTGCCAGCCGGCGGCGAGACAGGCTTCGCCCAGCGCCCGGCGGTGGGAGAGGAAGAACCAGTCCTCGGATATCACCAGCATGATCTTCGTCATCCCCCCACGGCAATAAAGGAGTTGCGAAGGGCTGTAAACCTTGACAACTTCCCGCCATGTCGCATCCCCGCATCGCCGTCATCGGCCTGGGCTATGTCGGTCTGCCGCTGGCGGTGGCCGTCGCCCGTTATTTTCCCACCGTCGGCTTCGATATCGACCCCGGACGGATCGCCGAATTGCGCCGCGGCGAGGACCGCACCGGCGAGGTGCCGGCCGCCGATCTGCGGCAAAGCGCCCTCGAGCTGTCGGCCGAGGCCGAGGCCATGCGGGGCGCCGAGGTCTTCATCGTCACCGTGCCGACGCCGGTCACCGCCGACAACCAGCCCGACCTCGGACCGCTGATGGCCGCCTGCCGGACGGTCGGCGCCGTCCTCGGCAAGGGCGCCGTGGTGGTCTTCGAAAGCACCGTCTATCCCGGCGTCACCGAGGATATCTGCGGGCCGGCACTCGAGCAGGTGTCCTCCCTCACGGCAGGCCGCGACTTTTTTCTCGGTTACAGTCCGGAACGCATCAATCCCGGTGACCGCGAACACGGCGTCGAGCATATCGTCAAGGTGGTGGCCGGCCAGACGCCGGCGGTCACCGACCGCCTGGCCCAGGTCTACGGCACCGTCACCCGCGGCGGCGTGCACCGCGCCGCCAGCATCCGCGTCGCCGAGGCGGCCAAGGCCATCGAAAACGCCCAGCGCGACATCAACATCGCCTTCATCAATGAAGTCTCGATGATCTGCCGCGGCCTCGGCATCTCGGTGCATGACGTTCTCGACACCGCCGGCACCAAATGGAATTTCCTGCCCTTCAAGCCGGGGCTGGTGGGCGGCCACTGTATCGGCGTCGACCCGTTTTACCTGGCCGAATGCGCCCGCGCCGTCGGCCACCACCCGGAGATCATCCTGGCCGGCCGGCGAATCAATGACGGCATGGGACAATTCGTCGCCGACGCCATCCATCAGGCGCTCGACGGCCGTCCGTCCGACATCCTGGTGCTCGGCCTGACCTTCAAGGAAAACGTGCCGGACCTGCGCAACACCAAGGTGGTGGATGTGGTGGCGCGGCTGTCCGGGCTCGGCCATCGGGTCAGCGTCCATGACGCCTGCGCCGATCCGGCGGCGGCGCTCGCCGCATACGGCCTGGCCCTGACGCCCGACCTCGTCGACGGCCGCGCCGATTGCCTGCTGGGGGCGGTGGCACACCGCGCCTATGCGGACTTGCCCGCCGATCGCCTGGCCGCCCTGGTCCGCCCCGGCGGCCTGATCGCCGATCTGAAGGGCATGTGGCGCGGCCTGGTCCTGCCCGACGGCCTCAGACGTTGGCAGCTCTGACCCCGCCCCGGCTGCTGTTCATCACCTCGAGCCGCATCGGCGACGCGGTTCTGTCGTCGGGCGTGCTGGCCATGCTGCTGGAGGACTATCCCGGCGCGGCGGTGACGGTAGCCTGCGGTCCGGTGGCGGCGCCGCTGTTCGCCGACCTGCCGGGGCTGGAGTGCCTGCATGTCATCGAGCGGCGTCCCCGGCTCGGCCATTGGCGCCGGTTGTGGCAGGCGATGCGCCGGCAGCGCTGGCAGGTGGTGGCCGATCTGCGGGGCTCCCTGCTGGCCTGGACCCTGGCGGCCGACCGCCGGCTGATCTGCCGGGCGGAGAAGCGCCGCGAACACCGCATCGAGGAACTGGCCCGCCAGCTCGGCCTGCCCCGCCCGCCGGCGCCGACCCTGTGGCTGTCGGCGGACCGTCGCCGCCGCGCCGCGCAAAGTCTGGGTGACGGACCGCCGGTGCTGGCGGTGGGCCCGACGGCCAATTGGGCGGCCAAGCAATGGCCGATCGACCGCTTCCAGGCGGCGGTGGCGGCACTCACCGCCGCCGACGGTATCCTGCCGGGGGCCCGCGTCGCCGTCTTCGGCGCCGCCGGTGAACGCCCGGCGGCGGCGCCGCTGCTGGCCTCCATCGCCGCCGACCGCCGCCTCGATTTCATCGGCGGTCCCGATCTGCTCGATGGTCAGGCCCTGCTGGAGCGCTGTTCGTTCTACCTCGGCAACGATTCCGGGCTGATGCATATGGCCGCCGCCGCCGGCATCCCGACCCTCGGCCTGTTCGGCCCCAGCCCCGAATGGCGCTATGGTCCCTATGGCGAGCGCACCGCCGTGGCGCGCACGACGGAAAGCTTCGAGCAGCTGGTGGTCAACAATCCGGCCTTCGATCACCGCAAGACCGATTGCCTGATGACCGGCCTGTCCGTCGAGACGGTGGTGATGGCGGCGCGGGCGTTGTGGTCGGGGGATGGCCGAGGAGGTCTGGGCCTTTTAGACACGGATTTAACGGATATCAACGGATGAGAACGGAAAAGAAAATGCGCTATCGCAGTTAAGTGTGGACATGAAGAAAAAGTGG
>DUZF01000168.1 GCA_013349665.1 Rhodospirillaceae bacterium | reverse complement strand
CGCGAAAGGGTGTTCGACATGTTTTACCGCGTTGCCGCCACCGACAGGCGGACCGCCGGAACCGGTCTCGGACTGGCCATCTGCCGAGGCATCATCGAAGCCCATGGCGGCACGGTCAAAGCCGCGCCCGGGCTCAACGGCGCCGGGACCTGCATTGTCATCACCCTGCCCTGTCCCCAGCCGCCGCGTTTCGAGCCGGCGGACAGCGGGACCTGACCCGATTGTCCTGCTGATTCACCGTTTATTAAGCGCCTCCGGCTATTCTCCAACCTGGAGGTATGGGCATGCTCGAGGACCTGACGCTTTTCGCCATGGCGCAGAAATCGCTGAACTACCTGGCCCGGCGCCAGGAAGTGCTGGCCGAGAATGTCGCCAACGCCGACACCCCGAAATACCGGGCCAAGGATCTCGAACCGCTGAGCTTCAAGGATGTGCTGACACCCCCGGATGCACCGATCCGCGCGGTGACCACCAACCCGATGCATATTTCGCCACAGGTCGAGCCGACCGCTTTCCAGGTGTTGAAGGAGCGCAATCCGGTGGAGTCGAAGCCGGATGGGAACTCTGTTCAGGTCGAAGACCAGATGCAGAAGATCGGCGATACCAAGGGAAAATACGATCTGGCGATCAATCTGTTCATGAAGCATTTGAGCATGCTGCGTACCGCCATTGACAAGGGTGGGGTGTAAGTCATGGATGATCTCAGCAAAGCCTCGCTGGTCGCGGTGTCGGGGATGAAGGCGCAATCCGAGCGCATCCGCGTGGTTTCGGAAAACATCGCCAATGCCGAATCGCTGCCGTCGACACCGGACGAACTGCCTTATCGCCGCAAGCAGGTGACGTTCCGTAATGTGCTGGACAAGGCCAACGGCGCCAATGTCGTCAAACTCAACAAGATCGACGTCGATCGCTCCGAGTTTCCCAAGAAATATGATCCGCAGCATCCCGGCGCCGACGCCAACGGCTATGTCCTGGCCCCCAACGTCAATCCGCTGGTCGAGTTGATGGATATGCGCGAAGCCCAGCGCTCTTACGAAGCCAACCTCAATGTGATCGGCGTTTCGAAATCAATGCTGACGCATACGGTCGATATGTTGAAATAGACGCAATTGGATTGAGCCATGGCCATCAACACCATCACCGACGCCATCGCCGCCTACAACTCGGCGGCCAAGTCCTTTGCCGGCAAAGGGGTGGCCGCCGACGACTCCGTGCAATCCTCGGCCGGGGCGGATTTCGCCAGCCTGCTGCAGGACGGCGTCAAGTCTGCCGTCGACGCCGGCAAGAAGAGCGAGGACTTGTCCAAGCAGGCGATTTCCGGCAAGGCCGATGTGCGCGATGTGGTGGCGGCGGTCAACAACGCCGAGGTGACGTTGCAAACGGTGGTGGCGATCCGCGATAAGGTGATCGCCGCCTATAACGATATCCTGCGCATGCCGATCTGATTTTTCATGACCGAGGCCGACCTCATCGACGTCGCCCGCGAGGCCATGATCGTCATGCTCAAGGTGGCGGCGCCGTCGTTGCTTGTGGGACTCGGCATCGGTTTGGCGATTTCGCTGTTCCAGGCTCTGACTCAGATCCAGGAAATGACCCTGACCTTCGTGCCCAAGCTGATCCTGGTATTTCTCACTCTGCTGCTGTTCCTGCCGTTCATGCTGCATACCCTGTCCGATTTCACCCGCTCGGTGATGGATCGCGCCATCGCCGGCGGGTAGGGGGAGGCCTTGCTCAGGGACCTCCTCGCCGCGGATGTCTTCCACCTGCTGCTGGTCTTCGCCCGCTTGGGCGCGGCGATCGCGTTTTTTCCCGGTCTCGGCGGTGCTGTGGTGTCGGTGCGGGCGCGATTGCTGCTGGCCGTGGCCGTCACTTTCCTGGTGGAGCCGGTGGTGCATCCGCAATTGCCGGCGGCGCCAACCGGGGTCCTGGCGATCGCCGTCCTGGTGGCTACGGAGGCGACCATCGGCATTTTCTTCTCCATGCTGACGCAGACCCTGATGGTGGCGCTGGACCTCGCCGGCAATATCATCGGCTATTCAATCGGCTTGACCAACGCCTTCGCCGTCGATCCGGTCACCGCCCAGCAAAGCCAACTGCTGACCGGCTTTCTCAACATCACGGCGACCACCCTGGTGCTGATCACCGATACCCATCACCTGTTCCTGCATGCGCTGGTGGACAGCTACGGCCTGTTTACGCCCGGTGCCCGGTTGCCGCTGGATGACTTCTCCGCCACCATGGTGCGGATTTTGTCGACAAGCTTTACCGTCGGCTTCGGTCTGGCGGCGCCGGTCATGGTTTTCGCCCTGGTGTTTAACACCGCTCTCGGCCTGCTCAACCGCCTGGTGCCGCAGATGCAGGTGTTCTTTGTCGGCCTGCCGATGCAAATTCTGGGGGGGCTCAGCATCCTGATGCTGAGCCTGCCGGCGATCATGATATGGTTCATGCGACATTTCAGGGAGGGTGTCGGGGCTTATCTGGGCCCCGGGTAATCCATGGCCGAAGACGACGACTCCAAATCCGAACAACCAACAGACCGCAGGCTTGGCCGTGCCCGCGACGATGGCGATATTCCTCAGTCGCAGGAAATCAAGACGGTCGCCATGCTGATCGCGATCACCGTTTTCGTCTGGCTGATCGCTCCGGTCGCCATGGGGCGCATTTCGCGTCTGTTGGCGGGGGTCCTGGAACATTTGGACAGCATCCGGGTCGGCAGCGACCTGGAAATGGCTGAAGTGCTCGGCCATCTGGCGCTCAATGTGAGCCTGGTGATGATCCTGCCGCTCGGTTTCCTGCTGGTTGTCGGCCTGTCCTCGGCGGTGGGGCAGACGGGGTGGACGGTCAGTACCAAGAAGCTGACCCCGGATTTAAACAAGCTGAATCCGATGACCGGCCTGGGGCGCATGTTCTCGCTGACCTCGGTGATGGAACTGGTCAAAAGCCTCGCCAAGCTGGGGGTGGTCGGGGCCGTCAGCTACATGGTGATGTCGCCGCGGCTCAAGGAACTGGTGTTGCTGCCCTCGATGGAGGCGCCGGCCATCCTCGCCTATATCCATGACACGCTGATCGTCCTGCTGATGGCGATCGTGATGGTGATGGTGGTGATCGCCGCCGCCGACTGGGCATATCAGCGGTTCAGCTATTTCAAGAAACTGCGCATGACCAAGCAGGAGGTGAAGGACGAGCACAAGCAGACCGAGGGCGATCCGATGATCAAATCACGCCTGCGCATGCTGCGCATGCAGCGGGCCCGCAACC
>DUZF01000161.1 GCA_013349665.1 Rhodospirillaceae bacterium | reverse complement strand
TCGGTGCTTGCGACATGGGTGGCCTCGCTCATCAACGAAGCCTCCTATGAATCACATTCTTCTCGCCTTGGGACTCCCCTATCTTCCTGTCAAGCCGTTAACCTGAAGCGATCACCGTGCGCGTTATCCCGGCGGGCCTTGACGGCAGCGTCGTTTCGACCAAAATATATCAGTGACGGTGCCGCTGTCGGACCGTCGGTTTGGGGTGCCCCCGAGGACCCAGGACCGGACTCGCTCGCCATCGAGGAGGACGTCGTAATGACCCGCGTGTCTCTGTTCAATAGCCCGCTGCTGCTGGGGTTCGATCATTTCGAGCGGGTTCTGGACCGTATTTCGAAAACATCGGCTGAGGGTTATCCCCCCTATAATATTGAGCAAATCGGCAATAGCGAGTTGCGCATCACCTTGGCTGTGGCCGGCTTCACCATGGATGAGTTGCAGGTTTCCATCGAAGACAATCAGCTGATCATCCGAGGCCGTCAGGTCGAGGAGGAGCCCTCGCGGATTTTCCTGCATCGCGGGATTGCCGCCCGGCAGTTCCAGCGGGCCTTCGTTCTGGCCGAGGGCATCGAGGTGAAGAACGCCTTCCTCGACAGCGGTCTGTTGCATATCGATCTGCAGCGACCGGTGCCGGAACCGAAGGTGCGGACGGTCAAGATCGAAAAGATAAACCGCGCCACCAAGCCGGCGCTTGACGGCAATCACGGGTGAGGGAGGCGGAGATGACTGAAGACACTCACAATCCGGTTCCGACCCGCAGCATGTCGGCCCATGACTTTGCCCTCTGGGGCATGCAGGACATCGCCTATATCAAACGGGTGGTGGTCAATGACGAAGTCAGCTGGGCGATCCATGGCGCCGATGGTCGCTCGCTTGGCCTCGCCCCCGAGCGCACCCTGGCTTTCGCCGCCGTGCGCCAGCACGACCTGGAACCCGTCAGCGTGCATTGATATTGTCCGCGCAGTCTCCGCCTGCGCGTGCCGCCTCAACGGCGGGTCGCGCAGAGCGCTGTTTTTTATCTGTGGATTTTGGACCTTACGCCGCGCGGCTGGCCGGCGATTCGGTAAGCAGGGCGTAAAGCCCCTCGGCGCTGTCGGTGCCGCGCAGTTTTTCGCACACACCCTTGTCGCGCAACAGACGGGAGACCCGGGCCAGGGCCTTCAAGTGGTCGGCGCCGGCTGATTCGGGGGCCAGCAGCAGGAAGATCAGGTCGACCGGCTGTTCGTCGATGCTGTCGAAATTGATCGCCCGTTCCAGGCGGGCGAACAGCCCGTGCAGGCGCGGCAGGTTGGACATCTTGCCATGGGGAATGGCGATGCCGTTGCCGACGCCGGTGGTCCCCAGTCTTTCGCGTTCCAGCAACACGTCGAAGATCGCCCGGTCATTGAGCCCGGTCAATTCCGCGGCGCGACGCGCCAGTTCCTGCAGCGCCTGCTTCTTGCTTGTGGCCCTGAGGTTGGGAATCACACCTTCCGGACTGATCAACTCAACAATGTCCATGATAGATCCTCATGGTGCGAAGGCGGTGGCCAACACTCCGGCGGTTGGCGAACATTGGAAGCGATTGGATCATGCTTGCCGAGTACCAATAAGGGGGCGGACAATATGCCCCTCCTCGGCGCGAGTCAAGCCAACGACAATGCCTCATATTCCCACCGCCATCGTCAATTTTCCATCATCTTTTCGCGCCGGCGTTGAACCGAAGACGGGATGCGCATGGCCTCGCGATATTTGGCGACCGTGCGCCGGGCGATATCGACTCCGTCGCTTTTAAGGATTTCGACGATGCGGTCGTCGGACAGGACTTCCTTGGGCGCTTCGTTGTCGATCAGCACCTTGATGCGATGGCGGACCGACTTGGCGGAATGGGACTCGCCGCCGTCGGAGCCGGCGATCGCCTGGGTGAAGAAATATTTCAACTCGAAGATGCCGCGCGGCGTCGCCATGTATTTGTTGGCCGTTACCCGGCTGACCGTACTCTCGTGCATGCCGATGGCGTCGGCGATGTCGCGCAGGACCAGCGGACGAAGATATTCTATTCCTTTGAGGAAAAACGCCTCCTGCTGGCGGACCAGTTCAGTCGCCACCTTGAGGATGGTGGTGGCCCGCTGGTGCAGTGACTTGACAAGCCAGTTGGCCGACTGGAATTTCTCCACCAGATAGTTCTTTTCGTCCTTGTTGCGGGCGGAACCGCAGACCTTGGCATAGTAACGGGAATTGACCAGCACCCTGGGCAGGGTTTCGCTGTTCAACTCGATAATCCAGCCGCCGCCCGGCGCCTGGCGCATCAGCACGTCGGGGGTGACCGCCTGCGCCACCGCGTGATCGAAGGCCAAAGCCGGCTTGGGGTCGAGAGCGCGGATCTCGGAGATCATCTCCGACAGGTCCTCGGCATCGACGCCGCAGAGCCGCATCAACCCGGACATGTCGCGCCGCGCCAGCAGGTCGAGATGTTCGAGCAGGCATTGCATCGCCGGATCCAGGCGGTTCTTCTCCTTCAGCTGAAGGCTCAGGCATTCGGCCAGATTGCGGGCGAAGATGCCCGGCGGATCGAACCGTTGCAGGATGGCCAGCACCGCCGCCACGCGAGCCTCGGAACAGTTCAGCGCCGCGGCGATTTCGCCGACATCGCCGGTCAGATAGCCGGCCTCGTCCAACATCTCCACCAGGCAATGGCCGATCAGCCGGTCGGCGGAATCGGTGATGTCCATGTTGATCTGCGCGGTCAGGTGGTCACGCAGGGAAATGTCACGCGCCAGGACCTCTTCGAGGTTGGAGTCGTCGCTGTCGAAGTCAAGCCGGCCACCGCGCCCGCTCCACGACGCCAGGCTGCCGTCGCCGCCGTCGGCGGCGCTGTCGTTATTCCAGGTGTTGTCGTAATCGAGATCGAGCGGGGTCTCCTCGGTCTGGCCGGGCAGCTGGTCGACCACCCCGGCCTCGTCGCGGCCGTCGGCGCTGCCGTTGGCGGTGTCCTCCAGCGGGCGCTCGGCCTCCTCGCGGGCATTGTCGTCCCGCTCCAGCAGCGGGTTCTGTTCCAGTTCCTGCTCGATGAAAGCGGATAATTCGAGATTGGACAACTGCAGTAGCTTGATCGCCTGCTGCAATTGCGGGGTCATGACCAGGGATTGGGTTTGTCGGAGGTCCAGCCGGGGGGAGAGCGACATCGCCAACCATCCGCCTCAGAGACTGAAATGCTCGCCGAGATAAACCCGCCGCACCCCTTCATGGGCGACGATCTCGGACGGCGCGCCTTCCATCAGAACCATGCCGTCGTGCAGAATGTAGGCGCGGTCGATGATGTCCAGGGTCTCGCGAACATTATGGTCG
>DUZF01000130.1 GCA_013349665.1 Rhodospirillaceae bacterium | reverse complement strand
CGCCGGGATGATGAAGCGGTGGGAGACCGCATCGGGAACGGATCTGTAAAATCTGCTGTAAAATGATGCCGCGGAACAAAACCAGACAGCGCCAAAAAGCTCAATGAATTGAGGTGGCTGGGGAACTAGGACTCGAACCTAGAATGACGGTACCAAAAGTGCGCCGCTTTCCAATAAAGTCGCGGGCTTAGCGCGCAAAAGACTGGATTTCCGGCGCTGTTTGCTTTGGACAATTTCCGGGCGGTGCAAAAGAAAAACGCCCCCAGACCCGCAAGGGCCTAGGGGCGCTGATGTCCGAATTTCTAACCTAGACAGACGGCGTTAGGTCGCCGCCGTCTGCCGGATCGTGAAGCTGCCGATGTTCTGGTCGGTGACGGTGCCGTCCAGCAGGGCGATGCGAAGCACGTAGTTGCCGACTTGGCCTGCCGTGATGCCTGCAGCCGTCTGCTGGGCGGGACTGACCTCGATGGTGGACTGCCCGAGGGCCGCGTTCGTGATCGTGGTCGTGGATTGAGCGGGCACCAGGATGGCCGAGGCCGAGCCCTTCACGTAGAGCGCCACCGTCGCCCCCGTCAGGTTCAGCGGCGTGGTCCCGTCGGATGTGGCCGTGTGGTTGATGATCCACGTCTCGCCCAGGTCGAAGGTCAGGTTTGTGATCGTGGCCATTGGGGTCCTATCCTGAGAGAGCTTTGTTCGATCCGGTGCCGATGATGGTCTTGTAGTCCGACTGGCCGGTCGCGGTGGCCCAGCTCGCCGTGCCGGTCGCCTGGACGACGCGGCTTCCGATGACGACAGACCAACCGAGGGCCGCCGCGGCTGCGGACGCGGATCCGTAGGCCCGGGCGATGGCCGACCCATACGCTGCCGACGAGCTGGAGGCTTGGACCGATCCCGCTCCAGCCGAGATGGCCGAAGCGCCGCCGGATGCGGATGCGGAGGCCGACGCCGACCCGGTCGAGACGCCGAGCGCGCTTGCCGCGCCTGAGACGGTGGCCGATCCGTTGGCCGTTCCGAAACTCGCGTTGAACGCCGCAGCCGATGCCGACGCCGTGACCGACCCGGCCACTTTGTCGATCTGGCCGGATGCGCCGCTGACATTGGCAGAGGCTCCGACCGAGCCCGTGGCCGATTGAGCATAAGCGGATGTGCCGTTGACGGATGCGCTGGCGGTGACGGTGCCCGCGCCCGCGACCTGAGAGGCCCCACCAGCCGCAACCGAAGCCGAACCGGTGACATTGCCAGCAGACGCCACGGTCGCCGCTGTAGCGCCCGCCACGGAAGCGGAGGCGGCAATCTGGCCCGATGTGGTCCCAGCCGACGCACCGCCGGATGCGGAGGCGGATGCCGTGACGGAGCCCGCGGCCTGGTCCAGCGCCGCGCCGGTCGCGGAAGCCGAAGCAGCTCCCGAGATCGATCCGACCCCGGCGTCGAGAGCACTCCCCGTTCCCGAAGCGGTAACCGACGCCGAAGCCGATCCCGAGGCTTGCGTCAGGGCCGAGCCGACTGCCGACGCCGATGCGGTGCCCGACGCTTGGCCGGATGTCACTCCGGCGTTAGCGCTCCCGCTGACCGAAGCCGACGCTGCGACTGACCCGGATGCCGCGTCGATCTGGCTGCTCGAGGCCGTGGCATTGGCGAAGCCGTTGACCGAGCCGACCGACGGGTCGATCTGCCCGCTTGCGCCGGAAGTTGTCGCACTGGCAGCAATTGAGCCCGTGGACGACGCCAGGGACAATCCGACGCCGGACACCGCAGCAGATGCGCCCACCGAACCGGGAGACGCCGCCGAGACGGCCGAGGTCGCCACCGCAGCGGCCGTGGCACCGACGGAGCCCGCGGCCGATCCCGAAGCACCGGAAACGCCTGACGCGGACGCCGTTGCGGCCACAGCGCCGGTAGAAACTTCGAGCGCCGCGCTCATGCCCGTGGCCGACCCTGTCGCGCCGACCGAACCCGACGCCTGAACAAGGGTCGAGCTGACGCCGGAGGCCGACGCAGAGGCCGCGATCAATCCGCTGACCACATCTGCGGCCGCACTCGCGCCGGACGCCGAGGCAGACGCCGCAACCAATCCGACAGCGTTGGTCGCCGCCGGAGCCGCGATCTGGATTTGCTGGATGGTCGTGCCGACCCATGCCCCCCCGGACGACGCGCCCAGGTTCAGCGGCGAGCCGGTCGCCGGGCTTGCCACCCCGCCGGGATAGCTGACCGCGATGCTGGTCGCAGTGCCCGAATAGGTCAGGCTGACCACGTCTGCGGCGCGGGTCACAAAAGAATTTGTAGAGTTAGGTATGTAAGAGGTGGCGGTTAAGCCACTTTCAACCTGTAACCCCCAAAAATATAATGTGCTAGAACTACTGCCCGTAAAGTAATCACTGCCCCAATTTGACGGATCGCCGAACGTAACGGAAAGGCCGCCAGAGTAAGCAGTAGTAAATGTCGCAGAAATAGCGACGCGATACCATCCGTTGGGGTATGATGTTACAACAGTATTATAAGAACTAGCCCCGGCGGTAATTGCGTAATAAGGCGAATGGCCGCCCGACAAGTCCACTTCGACCAAAAGGCGGTTAGTGCCGTCATAAAGTTGAAGAAATACATAATTCTGGGAGCCGGGCTTAAGGTAAACAGAACCAGTTGTGCTGTTTGTTCCAGTGCTTCCAAATACAGAGTTGAACCCTATGCCGTGGAAATTGTAAGTCGCATCCGAAGTGATTAGGCTGGCGGTGTTGGTTCCGTCAGGGGCAATAGCGGCGCTGTTGGTGAGAGTTGCGCCGCCGCTACGGTCAACGGTGGCCGCGACCGGCGCGGTGGTATAGGGAATTACGTTAGTCGCCGCCGCTTCGAGCAGCAGACCAGCGGACGTGACGCGAGGCGTGTTCGCGGCGAAGGACGTTGATCCGTCGAGGCTGTAGCCGCCGGTCGAGTTGCTGAACGACCAGCCGGGCAGCGAGCCCAGGGCGTACTGCGTCCCGCCTTCGTTGTAGACGCCGTTCAGGAAATAGAGGTTGGCGATCCCGGACGAGTTCAGAAGGTTGTTCTGAAGCAGGGTCAGCAGTGACAATGGCGTCCCCTCTCAGGCGTCAAAAGGCTGCGGGGGCCGAAGCCCCCGCGCCCGGTATCAGATCGTCAGGTCAGTCCTAGAGCGGGTTTTCTTCCCACTGGAAGCTGAACCACATGCCCGCGACGGAGGCCGCCGGGGAAGCCCAGATCACGAAGGCACCAGGCAACAGGATCAGGGAGCCTTCGTAGTCGAACATGCCCGAGGTCACGTCGGTGGTGGCCGAAGAGGTGGACTGAAGGAACGAATGGTAGGTCGGAGCAACCGGCAG
>DUZF01000228.1 GCA_013349665.1 Rhodospirillaceae bacterium | reverse complement strand
CCGCATGGGCGGCGGCGGCGAAGAAGTCGACATACCAGACGCCCAGCAGGGCGAGGATCACCGGCATGTTGGCGGCCGGCGGCGCGGTCAGGAAATGCTGGTCCATCTCATGGGCCCCGGCCAGCATCGCCTCGAAATGCTCGAAGCCGACGGCCAGCGCCACCGACAGGCCGATGGCCGACCACAGGGAATAGCGCCCGCCGACCCAGTCCCAGAAGGCGAACATATTGGCCGGATCGATCCCGAAGGCGGTCACCGCCGGGGTATTGGTCGACAGGGCGACAAAATGCCGGGCGACCGCACCGGTGCCCAGCGCCGCCGTCGTCCAGTCGCGCGCCGACTGGGCATTGGCCAGGGTCTCCTGGGTGGTGAAGGTCTTCGAGGCGACGATGAACAGCGTGGTTTCAGGCCGGCAGCGTTTCAGCACCTGATGCAGGTGGCTGGCATCGACATTGGAAACGAAATGGCTGGTCAGCCCCACTTTGGCATAGGGCTTGAGCGCCTCGCAGGCCATCAGCGGCCCGAGGTCGGAGCCGCCGATGCCGATATTGACCACGTCGGTGATCGCCTTGCCGGTGGCCCCCCGCCAGTCTCCCGAGTGGACCGCCAGGCAGAAGGATCGCATTTGCGCCAGCACGCGGCGGATCTCGGGCATGACGTCGGTGCCGTCGACCGCAATGGCGCGGTCGCCGCGGTTGCGCAAGGCCACATGCAGCACAGCACGGTTCTCGGTGCTGTTGATCGGCTCCCCGGCGAACATCCGTCGGCGCCAGTCCGCCAACCCGGACTGCTCGGCGAGATCCAGCAGCAGGCGCATGGTCTCCTCGGTGATCCGGTTCTTCGAATAATCCAGCAGGAAATCGCCGAGACAGAGCGAAAACCGCTCGAACCTGCCGGGGTCGGCGGCAAACAGGTCGCGCATATGGGTCTGGCTGACCGCCCGGTGATGGGCGGCCAACGCCGACCAGGCCGGCAGTTTGGTCAAAGGCGTCATCGTCGTTCCCCCCAGGATCGTATCAGCTGCCGGCGATGGTCAATCCATCGACACGCACCGTCGGCGCGTCGACCCCATAGCGGAACGTCAGGTCGTTGGCCGGGGTCAGGTTGAGAAACATGTCCTTGAGATTGCCGGCGATGGTCACTTCATTCACCGGATAGGCGATCTCGCCGCCATCGATCCAGAAGCCGGCGGCGCCACGCGAATAATCGCCGGTCAACCCGTTGACCCCCATGCCGAACAGCTCGGTGACATAGAACCCCTGGGGAATGTCGGAGATCATCTCCGCCACCGTCACCAAGCCGGGTTCCAGCCACAGATTGGTGGCCGAGGGCGACGGCGGCGAACCGGTGCCGCGGCTGGCATGACCGGTGCTTTGCAAGGACAGCTGGCGGGCCGAGCGCAGATCGAGCAGCCAGGTGGTCAGCACGCCGTCCTCGACGATGACGCGGCGCCGGTTGGCCACCCCTTCACCGTCGCAGGGCTTGGAGCGGAGGCCGCGCGGCCGGTGCGGGTCATCGATGATGTTGAGCCCGCGGGCCAGCACCGGTTGGCCCAGGCGATCCTTGAGGAAACTGGTGCCGCGGGCGATGCCGGCGCCGTTGATGGCCCCGGCCAGATGGCCCAGCAACCCGGCCGACACCCTGGGATCGAACACCACCGGCAGCTTGGCGGTCCGCGCCTTGCGGCCGCCAAGACGGCGCACCGCCCGCCGGCCGGCGGCATGGCCGACATCCTCGGGCTGACGCAAATCGCTGAAATACACCGCCTGGGCGTAGTCGTAGTCGCGTTCCATGCCCTGGCCGGCATCGCCGGCCAGGACCGACGCCGAGATCTGGCTGCGGCTCATGCGATAGCTGTGCAGGAAGCCGTTGCTGGCGGCCAGCACCACCCGGGAACTGCTCCAGCCGGCCTCAGCCCCTTCCGAATTGGTGACGCCGCTGACCGCCCGCGCACTGTCCTCGGCCCGGGCCGCCCAGTCCACCAGGACGTCGGGCGACGGTTCGACGGCGTCGAAGATGTCGAGCGCCGGCATGTCGCGGGCCAGCTGGTCCGCCCCGGCCAGGCCGCAGAAGGGATCCTCGGGCACCGTACGGGCCATCGCCACCACCCGCTCGACCAGTTCGTCGAGGGCGGACGGACTGCGGTCTGAGGACGACACCATCGCCTGACGCTTACCGAGAAACACCCTGAGGCCGACATCGCCGGACTCCGAGCGCTCGACCTTTTCCGGCTTGCCGAGGCGCCAGGCCACCGACAGCGAAGCCTGGTCGACCAGCAGGGCGTCGGCGGCATCGGCCCCGGCGGCGAGCGCCTTATCGATCAGTCCCCGAAGCAACTCTTCGGCCATAAGTTACTCCTATTTCCAGATCGGCTGCCCGCCGCCGGGCAGACCGTAGTCGGTCCAGTTGCTCGTCACCTTGTCGATCACTGCCTGGTCCATACGGATCTTGCGTCCCCATTCGCGATGGGTTTCCGGCGGCAACTTGTTGGTGGCGTCCATGCCGAGTTTGCTGCCCAGTCCCGACTCCGGCGAGGCGAAGTCGAGATAGTCGATCGGGGTGTGCTCCACCATCATGATATCACGGGCCGGATCCATGCGGGTCGAGATCGCCCACATCACGTCCTTCCAGTCCCGGGTATTGATGTCGTCATCCACCACAATGACAAATTTGGTGTAGGTGAACTGCCGAAGAAAGGACCACACCCCCATCATTATACGTCTGGCATGGCCGGGGTACTGCTTCCTTATGGAAACAACGGCGACGCGATAGGAACAGGCCTCGGGCGGCAGCCAGAAATCGACGATTTCGGGGAACTGCTGGATCAGCAGGGGAATGAACACCTCGTTCAGGGCCTCGCCGAGCACCGACGGTTCGTCGGGCGGGCGGCCGGTGAAGGTGGACAGGTAGATCGGCTGGCGCCGCATGGTGATGGCGGAAACGGTGAAAACCGGGAACCGCTCGACCGAATTGTAATAGCCGGTGTGGTCGCCATAGGGACCCTCGTCGCCGGTTTCGCTCAGCGACACATGGCCTTCGAGGACGATCTCGGCCTGCGCCGGGACCTGCAGCGGCACCGTCTTGCAATTGACCAGCTCGACCTTGCGGCCGCGCAGCAGGCCGGCGAACTGGTATTCCGACAAGGTATCGGGCACCGGCGTCACCGCCGCCAGGATGGTTCCGGGGTCGGCGCCGATGACCACCGCGGCCGGCAGCGGCTCGCTCTTTTCGCGGCCCCAGCGCTGGAAATGCTGGGCTCCGCCGCGATGGCGGAGCCAGCGCATCAGCGTGGTATCGCGCCCGGTCACCTGCATGCGGTAGATCCCGAGATTGTGGCCGTCGCC
>DUZF01000231.1 GCA_013349665.1 Rhodospirillaceae bacterium | reverse complement strand
CGGCGGTGCGCGCCGCTCTGCTGGACTTCCAGCGTCGTTTCGCTGACGCACCGGCCGGCGCGGTGCTCGACGGCCGCGATATAGGCACGGTGGTATGTCCCCATGCCGGAATCAAGATCTTCGTCACCGCCAGCCTGGAAATGAGGGCGGAGCGCCGCTTGAAGGAGTTGCAGGCGAAAGGAGTCTCGGCTATACCCGGGCGCGTCCTTGCCGATATGCGGGAACGCGACGCGCGCGATGCTGCCCGCGACGTGGCTCCCTTGGTTCCGGCCGAGGATGCGATCGTCCTGGATACGTCCGCATTGGACGCGGAGGCGGTGTATGCCGCCGCCGTAGCGATCATTTCCGAACGACGCCCGGATTTCGGGGCCGTGTGACGGCCCAAGACCGTCGGAGACAACCGGCTGGCCTGGATAAGCACTGAATGTGAAAGGACTGACATGAGTACAACACAAGAACTAGCGGGCCACGAGGACTTCGCCGCCCTGCTTGACGAGACCTTCGGCGAATCCGCCGCTTTCGAAGGTTCGGTGGTCAGAGGCCTGGTGGTCTCGATCGATGGTGACTTCGCGGTGATCGACGTCGGACTGAAGTCCGAGGGTCGGATCCCGATCAAGGAATTTTCCATACCCGGCCGTCCGTCCGAGCTTAAAGCCGGCGATGAGGTCGAGGTGTTCGTCGAACGCTACGAGGACAAGAACGGCGAAGTCATGCTCAGCCGTGAGAAAGCCCGCCGCGAGGAGGCCTGGACGCAGCTCGAGCGAGCCTTCCAGGACAACCAGCGGGTCAACGGCATCATCTTCGGGCGGGTCAAGGGCGGTTTCACCGTCGATCTCGCCGGGGCCGTGGCCTTCCTGCCGGGCAGCCAGGTGGATATCCGCCCGGTCCGCGACATCGGGCCGCTGATGGGCAGCCCGCAGCCCTTCCAGATCCTCAAGATGGACCGTTCGCGCGGCAATATCGTCGTCTCGCGCCGCGCCGTTCTCGAGGAAACCCGCGCCGAACAGCGCTCCGAGCTGATCGAAAGCCTGAAGGAAGGGCAGATCCTCGAAGGCGTGGTGAAGAACATCACCGACTACGGCGCCTTCGTCGATCTCGGCGGCGTCGACGGCCTGCTGCATGTCACCGACATCGCCTGGAAGCGCATCAATCACCCCAGCGAGGCGCTGCATATCGGCCAGTCGGTCAAGGTGCAGGTGATCCGCTTCAATCCCGATACCCAGCGCATCAGCCTGGGCATCAAGCAGCTTGAGGCCGATCCCTGGGAAGGCGTGGACGTCAAATACCCGGTGGCCGCCAAGGTCGTCGGCCGCGTCACCAATATCACCGACTACGGCGCCTTCGTCGAACTGGAGCCGGGAGTCGAGGGCCTGGTGCATGTGTCGGAGATGTCCTGGACCAAGAAGAACGTGCATCCCGGCAAGATCGTCTCGACCTCGCAGGAGGTCGAAGTCATGGTGCTCGACGTCGATGCCCAGAAGCGGCGCATCAGCCTCGGGCTCAAGCAGACCATGTCCAATCCCTGGGGCGGGTTCCTCGATTCGTTCCCGGTCGGCACGGAAGTCGAGGGCGAGATCAAGAACATCACCGAATTCGGTCTGTTCGTCGGTCTGCCCGGCGAGATCGACGGCATGGTCCATCTCTCCGACCTCGAATGGGAACGCCCCGGCGAACAGGCCATCGGCGATTTCAAGAAGGGCGACATGGTGCGGGCCAAGGTGCTCGACGTCGATGTCGAGAAGGAACGCATCAGCCTCGGCATCAAGCAGCTGTCCGCCGATCCCTTCAAGGAGGCGATGGCCCATGTGAAGAAGGGCGATGTCGTCACCTGCACCATCACCACGGTGACCGACAACGGTCTCGAGGTGGCGGTCGAGGGGATGACCGGCTTCATCCGCAAGAACGAACTGGCGCGCGAGCGGTCCGAGCAGCGGCCCGATCGTTTCGCCGTCGGCGAGAAGCTGGACGCCAAGGTCACCGCCATCGACAAGGCCACCCGCAAGGTGACTCTGTCGGTCAAGGCCCGCGAGATCGAAGAGGAGAAGCAGGCGATGGCCGAGTACGGCTCGTCGGACTCCGGCGCCTCGCTGGGCGACATCCTGGGTGCGGCGTTCAACCGCGCCAAGGAAGAAAAGGCCCAGTCGGAAGACAAGTAACCGGCGGAAGACAAGTAACCGGCACCTGGGGCCGCGGCGATGCCGCGGTCCCGGGACCGGCCTTCTTCCTGGGCGCATTACATCTGTCGCGATGCGCCGCTCGGCCGCGAGACACCCTCCAGCGCCTGGCCGACCATGGGCCGGTGATGGGTCCGCTCGGCGATGTCGCCCAGCGAGATGACCCCCACCAGTCGCTTGTCGCGGTTCAGCACCGCCAACCGGCGCACCTGCTTTTCGGCCATGCAGTCGGCGGCCTCCTCGATATCCTGATCCTCATAGCACCAGGCCACATGCTCCGACATGACGCTGCAGACCTCGGTGGTCCGCACATCCTTGCCGTCGGCCACGGCCCGCACGACGATGTCACGATCGGTCACCGTTCCCACCAGCCGGTCGTCTTCGGCCACAGGGATGAATCCGGTGTCGCAGTCGCACATCAGCGCGGCGATGTCCTTGAGAGTTGTGGTGGGACTGGCGATTTTCACGTTGCGTGACATGGCGTCCTTGATCTTCATGATCGTCTCCCTTGCAGTGTGAGCCATGACCTTGGGTGCTCCGGACCACCGTTGAAGCGGTGAAAAAGCCGGATACACCTTTGATCCAACGCATAACTTGACGCTTGCCCAATGCTTTGGCAGGCTGCTGAGGCGAAAAGGAACAGGAAACATGCAATGACAAAGTCGGAGCTGATCGCTCGCCTGGCCGAGCTCAACCCTCATCTGTATCAGCGCGACGTCGAACGCATCGTCACCACCATCTTCGACGAGATCGCCGCCGCCCTGGCGCGCGGCGACCGCGTTGAACTGCGCGGCTTCGGCGCTTTTTCGGTCAAGCGCCGCGATGCCCGCCAGGGACGCAATCCGCGGACCGGCCAGACGGTGGACGTCTCGGAAAAGGCGGTGCCGTTCTTCAAGACCGGCAAGCAACTGCGTGAGCGACTGAACACCGGCAAATAGAATGAAAGTTTTATTTTGGCTGGCGGGCCTGCCGCTGGCGGCGGCGGCCGTGCTGTTCGCCCTGTCGAACCGTCAGCCGGTGACCGTGGCGCTATGGCCGTTCGCGGAAGGGCTGCAGCTGCCGCTTTATCTGGCCATCCTGCTGCCGGCGCTGGCCGGATATCTCCTGGGCCTCGGCCTGGGCGGCTGGGGCCGCCGCCGGGGAACCCGCCGTGACCGCTAATCCTGTCTTCTGCGCCCTCGACTGCACCGGGG
>DUZF01000279.1 GCA_013349665.1 Rhodospirillaceae bacterium | reverse complement strand
CGACCGCGCGGCCTGACTCATCCCTTTTCCCCTGTTCATCGCCATTCCGTCAGGCCTCCCTGGAAGGCCAGGCAGGTGGCGGCCACCACCGGCGCCGTCGCCAGCAATCCGTCAAGCCGGTCCAGTACCCCGCCATGGCCGGGAATGATACCGCTCGAGTCCTTAACCCCGAAATACCGTTTCACCCAGGATTCGGCAAGGTCGCCGCCCTGGGCGACAACCCCCAGCGCCATCGACACCGCCGCCAGCGGCCAGGGATTTACCAGCAGGTAATCGGCGACCGCCGCCCCCACCAGCCCGGCCGAGGCGACGCCGCCGACCAGCCCGGCCCAGGTTTTCTTGGGGCTGACGCGGGGCATCAGCTTGGGTCCGCCGATCAGGCGGCCGGCGATATAGGCGCCGATATCGGTCGACCAGATGATCAGCAGCAGCCACAACAAGGTGGCGCGGTCAAGTTCCCGCACCCAGACCAGGGCCAGCAACGGCAGACCGATGTAAAAAGCCCCGCCGGCCATCCACAGAGGCGAACGCCCGGCGGACCGCTGCACCAGCGGCGCCGTCACCGCCGCCCACAGGAAGCCGGCCACCGCCGCCAGGGGGAAATGCGGGCCGAGGATGGTCACCACCACCGTCATCAGCGCCAGCACCCAGCCGCCGGGCCCGAACCGGCCAAGGCACAGACGCGTCCATTCCCAGGCGGCAACCACCCCGGCAACAGCGGCGAGGACGGCAAAGCTGGCCGCGCCGAACCATACGGCGGCCAGAGCCAGGGGTGCCAGCACCAAAGCCGAGAGGATGCGCGGCAGTAACACTAGCTGATCGCGCCGTAGCGGCGGTCGCGACCATGAAAATCACGGATCGCCTGCTCGAGGTGATCCTTCGAGAAATCCGGCCACAGCACGTCGAGAAAGACCATTTCCGCATAGGCGCATTGCCACAGCAGGAAATTGCTGATGCGCTTCTCGCCGCTGGTGCGGATCAACAGATCAGGATCAGAAATCCCCGCGGTTTGCAGATGCCGGGCCACCATGTCGTCGTCGATGTCGTCCGGCGACAGCGTTCCCGCCACCGCCTGGCGGGCGAGAGCCTGCGCCACCCGCACCAGTTCCTGGCGACCACCATAATTGAGCGCCAGAACCAGCGTCAGTTTGCCGTTGGCGGCGGTCTTGGCCTCCGCCTCCTCGATCAGCGAGACGATGTCGGGATCGAGACGGTCGCGCTCGCCGACCACCCGCAACCGCACGCCGTTGCGGTGCAGTTCGCGGACCTCATTGCGCAGATAAAGCCTGAGCAGGCCCATCAGATCGCGCACCTCGCCCAGCGGACGCTTCCAGTTTTCGGCCGAAAAGCCGAACAGGGTGAGGGTCGAAATGCCCAGTTCCACAGCCCCTTTGACGGCCGCGCGCACAGCTTCGGCGCCGCGCTTGTGGCCGGCGGTTCTCGGCAGCCCACGCGCTTTCGCCCAGCGGCCGTTGCCATCCATGATGATGGCGACATGCACCGGCGGCGGCGGCGGCTGGTCGGAACGGGACTGCAGGGCTTCCATCTCCGGTCAGACCTGCTTGATCTCGTCCTGCTTGTGGATCAGCGCTTCGTCGAGGCGCTTGATGGTATCGTCGGTCAGGCCTTGGATTTCCTTTTCAAAATGGCGATGCTCATCCTGGGAGATCTGCCCGTCCTTTTCCAGTTTCTTGAGGGCATCCATGCCGTCGCGGCGCACATTGCGGACCGCCACCCGGGCCTCCTCGGCATATTTGCCGGCGACCTTCTGCAGTTCGACCCGCCTCTCCTCGTTGAGCGGCGGGATCGGCACTCGCACCGTCTGCCCGTCTGCCGCCGGATTAAGGCCCAGCCCGGCATCGCGAATGGCCTTTTCCACCGCCTTGACCATGCCCTTGTCCCAGACCTGCACGGTCAGCATGCGCGGCTCGGGAACATTGACATTGCCCACCTGATTGAGCGGCATGCTGCTGCCATAGGCCTCGACCACCACCGGATCAAGCAGGCTGGACGAGGCGCGCCCGGTTCGCAGGCCGCCAAATTCCTTTTTCAGCACCTCGACGGCGCTGTCCATGCGACGCTTCAGATCTTTTTTGAGATCGGCATAATTCGTTACCGACACGATTATTTTCCTTCTTCGATAATTGTGAACCGTCCTTCACCCGCCACCACTTTGGCAAAGGCGCCCTCCTCATGCAAATTGAAGACGAGGATAGGCAGATTGTTTTCGCGGCACAGGGCGATGGCGGTAGCATCCATCACCTGCAGATCATTGGCCAGCACGTCCATGAAGGTCAGCCTTTCGTAACGCATGGCATCTTTCACTTTACGCGGATCGGCGGAATAGACGCCATCCACCTGGGTGGCCTTGATCAACAGATCGCAATTCATCTCGACGGCGCGCAAAGCCGCCGCCGTATCGGTGGTGAAAAAGGGATTGCCGGTGCCGGCGCCGAAAATGACGATGCGGCCTTTCTCCATATGGCGGATGGCGCGGCGCCGGATATAGGCCTCGCAGACCATGGCCATGGGGATCGCCGACTGCACGCGGGTGGACAGGCCGATGCGCTCCAGCGCGTTCTGCATCGCCAGCGCGTTGATGACGGTGGCCAGCATGCCCATATAGTCGGCGCTGGTCCGCTCCATACCGGCCGAGGCCCCCGAAATCCCGCGGAAGATGTTGCCGCCGCCGATCACCACGCAGACCTGGACGCCCAGTTCGACCACCGTGCCGATTTCGCGGGCGATTCGCGCCACGGTGGTGCCGTCGAGGCCGTATTCCCGCCCCCCCATCAAGCCTTCGCCCGAAACCTTGATCAGCACGCGGCGGAACTTGGGCGTTTCTGGCATGTCCGGACCTTGGGAAATAATGAAAAGACGCGCACGGGGAGAGACCACCCCCCAACCGGCGGAGAGGAATGATACACCATTCCCCCGCCCTGTCGCGTCCTTTCTGTCGAGCGCCCCTTGGGCTCAGCGGCCCAGTTGGGCGGCCACCTCGGCGGCGAAGTCCTTCTGTTCGCGTTCGATCCCCTCGCCGAGGGCGAAACGCGCAAACCCGGCCAGACGGACAGGCTGGCCGAGGGTCTTGGCGGCATTTTCGACCACCTTGGCGATCTTGGTTTCGCCGTCGATGACGAACAACTGCTCGAGCAGGACCACCTCTTCGTAATATTTGCGGATGCGGCCTTCCACCATCTTCTCGACCACATTGGCCGGCTTGCCGGACGCCGCCGCCTGTTCGGCCAGCACCGCCCGCTCGCGGTCCAAAGAGCCCTGGTCCACCGCGTCGATGGTCAGGAACAGGGGATTGGCCGCCGCCACATGCATGGCGATCTGCTTGCCCAGGTCCTGCAGCTTGCCGGCAT
>DUZF01000274.1 GCA_013349665.1 Rhodospirillaceae bacterium | reverse complement strand
ATCGACGGCGAGGCCCTGCTCTGGGCCCATGGCCGCCTGCTGGCGCGCAGCGAGCAGCGCCGGATCCTGATGGTGATTTCCGATGGCGCCCCGGTCGACGATTCGACCCTGTCGGTCAATGCCGGAAGCTATCTCGAACGCCATCTGCGCGAGGTGATCGCCTGGATTGAAGGGGTGTCGCCGGTGGAGCTGGTGGCCATCGGCATCGGCCATGACGTCACCCGCTATTACCACCGCGCCGTCACCATCATGGATGCCGAGGAACTGGGCGGCACCATGATGAAACAGTTGACGGCGCTGTTCGACGAGGTGGCGGCGCCGACCCGGCGGCTGCAATAGGGGTCAGACCTCAGCTCAGCCCGGAACGCCCCATGTCGAGGAATTTCTCGCGCCGGCGGGCCCGCAGAACCCCGCCCTCCATCAGCATCAGCGGCTTGAGGGCGCGTTCCACATGGTCGCCGAGGGTCTGGATGGCGATCTCCGGACTGCGATGGGCGGCCCCCAGCGGTTCGGGAACGATGTCGTCGATCACCCCCAGGCGTTGCAGGTCCTGGGCGGTCAGCCGCAGGGCCTCCGCCGCCTCCTTGGCGGCGTCGCCGCTGCGCCAGAGGATCGAGGCGCAGCCTTCCGGGCTGATCACCGAATAGACCGCATGCTCCATCATCAGGACGGCGTTGCCGGCGGCCATGGCGATGGCGCCGCCCGATCCGCCCTCGCCGATGATGGCGGCAATCAGCGGGACCCGGATATCGAGGCAGGTTTCGATGGAGCGCGCGATAGCTTCCGCCTGGCCGCGGGCTTCGGCGTCGACGCCGGGATAGGCGCCGGCGGTGTCGACCAGGGTGATGACCGGAACGCGGAAATGGTCGGCCATCTTCATCAGCCGGCGCGCCTTGCGATAGCCCTCCGGCCGGGCCATGCCGAAATTGTGGCGCACCCTGGATTCGGTGTCGCGGCCCTTCTCATGGCCGATGACCATCACCGACTGGCCGCGGAACCGCCCGAGACCGCCGATGATCGCCTTGTCTTCGCCGAAACAGCGGTCGCCCGCCAGTGGGGTGAAATCGCTGACCAGCCGCTGGACATAGTCCGACATATGCGGCCGGTCGGGATGGCGCGCCACCTGGGTTTTCTGCCAAGGCGTCAGTTTGCCGTAGGTGGCCCGCAGGACGCGGTCCACCTTGATCTGCAGGCGGTTGATCTCTTCGGCGATGTTGATTTCGTCGGAGTCGCTCAGATGACGCAACTCCTCGATCTTGCCTTCGAGTTCCGCGATGGGCTTCTCAAAATCGAGGAAATTCATGGTTGCGGCTTTTATCACAGGCTGCGGGGGTGGGGAAGCAGAAGCGGTGACAAGGTAAAGATTCCGGGGTAGGGTCCGCCAAACCCTGGATAAAGACCGCGACCGTGACCGATTTCTATCGTTTTGCCGGCTCCATGCTGCGCCTGTTGCCCGCCGAAGCGGCCCATCGGCTGACCATCAGGCTGTTGCGGGCCCTGCCGTTGCCGCCGCCGCCGCCGCCGTCGTTGCCGATCCGCCTGTGGGGCCGTGAGTTTCCCAATCCCGTCGGCCTCGCCGCCGGTTTCGACAAGAATGCCGAGGTCGCCGACGCCATGCTGCGCCTCGGTTTCGGATTCGTCGAAATCGGCAGCGTCACCCCCCTGCCGCAACCGGGCAATCCGCGGCCGCGCCTGTTCCGGCTGCCGGAGGACCAGGCGGTGATCAACCGCATGGGGTTCAACAACGAGGGGCTCGACGCGGTCGCCCGCCGGCTGGCCGCCCGTCGTCCGACTGGTGATGGCCGCAGCGGTATCGTTGGCGCCAATCTTGGCAAGAACAAGCTGACCGAGGATGCCGCCGCCGATTATGAGAAGGGTATCCGGGCCCTGGCGCCGCTCGCCGATTATCTGGTGATCAATGTCTCCTCGCCCAACACGCCGGGGCTCCGCGCGTTGCAGGGGCGGGCGCCGCTGGAGGCCCTGGTGGCCCGCTGCCGCGGCGCCCTCGGCGGCGTGGCATCACCGCCGCCGCTGCTGCTGAAGATCGCCCCCGACCTGACCGCCGAAGATCTGCGGGATATCGCCGAGACGGCCCTGGCCGGCGGTCTCGACGGCCTGATCGTCAGCAATACCACCATCGCCCGGCCGGACGGCCTCAAATCCCCTCATCAGGGCGAGACCGGCGGCTTGTCCGGAGCCCCCCTGTTCGAACCGTCGACCCGCATGCTGGGCGAAGTCTTCCGGCTGACCGGCGGGCGCCTGCCGCTGATCGGCGTCGGCGGCATCGCCTCGGCCGCGCAGGCCTATGCCAAGATCCGTGCCGGTGCCAGCCTGCTGCAGCTCTATTCGGCGCTGGTTTATCAGGGGCCCGGTCTGGTGGGGGAGATCAACCGCGGCCTCGCTGCCCTGCTCCGGCGGGACGGCTTCGCCACTCTGGCCGAGGCGGTGGGTGCGGATCACCGGCCATGATCGCGGCGGGGATGGGCGTCCTGGCCGACCGCTATGACGGCTTCATTCTCGACCTGTGGGGCGTGCTGCATGACGGCGCCGCCGCCTATCCGGGGGCCGTCGAGACACTGGCCCGATTGCATGGACAGGGCAAAGCCACCCTGCTGCTGTCCAACTCGCCGCGCCGCGCCGCCGATCTGGTCACGATGATGGGCGAGATGGGGTTCTCCCGCGACAGCTACGGCGGCATCATCAGTTCCGGCGAAGCGGTGCATGGGGCCCTGGCGCGCCGCGACGACCCCTGGTTCGCCGCCCTCGGGCGCCGCTGCCTGCATCTCGGCCCGTCCCGCGACCTGCCGATCTTCGACGGTCTCGATCTCCAGCGGGTGACGCAATTGGCCGATGCCGATTTCATTCTCAACAGCGGGCCCGGCGACTGGCACGAGACCCTCGACGATTACCGGCCTCTGCTGACCGCCGCCGCCGCCCGCGGGCTGCCGATGATCTGCGCCAACCCCGACCTGGTGGTGGTGCATAAGGGGCATTCGATGATCTGCGCCGGCGCCCTGGCCCGGCATTACCAGGCTCTGGGCGGCGAGGTGCGTTACCGCGGCAAGCCGGACCCGGCCATCTATGACCTCTGTCTGCAAGCAATGGGGCTCTCCGACCGCCGGCGGGTGCTGGCGGTGGGCGACGGGCTGGAAACCGATGTCGCCGGCGCCGACGGCGCCGGCATCGACAGCCTGCTGTGCACCGGCGGCGTCCACGCCGCCGAACTGGGCATCGCCTGGGGCGAAAGGCCATCCGAGGACCACCTGCGGGCGCTGTTCGCCGCCCATGGCGGCCGGCGGCCGACGGCGGTCATCCCGGCTTTCGTCTGGTAGGTTGATTTACGGCAGGAACTGTTCGGCGAGGATGCGTTCCTCGAGATTATGCTCGGGATCGAAC
>DUZF01000175.1 GCA_013349665.1 Rhodospirillaceae bacterium | reverse complement strand
TGGCCAACCAGACCGCCAAGGCCACCGACGAAATCGGCGCCAAGATCGCCGCCGTGCAAGGCGGCACCGCCGACGCCGTCAAAGCCATCGGCTCCATCACCCATGTCATCAACGAAATGGGCGGCATCAGCTCCTCGGTGGCGGCGGCGGTCGAGCAACAAAGCGCCGCCACCGGCGAAATCGCCCGCAATGTCGACCAGGCCTCGGCCGGCACCCAGGAGGTGTCGCGCAATATCGGCGATGTCGAGGCGGCGGCCAGGGAAACCGGCGGCGCCGCCACGCAGATCAGCGAATCCTCGGCGGAACTGTCGGTGCAGGCGGATATCCTCAAGCGCGAAGTCGGACGCTTCCTCGACCAGGTGCGGTCCGACAAGGACAACATGCGCCTGATGACCTGGGATGACTCGCTGTCCGTCGGTTCGCCCGAGATCGACCAGCATCATCGGAGGATTTTCGAGGAGCTCAACGGCTTTTTCGGCCGCATGATGCATGGCGAGGGAACGGAGGGCGCGCTGAGGATGATCGGCACGCTGTCGCGTTCGATCGAGGACCATTTCCGTCATGAGGAGTCCCTCATGGGCCGGATCGGATACCCTGATCTGGCCCAGCATCGCGCAGAGCATCAGGGCTTCCTGAGCCGCTTCGAAGGATGCCGCCGGGATGTGGAAAGCGGAAGACCCGACGCGGCCAGGGCCCTGTTCGAATTTGCCGCCGGCTGGTGGAACGGGCATATTCAGACCCAGGACAAGGCGATGGCTCAGTTCGCGCGCAACAAGCGGGCGGCTTGACGGGGCGTTCCTGTCCGGTGCTGACGTGATCCTGCTTGCTCCCATCGGAGGGGATATTTATTTTCGGGACTGCGCCCGGCCCGCGGAGTGAAACGGGTCGGGAAATGGGGGAGCGACCATGTCCCGAGGAACCGACCGCTGAACACCGATCAGGCACCGATGATCCGTCTCGACGGGGTGTCGAAGCGCTTCGGCGATTTCGCCGCCGTCGACGGCGTCACCCTGGCCATCCGCCGGGGTGAATTTTTTTCCCTGCTTGGCGCCTCGGGTTGCGGCAAGACGACCCTGCTCAGGATGTTGGCGGGGTTCGAACAGCCGAGCCAGGGACGTATCTTCATCGACGGTATCGACATGGCGGCGGTACCGCCGTTCCGGCGGCCGGTCAATATGATGTTCCAGTCCTATGCGTTGTTCCCGCATATGACGGTGGAGCAGAACATCGCCTTCGGGCTGCGGCAGGAGGCCTGGCCGAAGGCCCGCATCAAGGACAAGGTCGAGGCCATGTTGGCGCTGGTGCAGATGACCTCCCTGGCGCGACGGCGGCCGGCGCAGATGTCCGGCGGGCAGCGTCAGCGGGTGGCGCTGGCGCGCTGTCTGGCCAAGGAGCCCAAGGTGCTGCTGCTGGACGAGCCGCTGGCGGCGCTCGACAAGAAACTGCGTGAGCAGACCCGCCTGGAACTGGTGAACATTCAGCGGCAGACCGGGGTGACCTTCGTTATGGTGACCCATGACCAGGAAGAGGCCATGACCATGTCGAGCCGCATCGCCCTGATGCGGGCCGGCGCCATTGAACAGGTCGGCACGCCGGTCGAGGTCTACGAATGCCCCGCCACCGCCTTCGCCGCCGATTTCATCGGTACCGCCAATATGTTCGCCGGCGTGGTCGGCGACGGTGGGGCGTCGCCGCTGGTGGTCGCCTGCGCCGAGTTGGGCCGCAATCTGGTGGTCGACTCTCCGCCCCTGCCGGCCGGCACCGCGGTGACGGTGATGGTCAGGCCGGAGAAGATCGCCATCTCCCGGGACCTGCCGGAGGGGGAGGTCAACCGTCTGGCCGGCCGGGTCAAGGGGATCGCCTATCTCGGCGGCAGTTCGATCTACCATGTGGAACTGGCCGGCGGCCGGCAGGTGCAGGCCTCGCAGGCCAATTTGCGCCATCTCGCCGGGCGGGATTTTTCGGTGGATGACGAGATCTTCCTGGCCTGGCATCCGGCCAATGCCCTGGTGCTGGCGCAATGACCGGGGCGCGGGGCCGCCTGCTGGTCATCCTGCCGCCCTATCTGTGGCTGGCGTTGTTCTTCGCGGTGCCGTTCCTGATCATTCTCAAGATCAGTGTCGCCGAAACCCAGCTCGGGGTTCCTCCCTACACCGCCTTGCTGGCCTGGACCGACGGGCTGGTCCCGCAATTGCGCGTCAGCCTTGCCAATTACCTGATCCTGGTCAGCGACGACCTCTATATCGTCGCCTACCTGACCTCGCTGAAGATCGCCGCCGTTTCCACGTTGATCTGCCTGCTGATCGGCTATCCCATGGCCTATGCCATCGCCAGGGCGCCGGCCGGACGGCGCAATGGCCTGCTGATGCTGGTGGTGCTGCCGTTCTGGACCAGTTTCCTGATCCGCGTCTACGCCTGGATGGCGATCCTCAAGACCGAAGGCCTGCTGAACGCTGTCCTGCTGTGGTCGGGGGTGATCAGCGAGCCGCTGCAGATCCTGGAAACCGATTTCGCGGTGTATATCGGCATCGTCTATTCCTACCTGCCGTTCATGGTCCTGCCGCTCTACGCCACCCTGGAAAAGATGGACCATTCCCTTATCGAGGCGGCGCTTGATCTCGGCTGCAAACCTTTCGGCGCCTTTGTTTCGGTGACTCTGCCGTTGTCGCTGCCGGGGGTGATCGCCGGGTCGATGCTGGTCTTCATCCCGGCGGTCGGCGAATTCGTCATTCCCGACCTGCTGGGGGGGCCCGATACGCTGATGATCGCCAAGGTCCTGTGGTCGGAGTTTTTCGACAATCGCGACTGGCCGGTGGCCTCGGCCATCGCCGTGGCGATGCTGGTGGCGCTGGTGCTGCCCTTCATGCTTTTGCAGCATTTCCAGAAAAGGACCGCCGAATGATGGTCTTCCTGCTGTTGGCGCTGGGATATGCCTTCCTTTATCTGCCCATCTTGCTGCTGGTAATCTTTTCCTTCAACGCCTCGCGGCTGGTCACCGTCTGGGGCGGTTTTTCGGTTAAATGGTATGGCGAACTGCTGCATGACCAAAAGGTGCTCGACGCCGCCTGGCTGTCCCTCAAGGTAGCGTTCACCGCCGCCTCGGCGGCGACGCTGTTGGGCACCCTGGCGGCGGTGACGCTGGTGCGTTTCCGGCGGTTTCGCGGACGGACGCTGTTTTCCGGCATGATCGCCGCGCCTCTGGTGATGCCGGAGGTGATTACCGGACTGGCCATGCTGCTGCTGTTCGTCGCCATGGAGCAGGCAATCGGCTGGCCGGCCGGCCGCTCGATGACCACCATTGTCATTGCCCATGTCACCTTCTGTGTCAGCTTCGTCACCGTGGTGGTGCGGTCCCGCCTGCTGCAGATGGATCCGGCATTGGAGGAGGCGGCCCTCGATCTCGGGGCGCGCCCGTT
>DUZF01000217.1 GCA_013349665.1 Rhodospirillaceae bacterium | reverse complement strand
CGTCCCGCCATATCCACCAGGATCGCCTGATCCGGAGCCCCAGGCCCGCGGTCCCAGCGGATGAATGGTGCCAGATGCCACCAACCCAACAGCAGAACGGCCGTCCACCATTTCAGTGAACGAAACGTTCCTTTTACCGAACGTGGCTGAGCCCTACCTTTGTCAACATAGAATGGGACTCCGCCGGCGGCCGATTCTTTGATCAATTTGGCGAAGTCATCCACAATGTTTTCTCATCTCGGTTAGCCCTTCAGATTAGCGCATTAGAAATCCTTCCCGCATTGACAATTATCAATGCGAGCCAGGATGACCTCTTCTGGCGTTCTTCCGAAAAATTTACGGTGGCCATTGCTTGGATCCGTGGATGAAGACAGTTATTCTCTTTCTATAGAACGCCGGTCAAATAATTGGGGGGATGATGAAAGCGGGGATCAAGGGTCGGCTGGTCGCCAGTTTTGTCGGGCTTGTCGCCCTGGTGGCCGGGATATTGGTGCTGGTGATGCTGCAGGAGATCTCCGGCACCGTCGAACAAGCCGAACGTCGCGAGTTGCGCGGCTTCAACGACGCCTTCGCCGCCGCCGTCGCCACTGCCACCTCCAGCGCCGCCGGCATGGCGCGCCTGGTGGCCGGCATCCCCGAGGTGCAACAGGCCTTCGCCGAGGGCGACCGCGACCGCCTTTCCCGCCTGTTCGTGCCCGGGTTTCCGGCGCTGAAGGACACTGCCGGCGTCGATCAGTTCCAGTTTCACCTGCCGCCCGCCACCTCGTTCCTCAGGGTCCATCTGCCGGCGAAATTCGGTGACGACCTGTCGTCCTTTCGCCTGACCGTGGTCGACGCCAACCGTAAGCATCAGGCGATTACAGGCCTGGAAGGCGGCGTCGCCGGGTTGGGAGTGCGCGCCGTGGTGCCGGTCGACAATGCCGGCAAACCCGTGGGCACCGTCGAATTCGGCCTGTCCTTCGGGCGGCCGTTCATCGATGCCTTCAAGAAGCAGTTCGGCGTCGACATCGCCATCCATGCCAAGGACGCCAAGGCAGGCGGGTTCAAGACCCTGGCGGCGACCGCCGACAGTCTGCTGGGCGAGGCCGATTGGGACCGCGCCCTGGCGGGCGAGGTCGTGGTCAGCCGTGGCGACCGCGGCGGCCGGCGCCTGGCCGCACTGGCGGCGCCGGTGGCGGATTACTCGGGCAAGCCGGCGGTGGTGGTGGAGATCCTCATGGACGCCGGCGAATACGGGGCTCAATTCGCCCGGGCGCGCAACACCGCTTTGGCCATCGGCTTCGCCGTGCTGGCGGTGGCTTTGGCGGCCGGTTGGTTGCTGGCGCGCGGCATCTCGGCGCCGCTGGTCGGTATCACCGGCGTGATGCACAACCTGGCCGCCGGCGACCTTTCGGTGACGGTGCCGTTGACCGGCCGCGCCGACGAGGTCGGCGAAATGGCCCGGGCGGTGCAGATTTTCAAGGAAAATGCCATCCGCGTCGGACAAATGGCCAGCGAGCAGGAGGCGCTGAAGCGTCAGGCCGAGGAGGAACGCCGCGCCGCCATGCTGACCATGGCCAGCGGTTTCGAGGGCAGCGTCGGCAAAGTCGTGCATACGGTGACCACGGCGGCCGGCGAATTGCAGGCGGCGGCCGGCCAGATGGCCACGGCGGCCACCGCCGCCAGTGACCGCGCCACCGTCGCCGCCGGTTTGTCCCAACAGGCATCGGTCAATGTCCAGACCGTGGCCTCGGCCACCGAACAGCTGGCGGCTTCGATCAACGAGATTTCCGCGCAGATGAGCCGCTCGCAGTCGGTGGCGGAACAGGCCGGCAGCGAAGCCGGCCATACCACGCAACTGGTTCAGTCCCTCAGCGAGAGCGTCGGCAGGATCGGCGAGGTGGTCAAACTGATCAATGACATCGCCAGCCAGACCAATCTGTTGGCGCTGAACGCCACCATCGAGGCGGCCAGGGCCGGCGACGCCGGCAAGGGCTTCGCGGTGGTCGCCAACGAGGTCAAGGGACTTGCCAATCAAACCGCCCGCGCCACCGGCGAGATCGCCGCCCAGATCGGTGAGGTACAGCAGAAAACCGCGGAAGCGGTGACCGCCATCAGGTCGATCTCCGAGGTGATCACCCATATGACCGAAATCAGCAGCTCGGTGGCCGCCGCCGTGCAGGAGCAGACGGCGGCCACCGACGAGATCGCGCGCAATGTCGAACAGGCTTCGGCGGGAACGCAGGAAGTGTCGGCCAACATCGCCTCGGTCGAGCAGGCGTCGAAGAGCAGCGGCCAAACCGCCGATCAGATCCGCGAGTCCTCGCGGGACCTGTCACAACAGGCGGACTATCTGAACCAGGAGGTGTCGCGCTTCCTGCAGCAGGTCCGCCAAGGCTAGACAGAAATACAAACCGAAGTGGCACGGGCGTCCCCGCCCGTGGTTTTTTTGCCACGGGCAGGGACGCCCGTGCCACTATGGTTCAACCAGGGTGGAATTCATCCCGAACGCAGCGTGCCGACCACCGCATCCTGTTCGAACAGATACAGCAGGGTCCTCAGGGCCCGGCCGCGCGGGCTCTGCAGATCGGGGTCGCGGCCGATGATCAGGCGGGCGTCATCGGCGGCCATGGCCAGCATTTCCGCATGGCGCGGCAGTTGCGCCAGGCGGAATCCGGCCACGCCGCTCTGGCGGGTTCCCAGCATTTCGCCGGGGCCGCGCAGGCGCAGATCCTCCTCGGCGATGGCGAAGCCGTCCTCCGAGTTTCTCAGCACCTCGAGGCGGGCGCGGGCCGTCTCGGTCAACGGATCGCCATAGAGCAGCAGGCAGGAGGACGGGCGCGGGCCGCGGCCGATACGACCGCGCAGCTGGTGCAGCTGGGCCAGGCCGAAGCGCTCGGCATGTTCGATCACCATCACCGTCGCCGCCGGCACGTCGACCCCTACCTCGACCACCGTGGTGGCCACCAGCAGGTCACAGGCGCCGCCGGCGAAGGCGGCCATGGCGGCGTCCTTCTGCGGGCCCTTGAGGCGCCCATGGACGAGTCCGACCCGCTCGCCGAACAGCCCGGACAGCTGGCGGTGGCGGGCCTCGGCATCGGCGAGATCGGAGGTTTCCGACTCCTCGACCAGCGGGCAGATCCAGAACACCTTGGCGCCGTCGGCCAGCGCCCGGCCGACCGCCTCGGTGACCGCCGCCAGCCGGGCCAGCGGCATCACCCTGGTGGTCACCGGCCGCCGCCCGGGCGGCTTCTCGTCAAGGCGCGACACATCCATGTCGCCATAGGCGGTCAACATCATGGTGCGGGGGATCGGCGTCGCCGTCATCACCAGCATGTCGACGGCATGGCCCTTGGCCGACAGGTCGAGCCGCTGATGAACGCCGAAGCGATGCTGCTCGTCGACCACCGCCAACCCAAGCTCGGCGAAAGTCACCTCGTCCTGGAA
>DUZF01000220.1 GCA_013349665.1 Rhodospirillaceae bacterium | reverse complement strand
GCCGCCGGCCACCGGGACCATCACCTGCCCGGCGATCAGACCGTCGGTTCCGGTGGTGATCACCTGCGCCTGGACCGGCGTCACCGCCGCCGCGAAGCCAACCGCCAGCGAGGTGACCAGAAAGCCGCGGCGGGAAAAGTCGGCCTCGGCGACGGTCGGAAATGCCGGACGGTTATCGGTGGAAATACGCCCCATGAATACCCCCTTTGAAATCTTTGATCTTAGGGATAATGGGTTGCGTTCCGGCTTGTGGCAAGATGCACCTCTAATGCGACAGCAGCACCGGCAGGGTCATATTCTCCAGCACATGCTTGGTCACCGAATTGCGCAGCCGCGCCGCCAGGCCGGCCTCGCGCAATCCGCCCATCACCAGCAAGTCGGCGCCGAGGTCGAAGCTGCGCGACAGCAGCAGATCGACCACCTCGATATCGATGGCCGGCACCACCTCCCAGCGGGCATTGATGCCGTGGGTGGCCAGGTGATCGATGATATTGGCCTTCGGTCCAGGCTGGCCGTTGTTGGCGACCTCGGGATTGCGCGCCGACAGCAGGGTCACCTCGTCGGCGGTCTTGAGGAACGGCAATGCGTCATGCAACGCCCGTGTGGCCTCGCGGTCGGCATTCCAGGCCACCACTACCCGCTTGCCGAGGTCGGCGAAAAGGCCGACGCGCGGCACCACCAGCACCGGCCGGCCGCAATTGCGCAGGACCTGGGTGACCAGGTCATGGGGAACCGGACCGCCGCGCTTTTCCCCCTGCCCCATCACCACCAGATCGACAAAGCGGGCGCAGAACACGGATTCCGATATGACATAGCCGTATTCGCCGTGCGACAGCTGCCACCAGCGGCCGTTGACCCCCTGAGCCTGGCATTGCGCCATGAAATCGGCCTCGACCTCGGCGCCGACGCGGGACAGATGGTCGCTGGTGCGCCGGGCCACCAGGCTCGGCGCATCGGTTTCCGACTGGGCAAACAGGCCGGTGAGCCGGGCGTTGAAGCGCCTGGCCAGACCAAGCGCCAAGGCCAGGCGGCTCTGCCGGTTGTCCTGGCCGTCGAGATGCACCAAAATATCCTGCATAACCTGTCCCCTAACCTCGTTCATCGGCAATCACCAGCCCGTCATTGGCCAGGCTGCCGGGCAGCCGGAAGGCCACCTCGCCTTTCAATTTACAGACCGCATGAATGCTGCCGGCGATCGCCGAGGCCAGGGCTTCGCCGGCTCCGGAGGTCTCGCAATGCAGCGTCATGACGTCGTTGTCGTCGTCGCGCCGGACCACCAGGCGGGCGCGCAGGATCTCGGGATGCCGGCGCACCACCTGGGCCACCTGGCTGGGATGGACGAACATCCCCCTGACCTTGGTGGCCTGGTCGGCGCGCCCCATCCAGCCCTTGATCCGCATATTGCTGCGCCCGCAGGGGCTGATACCCGGCAACACCGCCGACAGATCGCCGGTGGCGAACCGGATCAGAGGATAGTCGGCATTCAGGCTGGTGACCACCACCTCGCCCACCTCGCCCTCGGGCAGCGGATCGCCGGTGCCCGGACGGACGATCTCGACGATCACCCCCTCGTCGACGATCATCCCTTCGCGGGCCTGGCTTTCATAGGCGATCAGGCCGAGATCGGCGCTGGCATAGCATTGCAGAACCGCCACGCCGAGATCGGCCAGGGACTGGCGCAAGGACGGCGGCAGCGCCTCGCCGGAGACGCAGGCCTTGACCAGCGAGCCGTGGTCGAGACCCAATTCCTCGGCTTTTTCGAGGATGATCTTGAGGAAGGACGGCGTCCCGGCATAGGCGGCCGGCCGCAGGTCGTGGATGGCGCGGGCCTGGCTCTCGGTATTGCCGACGCCGGCGGGAAACACCGGACACTCCAGCGCCTGGGCGGCGGTCTCGAACATCATGCCGGCCGGGGTGAAATGATAGGAAAAGCAGTTGTGCAGCAACTCGCCGGGCCTGAGGCCGGCGGCGAACAAAGCGCGGGCGATGCGCCACCAGTCGCGCCCCTTGCCCTCCGGATCATAGATCGGCCCCGGCGAGGAATAGACCCTGAGCAGGCGCGACAGCGGCGTCGCATTGAGCCCGCCGAACGGCAGGGCCGGCTTCTGCAACGCCATCAGATCGCTCTTGCGGGTCACCGGCAGGCGGGCCAGGGCCTGGCGTCCGGTGACGGCGGCAGCGTCGACCTCCGCCAGCAGGCCGGCAAAATATCCGGCATCGGCCTTGGCATGGGCGATCTGACGCGGCAGCGCCTCGGCCAGCTGGGCGGCGCGGACGTCGGCGGAACGGGTTTCGTCCTGGTCGAAATGCATCACAGCCAGCGCTTCCTGCGTTTGTAGGATTTGAGGTTCTTGAAGGATTTCCGTTCCTTCTCGCCGCCCAGATAGAATTCCTTGACGTCCTCGTTATTGACCAGGTCGTCGCGGCTGCCGTCGAGGACGATCTTGCCCGATTCCATCACATAGCCGTAGGACGCCACCTTCAGCGCCATGCGGGCGTTCTGCTCGACCAGCAGGATGGTCACCGACAGGTCACGACACAGCTGTTCGATGATCTCGAACACCTCCTTGACCAGCATGGGCGACAGCCCCATCGACGGCTCGTCGAGCAGGATCATCTTCGGGCGGGCCATGATGGCGCGGCCGATGGCCAGCATCTGCTGCTCGCCGCCCGACAGATAGCCGGCCAGGCCGGTGCGCTCGGCCAGGCGGGGAAAATAGCCGAACACCATGTCGATGTCGCGGCGGATGGCGCGTTCGCCGTCGCGCCGGGTATAGGCCCCCAGGCGCAGGTTCTCGATCACCGTCATGTCTTCGATCAGGCGGCGGCCCTCCATCACCTGGAAGATGCCGCGGCGCACGATGTCCTCGGGCGGACGGTTGGCGATGTTCTCGCCCATGAAGGTGATGCTGCCGCGGGTGACCTCGCCGTCCTCGGTGGCCAGCAGGCCGGAGATGGCCTTCAGCGTCGTCGATTTGCCGGCGCCGTTGGGGCCGAGCAGGGTCACCACCCGGCCCGCCGGCACCTCGAGGCTGACGCCGCGCAGCACCAATATGACGTCGTCATAGACGACCTCGATATTGTTGACTGAGAGAATCGACGCCGGAGCGTCGATGGCGGCGGCAGCCTCATTCATGCTTACCAGCCCAGCCACTCGGGGCGGCGCGGCAGGGTCACCGTGTAGATCTTCTTCATGCTGATGGCGCCGCCCTTGGTATGGCCCTGATAGACCATCACCTCGGTGCTGCCGCGATGGTCGTCGGCCTTCCAGGTCGACGGCGCGCAGACGCCTTCGAGGCCGGCCGGCACCCAATTGGCCTTCTGATACATCGCCGCCTTGATATTGGGGCCGGTGATGGGGCCGTTCTTGGCGGCGATCTCCATCGCCTCCTTCATGTAATAAACCGAGCAGATGCCGCGGATGTAATG
>DUZF01000142.1 GCA_013349665.1 Rhodospirillaceae bacterium | reverse complement strand
CGGTGTAGGGGAAGGGGACCTTGATGACGTCCCAGGACTTAAAGTCCGCCATAGGCCCGCCGATCGGCGTCGCTGTCCCATTCGCTGAAAGCAGCAAACGGGTCTTCGCTCTGATCTCTGGCGACACGGCTCAATACAACCCGATCGCCCTCGATGGCGTAAAGGATCTCGTCGCCCTCTACCAGGTGCAGGGCGGCACGCACCGGCTGCGGTATGGTTGTCTGCGCCTTGCTGGTCAATTTGCTGGTGATCATCGCCACCCCGGGAAAGGAATTTCCTTTCCACAAAAGTAAGGAATTTCCTTATCGTCCTCAAGCGGAATGGCGTCGCCGGTCTTTCTTCTTCTCCGTCTGGCCGGCGGGACGGCAATGGGAGGACTGGCGGAAACGCTCCAGCATGCGCCGGAAGCCGGCGAACAGGGCGGCGTCGATCTCCGGACGCCGTTCCAGGCGGCCGAGCAGCAGGCCCACCGCCTCGATGGTCGACAGGCCCTCGCGGCGCGGCTCGCGGCGCAACCGGCCATAAGCCGAGGGATGCGTCGGCGCCAGGACGATGCGCTTGCATTTGAGCACCCAGGGGTTGCGCCACCACAGCGCCTTGGCCTGGCTCCAGGTGCCGTCCAGGACGACCACCCCTTCGATCCCCGCCATGCCCCGGTCCTGGTCGGCGATGACCGCGCCCTTGGCGTCCTGCACCTCGACCTCCCTTCCCGGGGCGGCCTTGGCCGAACCGAGATAGAGCACCGCCCAGCGCCTGGGCTCGGCATCCCGACCCAGCGCCTTGGCCAGGCTGGGCCAGGACAAACCGACCTTGAGCTGCGCCCGGCTCAGCTGATGGGCCAGCAGGCGGGCGGTGCCCAGGGTTTTGTCCTGCTCCTGGGGATGCTGCAGAATCAGCACCTCGATGCGGTTATCGATTTTTTCAGTCTCGGCGCAGACGCAGAGTTCGGCGGGCTTCTGGCAGATGGCGCAGTCGGCGGGCAATGGCTCGGTCATGCGCGGTTTTAACCGGGGGTGGCGGCCGCGACAAGCGAAAGGGAGCAGCGGAAGGTTTTTGCCCTGTCGAACGACCTTCAGGTATTATCGCCGTCGACGTCCAAGGGTCGCCAACCGCCGGAACCGAAGGCCTCCAGGGGGGCGAATCGCGCCTTGTAGGCCATTTTCGGGCTCTCGTTGATCCAGTAGCCGAGATAGACAAAAGGAAGGTTGAGTTTGCGCGCCTCGTCGATCAACCAGAGGATCATGTAGGTGCCGAGACTGCGCCGCTCGGCGGCGGGGTCGAAGAAACTGTAGACGGCCGACAGGCCGTCGGTCATCCGGTCGGTCAGCACCACCGCCTGCAGGACGGTGTCGGCGCCGCGGAATTCAACCATATAGGTCTCCACCGGGCTGTCCTCGACCATCGACCGGTAATCGTAAAATCCCATCAGCGCCATGTCGCCGCCCGCATGGCGGGATTCCTGATAGCGGGCAAACAGGCGGTATTGCTCGGCGGTGGCGCGCGACGGCACGCGGCGGGCCTGAAGATCCTCATTGGCGCGGGATACGCGGCGCATGGTGCGGTTGGGACGGAAATCGCCGACCAGGATGCGCACCGCCACGCAGGCGTTGCAGCCCGGGCAGGCCGGCGTATAGGCGATCGAATGGCTGCGGCGGAAACCGGCGCGCGACAGCGCCTCGTGCAGGACTTCGGCGTCCGGCCCCGACAATTCGGTGACGATCTTGCGTTCCAGGCGCCCGGCGATATAAGGGCAGGGCAGGGGCGCCGTGGTGAAAAAGAAATGCGGCCGCTTGAGCGGTATATGGTCCATGACCCCGGATCGTCTCCCTGATTTGCTTCACTGAGATATGGGCTAGCCCTCGGCTGGACACCAGGAGGTCGCTGGTGTTCCCCTCAGACAACCACTTTTCGTAAAATTACCATGCCCGCCAGAATATCATGCAACATGCGCCGACGGGGATTGAACAGCGCCACCAGCAGCAGCAATCCGCCCGACAGTCCCATGCTGGCGTAAAAGCATATGGTGTGGATCAACGCCTGCCCCAAGTCAGGCGGGCCGCCCTGAATGCTATGCGCCTTAAGGCCGAAGAACCGCATCCCCAGGGTGGCGGCGGCGGCGCCGGAGGTCTGCAGGCTGTGATAGGCCAGCGCCACCAGTGGCGGAGCGATGATAAAATGCAGCGGCCAGGCCAGCCCAAGGGTGGCGACGGTCAGCAGAACGGTGATCCACCAAAGGCACAACAGAATAACCGAGATCGCCATAAAATCGATGCCATAGGCCAGAATACGCCGCAGGGTTAAACCGGCATAGGCTTCCGGCACCAGGATCGGGTCGGGCGGCCAGGTGCCCTGCTGTCCGGGTAGAATGAGGTCGGGCAGGGCCATGATAAGGGGCGTTACTCCGTCAGTGGGCCGGCTTGGCGGGACCCGGTTTGGCCGGCTCGGCCCCTGACGAGGGTTCTACCGGCAGCGGCATCGTCGATCCGGCCGGCTTGGCCGCCGCCGGCATCTGGCCACCGGCGCGCAGTTCCTCGGGAATCTGCGTGCCCTTGGCCTGCGCCGGGGTGACGTTGACAGTGGGGGGCGGCTTGCTGTCGCGCAAGAGGACAATGGTGATCCGCCGGTTGCGCGGATCGCCGGGATTGGCCTTTGATAGCGGATCGACCTCGGCGCGGCCGACCACCCGGTCGACCCGGTCGCCCGGCACCCCGGCGGCAACCAGGGCGCGCCGCGTCGCCAGGGCACGGTCCGCCGACAGTTCCCAATTGCCGTAATTGGATTGCCCGGCAAAGGGCGTCGCATCCGTATGACCGGAGATGGCGATGCGTTCCGGCAGCTGCTTGACCACCCGGCCGATCAGATCGAGCATCGCCTTGGTGTGCCCGTACATGTCGGGCGACCCCTTGGGAAACATCGCCAGACCTTCCTGGTCGACGATCTGGATGCGCAGACCCTCGGGGGTATTGTCGACCATCATGCTGTCGGCCATCTTCTTCAGCTCGGGGATACCGTTCACCGCCTGTTTCAGGGCCTCCTGGGCTCGGTCGAACTGTTTCTGCTCGCGCGCCGCATTCGACTTGACCACCTGTTCCTCGGTCATCGCCTTGGCGGCATCGGACTTGCTGTCGGCAGCCGCGGCGGTGGCTCCGCCTTCTCCGGCACCGGCGCCTTCCTCGGCGCCCTCCTTGGGTTCGCTGAGGGCATCGCCTCCCTGGCCGATGGTCGGCGGCGGCAGCGACAGCGAGAAACTGGGGGTGGTGCCCTGGCTGCTCATGGCGCCCTGGCCGACCGTCTGGCCGCCCAGCATGCCGCCGGCGCCGCTGGCCGATACCGAGGCGGTGGTCGGGGCGAAATAGTCGGCGATGCCCTGCAGCTGTTCCTCGGTGACGGCATTGAGCAACCACAGCAGCAGGAAGAAGGCCATCATCGCGGTCACGAA
>DUZF01000200.1 GCA_013349665.1 Rhodospirillaceae bacterium | reverse complement strand
GCGGGGGTCGGCGGTGAAGACCAGTTTGCCGTCGAACGAGGTGTTGTCGGCGATCTCCCTGGTCTGCTCGCGGATCAGCTCTACTTCGGCGGGATGCAGCCTGACAGTTACCCGGGTATCCTTGTCGATCTGGGTCAGGCATTGATGCACCACCGCTTCTATCTCCTCTGTGCCTGAGCGCCGGGTCAACTCCGGCAGCATTTTGCGGATGATCGTGGCGGCCAGCGCGATGCAGTCTTTGAGCAGCGCCTCGTTGGCCAGTTCCTGGGTATCCTTGATGGCCGCCAGGTGACCGGCCAGGGATTCCAGCGCGGTGGCGACGCGCCGTTCGGTGGTGGCCTCCGCCTCCTGAATGCCGGCCTGTCGTCCGGCCTCGAAGGCCTGGTCGCGGGCCAGGGTCAGTTCCTCTTCGCTGAAAGTGGGCGGCGGTGGAATCTCCTCGACGGGAGGCAGGGGGGCGTCCTCGGCCTCCATCTCGCGTCGTGCCAATTGGCTGGCGCCGCCGTCGGGGGCGTCGAAATTGAGGTCGAAAAGATATTTCTTCAGTTTTGTCATCAATACACCAGTTCGTCTTCCGTATTACCCCACTCAAGCGTCGGAATACATCCACGAACGGATGATGGACAGAGCCTCTTCCGGGTGTTTCTCCACGATTTCGCCGATCTTGCGGATCGACGAGGCCTTGACGCGGCCTTCCACCTTGTCGATGTCGATCAGTTCGTCCACCGATTCCATTTCCTCGGGCAGCATGCCTGGCGCCGGCGGCGGTGGCGGCAGGCCGGGCGCCGCGCCGGCGCCCATCAGCCGGCGGCCGTCGGGAGTGACCGCCTGGGCGGCCATGGACTCCACCGCGCGGCTGACCAGCGGACGCAGCACCAGCAGCAGGAACAGGATGGCCACCACCGACAGGCCGAGATTGGAGCCGATCTTTTCGACGAAATCGCGGTCCATGCCGAAGATCTTGTTTTCGGCGGCTTCGCTCTCCACGTCGTCATGGCCGGCGAAGGGCAGGTTGATGACTTCCACCTGGTCGCCGCGATTGGCGTCATAGCCGATGGCATTGCGCACCAGGGCCGCCAGCTGGTCCATGTCCTTTTCCGACCGCGGCTCGTAGGTCAGTTTCTTCTGGCCCTCGGCGGGCGGCCCATAGCGGCCGTCGACCATCACGGCGGCGGTGATGCGCCGGATGCCGCCCAGTTCCTTGACCTGGTTCTTGGTGACCTTGGAAATCTCGAAATTGACGGTTTCCTGGGTGCGGTTCTGTTTGCTGGTGCTCTTCGCCCCGGCATTGTTGGCGCCGGCGTCGGGCAGGTTCTGCTGGACGCTGACCGAGGAATTTTCCGCGTCCTGGGTCTGCTCGCCTTCCTCGACGGTGACGTGGGAGCGCTCGACCTTGCTGTCGGGGTCGAATTTTTCCTCGGTGGTTGCGATGCGGTCGAGATCCAGTTGCACCGACACCTCGGCCCGCACGCGGTCTGGGCCGATGTTGCGCTCGAGCAGTTCCTCGATGGTCCGTTGCAGGCGCTGCTCGGTGGACAGCTTGAGGTCCTCGGCCCGTTCCGAGGCCGCCTCGTTGTCGTCCGTGGTGCCCCGGGCCAGCAGGTTGCCCTTGTCGTCGACGATGGAGATGCGGTTGGGCTTGAGCTTGGGCACGGCCGCCGCCACCAGATGCTGGATCGCCTGCACCTGCTGCTTGGACAGTTTGCCGGCTCCGTCCATCTTCAGGATGATGGAGGCCGACGGCTCCTGAGATTCGCGGCTGAAGATCTCGCGCTTGGGCATCACCAGATGCACCCGGGCCGACTTGATATGGCCGATGGTGTGGATGGTGCGGGCCAGTTCGCCTTCGGTGGCGCGCAGCAGATTGACGTTCTGGGCAAAACTGGTGGACCCCAGCATGTCTGTCTTGTCGAACAGCTCGTAGCCGTTGGTCACCGAGCCGCCGCTGGGCAGTTGCTGCTCGGCCATATGGACCCTGAGGTCCAGTTTCTGGTCGCGCGGCACCCAGATTTCCGAGCCGTCGCGGCGCAGTTCGTAGGGAACCTTGTCGACCTGCAGCTTGGTGACGATCTGGTTGGCGTCGGCGAGTTCGAGGCCGCCATATAGCATCTCCATCGGTGGCGAGGAAATGCGCGCCATCAGATAGATAAGAAAAGCCAGTACCGCCACGCCGCCGCCGGCGATGGCGGTCAGGCGGGCGGTGCCCAGATTCTTGAGCGACTGGAGAAAAGAGTTCACGTTACAGCCATCCCCGTCGGCAAAACGCCATTGGAGCGACGCTATACCTCTAAAGTGAAGGAGCGGTTAACGGCTGGGCAAATCTTGCCGGGCGGCGGGCGGGGCGGTCAGTTGGCTTGCCGATATTTAGCGACATGCTGATGCAGGGTTCAATCCCGAACCCCCGTAAGACCAGTCACCCCCGGCCTCGCCCCGGGGGTCTACGCCAAGGTGAGCTGCCGGCTCCAATCATAAATTCAGGTGACGCGGATCGGCGTGGATCGCCGGGACAAGCCCGGCGATGACATGTAAATCGCGCAAACCCCCGGGACGGAGCCCGGGGGTGGCGATGGAAATGGCGTGGCTTTTACTGCTTGATGTTGATCAGGTCGGTCAGCAGCTGGTTGGTGGTGGTGATGATCTTGGCCGCCGCCGAATAGGCGTTCTGCACGGTGATCATGTTGGTGAACTCGGTACCGATATCGACCGTCGACGCCTCCAGCGATGACGCCGCCACGGTGCCGGAACCGGCTTCGCCAGGATGGCGGAGTGTGTAGGCGCCGGAATTGCTGGTGTCGATGAACACGTCGCCCGACTGCGACTGCATGCCGTCGGGGTTGGCGAAAGTGGCGATGGGGATCTGGAACACCGGCGAGCGCACACCGTTGTCGAACAGGGCGGTGACGACGCCGTCCGAGCCGATGCTGACCCCCGAGAAATTGCCGAATTTGGCGCCGTTCTGGGACAGGTAGTTAACCTGGTAATTGCCGCCCAGCTGGGTCAATCCATTGCTCTGGTTGAGGCTGCCCATGTTCAGGCTGATCTGCGGCTTGAGGGTCGAAGATCCCGAGGTGCCCACTTGGTTTTCCGAGCCATTGGCCCAATAGAGCTGCATGGCGTTGGGAATGATGGAGCTGGGGGTGCCGTCGCCGTTGAAGGTCACCGCCTGGCCGCTGGCGCTGTTGTAGATGCCGGTCTGGCCGAGGACCTGGGCGTTGCTGGCCAGGCTGGCATCGACGCCGTTGGTCCACAGGATATCCTTGGCGGTGCCGCCGTTGTTGGCAAAAATCTGGACGGCAGTCGCCCCGGAGTTAAGGGTAATCGCGGTCGGTGCGTTGGCGGTATAGGGGGTGGCGGTGACGCCGCCGGTCACCTGCGAGGTCAGCTGGGTGACGGCCGAGACCGCGTTCTGGGCACTTTGCGCGGCCGACAGCGATCCCATCAGGTAAGCGGT
>DUZF01000291.1 GCA_013349665.1 Rhodospirillaceae bacterium | reverse complement strand
ACAAGGCGTCGGTGAAAACGCTGGAGGCGGTGATCGCCGAGCACCGCCAGAGCGGCGGCATGGTAGTGCTGTCGACCCATGCCGACGTTATCCTGCCCGGTGCCCGCGAGATCCATCTCGACGATTTTGCCGCGCCGCCACCGACGCATGACGAGGTCTGGACATGAGCCGCCTGCTGGAAATCGTCCGCCGCGACCTCAGGCTTGCGCTTCGTCAAGGCAGCGACAGCATCATGGTGGTCACCTTCTTCGTCCTGACGGTGGTGCTGTTCCCGTTCGGCCTGGGGCCGGAGACCAATCTCCTGGAGCGGACCAGCGCCGGCGTTTTGTGGGTGACTGCCCTGCTGGCCTCCATGCTGTCGCTCGACCGGTTGTTCCTCGCCGATTACGAGGACGGCAGCCTGGAGCTTCTGGCCTTGACGCCGACGGCGCTGGAGGTGCTGGTGATCGGCAAGGTGATCGCCCATTGGCTGACCACCGGCCTGCCGCTGATGGTGGCGGCGCCGCTGCTGGCGGTTCTGCTGCATATGCATGCCGACGGCTTCGGCACCTTGCTGCTGACCATGCTGCTGGGGACGCCGACGCTGAGCCTGATCGGCGCCATGGGCGCGGCCCTGGTGCTCGGCGCCAGGCGCGGCGGCGTGCTGCTGTCGCTGCTGGTGCTGCCGCTGTACATTCCGGTGCTGATTTTCGGTGTCGGCGCCATCGACGCGGCGGTGCAGGGATTGCCGGCCAACGGCTTGCTGCTGATGCTGGGCGGCCTGCTGCTGGCGGCTTTGCCGCTGGCGCCCTGGGCGGCTGCGGCAGCACTGCGTCAGGCATTGGAATGAGTCCGGCAGCCGTGATCTCGATTTTCTGGCATTTGATTCAAACAAGCTGTAGAACGATCCGCCATGCATCGCTTCGCTAATCCCGCACGTTTTTTACGTCTTGCTTCCGTTGTCCAGCCTTGGACCGCGGCTATAACATTTTTACTAATCGGTTCAGGGCTTTACTTTGGTCTGGTGGCATCGCCGGCTGATTATCAGCAGGGCGAGACTGTACGGATTATGTATGTCCATGTCCCCTCCGCCTGGGTCGCCATGGCCGCCTATTCCAGCATGGCCATCGCTTCGGCGATGGCGCTGATCTGGAAGCATCCGCTGGCCGATCTGATCGCCAAATCGGCGTCGCCCATCGGTGCCGCCTTTACCTTCGTCTGCCTGGTCACCGGGTCGCTGTGGGGCAAGCCGATGTGGGGCACCTGGTGGGTTTGGGATGCCCGGCTGACCAGCATGCTGATCCTGTTCTTTCTGTATCTCGGGCATATGGCGCTGCTGAACGCCTTCGACGATCCGGCGCGCGGCATGAAGGCGGCGGCCATCCTGGCCCTGGCCGGCTTCGTCAATGTCCCGGTGATCAAGTTTTCCGTCGACTGGTGGAATACACTGCACCAGCCGGCCAGCGTCACCCGCATGGGCATGCCGAAGATCGATCCGACGATGCTGCTGCCGTTGCTGCTGATGGGGGTCGGGTTCACCATGTTCTTCGTCACCCTGCTGCTGTTGCGGGTGCGCCTTGAAATCGTCGCCGCCAAGATCCGCTCCATCCGCCTGACGCAGATTCATGGCGGAGTCGGCGTCCTGTCCTCCGGCGAAGCGGTCAATTGAGACATGGATAGTCTGGCCGGATATTTTTCCATGGGCGGCTACGCCGGATTTGTCTGGTGGGCCTATGGCGTGACGGCGCTGGTCATGGCCGGCCTGGTGCTGGCGACATGGCGCGGTCTGAAGACCCGCGAGCGGGAGTTGAAGGCCCTCCAGGACATGAGCCCCGGTCGTCGGGGCCGCTCGCATGGTGTTGCGGAAGAGGATGTCTAGGCGGTGACGCGTAAGCAGCGGAGGCTTTATTTTGTGTTGCTGGGGATGTTGGCGTTGGGGACGGCGACGGCCCTGGTGCTGACCGCCATCAACGATACCCTGGTTTATTTTTATACTCCGGCCGACATCCAGGCCAAGCATATCGGACCCGACCGGCGCTTGCGGGTCGGCGGCCTGGTTGAGCAGGGCTCGGTGGTCAAAATGGGCGAGACGGTGCGCTTCACCGTCACCGACCTGACGGCGACCTTGCCGGTGACCTATACCGGCGTGCTGCCCGACCTGTTCCGCGAGGGGCAGGGCGTGGTGGCGGAAGGGCGGCTGGACGGAAAGGGCATGTTCCTGGCCAGCGAAGTCCTGGCCAAGCACGACGAAAAATACATGCCCAAGGAAGTCTCGGAAGCTCTGAAAAAATCCGGCCGCTGGCAGGAAGAGGAAGGGCAGGCAAAGAAATGATTGCGGAAACCGGGCATTTCGCTTTGATCCTGGCGTTGCTGGTGGCGATCGTCCAGGCGACCATCCCGATGATCGGCGCCGCCCGCGGCGACCGCGCCTGGATGGATCTGGCCAGGCCGGCCGCCTACGCTCAGTTCGCCCTGGTGGCCATGGCCTTCGCGGCGCTGGTGGTCGCCTATGTGACCAGCGATTTCTCGCTGCTCAACGTCGCCCAGAACTCCCATACCGACAAACCGCTGCTCTACAAGGTGTCGGGTGTCTGGGGCAATCATGAAGGCTCGATGCTGCTATGGGTGTTGATCCTCGCCATCTACGGCATGGCGGTGGCGGCGGCGGGCGGCAATCTGCCGCCGGCGCTGCGCGCCCGCGCGCTGGCGGTGCAGGCGATGATCGCGGTGGGTTTCATCCTGTTCATCCTGCTGACCTCCAATCCCTTCGTGCGGCTGGATCCGGTGCCGTTCAACGGCAACGGGCTCAATCCGCTGCTGCAGGATCCGGGGCTCGCCTTCCATCCGCCGTTCCTCTATCTCGGCTATGTCGGGTTCTCGATGGCGTATTCCTTCGCCATCGCCGCCCTTATCGAGGGCCGCGTGGACGCCGCCTGGGCTCGCTGGGTGCGCCCGTGGACGCTGGTCGCCTGGTGTTCGCTGACGCTCGGCATCGCCATGGGCTCCTGGTGGGCCTATTACACCCTCGGCTGGGGCGGCTGGTGGTACTGGGATCCGGTGGAAAACGCCTCCTTCATGCCCTGGCTGGCGGGCACCGCGCTGTTGCATTCGTCGATCGTCGTCGAGAAGCGCGACACCTTGAAGGCATGGTCGATTCTGCTGGCCATCGTTGCCTTCTCGCTGTCGCTGCTGGGCACCTTCCTGGTGCGGTCGGGCGTGCTGACCTCGGTCCACAGCTTCGCCTCCGATCCGGCGCGCGGCGTCTTCGTGCTGGGCCTGCTGGTCCTGGTCACCGGCGGCTCGCTGACCCTGTTCGCCTTCCGCGCCAATCAACTGAAAGGTGGCGGCCTGTTCGCGCCGATGTCGCGCGAAGGCAGCCTGCTGCTCAATAATGTGCTGATGAGCACCGCCGCCGGCACGGTGCTGCTGGGGACCCTGTATCCGCTGTTCGCCGACGCCCTCAATCTCGGCAAAGTGTCGGTCGGCCCGCCGTTCTTCAATGCGGTGTTCCTGCCGCTGATGGTGCCGATGGTGGTGACCATGGGGGTCGG
>DUZF01000275.1 GCA_013349665.1 Rhodospirillaceae bacterium | reverse complement strand
TGGCGTGGACCAGCAGCAAGGTCTCGCTGGTGCCGGGGCGGCTATCGACGGAGAGGATGGAATCTGCCGCCGCCACCTGTGTGGCCGCCAGCAGCAGCATGGCAAGGACGGACGGCGCTCTCATCCGACGATCCGGTAGACCGTGACCTCGCGGCTGGTGCGGTCCTCCAGGTCCAGGCTGCAGGGCACGGTATAGGCGGCCACCTTCAGCAGACCGGTGGCGGGCAGATAGGCGCGGCCGGGATCGGCCATCAGCACCATCGCCCCGCCGGCCGCCGCGCGACGCAGCCAGGCGAACACCTTTTCGGCCATCGGGCGTTCGTAGCAGACGTCGCCGGCCAGGATCAGATCCCAGTCTTCGCCGTCGCCGGCCAGCGGATCGCGGCTCGTCAGGCCGACGGCGACGCCGTTGGCCCGCGCATTGAGCCCGATGGCGGTGATCGCCATCGGGTCGATCTCGGCGGCGTCGACGTTGTGGGCCCCGGCGATGGCGGCAGCGATGGCGGCGACACCGCAGCCGGCGGCGAAATCCAGCACCCGCCGTCCGGCGACCACCGCCGGCTGGTCGAGGATATAGCGGGCCAGCGCCTGGCCGCCGACCCAGGCGAAGGCCCAATAGGGCGGCGCCAGGTTGCTCTGCTGCAGCAGGTCCTCGGTGGCCTGCCATAGCGGCGTCACTTCAGTGGCCAGATGCAGCCTGATTTCCGGGCAGGCCGGGGGCTCGGTCAGCAGGGTATTGGCAAGAATGAAGGCGTCCCGGACCGCGGCCGTCATGCCGGTCGGCCAAGGATCAGGGCGGCCAGCACCAACAGGCCGAAATAGCGGTTCGATTTGAACTTGGCCAGGCAATCGGCGGGGTCGTCGAGATCGATGCGCCACAGCTGCCAGGCCAGTTGGCCGGCGGCCGGCAGCAGCAGGGCATAGAACGGCCATCTTTCACCGGCAGAGGCCCCGGCGGCGGCGGTCAGCAGCAGGGTGACGCCGTAGAACACCACCAGCCAGCCGGGGGTGGCGGCGCCAAGGCGCAGCGCCGTCGACTTGACGCCGATCAGGGCGTCATCCTCCTTGTCCTGATGGGCATAGATGGTGTCGTATCCCAGGGTCCAGAAGAACCCGGCGGCGTAAAGTACATAGGCCGGGGCGGCCAGGCCGCCGGCGGCGGCGGCCCAACCCAGCAGGGCCCCCCAGTTGAAGGTCAGGCCGAGCCAGGCCTGGGGCCACCAGGTGATGCGTTTCATGAACGGATAGGGAAACACCAGCAGCATGGACAGCGCGCCGACCACCACCGCCGGGCCGTTGAACTGCAGCAGGATCGCCAGACCCACCACCAGCAGCAGAACGAGGAAGGCCGCCGCCTGGCGGACGCTGACCGCGCCCGAGGGAATGGGGCGCCGGCTGGTGCGCGCCACCTGGGCGTCGAAATCGCGGTCGACCACGTCATTGAAGACGCAGCCTGCGCCGCGCATGACCACGGCGCCGACGCCGAACAGCAGGAAGTCCATCAGCCGCAGATCGCCGGCCAGCGCCAGGCTCCACCAGCCGGGCAGCAGCAGCAGCCAGGTGCCGATGGGCCGGTCGAGGCGCATCAGCCGGCAATAGGGACGGGCGGCCGCCGGGACCCAGCGGTCGATCCAGTTGCCGAGCGGGATGTCTCCCGCCAATGTAGGGGATGGGCTCATGACGACGCAGAATAGCTGAAAAGAGGAGGGCTGACATCATGTCGAAAATCCGCCTGTTTGTCGGGTCGGCGCTGGCCGCGGGAACCACGGTGACGCTCGATGCCGGCCAGGCCCATTACCTGTTGCATGTCATGCGCCATCCGCTAGGCGCGCCGCTGGTGCTGTTCAACGGCCGTGACGGCGAATGGCAGGCCAGCCTGAGCGAAGCCTCCAAGCGGGTCGCCCGCGCCGCGGTCGAGCGATTGCTGCGGCCGCAACCGTCCCCCTCCGACCTGTGGCTGCTGTTCGCCCCGGTGAAACGGGCGCGTATCGACCTGATCGTCGAAAAGGCCACCGAGCTCGGGGTGGGGCTGCTGGTGCCGGTGCTGACCCGGCATAGCGCCGTGCAGAAGACCAACGACCAGCGTCTGGGCGCCATCGCCGTCGAGGCGGCCGAACAATGCAGGCGTCTCAGCGTTCCTGAGATAAGGCCGCTCAGGCCGCTGGTCGAGGTCATCGGCGACTGGCCGGCCGGCCGGCGGCTGCTGGTGCTGGACGAAAGCGGCGGCGGCCTGCCCATCGCCGAGGCGCTGGCGGGTTTGGCCGGCCGGCCGGCGGCCTTGCTGGTGGGGCCGGAGGGCGGCTTTGACGAAACGGAACTTGACGCCCTGCGCCGTCTGTCGTTTGCTACGCCCATCGGTCTGGGGCCTTTGATCCTTCGTGCCGATACTGCGGTGGTCGGCGCCTTGGCCTGCTATCAGGCGCTGTCGGGGGACTGGCGGCGACAAGCGGAAAACCAGTGCTGATCTTCATCTTCAACCATCAGGATTCATCGCCGCCATGTCCGCCCCCGCCCAACCGAGCGGCGAGCCTCTGACCAGCAAGCAGGAGCTGGTGGATCACCTCGCCGAGGGATGCAAACCGCCGGAACTCTGGCGCATCGGCACCGAGCACGAGAAATTCGCCTTTCGTCTCGACGATCTGCGGCCGCTGCCCTATGACGGCGACCACGGCATCCGTGCGGTTCTCGACGGCATGCGGCGCTTCGGCTGGCAGCCGGTGCAGGAAGGCGAAAACGTCATCGCGCTGGTCAAGGGCAGTGCCTCCGTCACCCTGGAGCCGGGCGGCCAGCTGGAGTTGTCCGGTGCGCCGCTGGAGACGGTCCATGAGACCTGTGCCGAGGTGGACGAGCATCTGACCGAGGTGAAAACCGTCGCCTCGGAACTTGGTGTCGCCTTCCTCGGTCTCGGCTTCAATCCGAAATGGCGCCGCGAGGACATTCCCTGGATGCCCAAGGGCCGCTACGCCATCATGCGGCGCTATATGCCGACCCGGGGCGGTCTCGGCCTCGACATGATGCTGCGCACCTGTACCGTGCAGGTGAATCTGGATTTCCTGTCGGAAGCCGACATGGTGCGCAAATTCCGCACCTCGCTGGCTTTGCAGCCGGTGGCGACGGCGTTGTGGGCCAATTCACCCTTCATCGAAGGCCGGCCCTCGGGATACCTGTCCTATCGCAGCCATATCTGGACCGACACCGATCCCGACCGCACCGGCATGATGGGCTTTGTGTTCGAAGACGGCATGGGGTTCGAACGCTATGTCGACTATGCGCTCGGCGTGCCGATGTATTTCGTCTATCGCGACGGCCGCTATATCGATGTCGCCGGGGCGTCGTTCCGCGATTTCATGGCCGGCCGGCTCGACGCCCTGCCGGGTGAGCGGCCGACGCCCGGCGACTGGGCCGACCATCTGACCACCATCTTTCCCGAGGTGCGGCTTAAGCGGTTCCTGGAGATGCGCGGCGCCGACGGCGGACCCTGGCGCCGCCTCTGCGCCTTGCCGGCCTTCTGGGTCGGGCTGCTCTATGACGGGACGGCGCTGGACGC
>DUZF01000233.1 GCA_013349665.1 Rhodospirillaceae bacterium | reverse complement strand
CATCCTCGGGCGCCTGCCGGTGGCGCCGCTGCCCGAGTCGTCGCGGCGGTTTCTTGACTGGGTGGCGGCCTATTGCCTGGCGCCGCCTGGCGCCGTCCTGAAAATGGCGATGAGCGCCCCGGCGGCCCTCGAGCCATTGCCGGTGAGCCTGCGCTATCAGGCGGCGGAGGTGCTGCCGGAGCTGAAGATGACGCCGGCCCGCCGGCGCGTCCTGGAGGTCGCCTGGGCACCGCAGACGGCGGCCGATCTGGCCCGTCTGGCGGGCGTCGGGCCCGGTGTCATCCATGGACTGGCGCAGGCCGGCGGCCTGACGGCCATCGCCGCGGTCCGCGCCGGCGACATCGCCGTGCCCGATTGGCGGCGTCCCGGCCTGCCGCTGTCGGCCGAGCAGGCCGAGGCCGCCCAGGCCCTGCGCGGCGGGCTCGACGGCGGGTATTCGGTCACCCTGCTGGAAGGGGTCACCGGCTCGGGCAAGACCGAAGTCTATTTCGAGGCCATCGCCGAAGCCCTGGCCAGGGGCCGCCAGGTGCTGGTGCTGCTGCCGGAAATCGTGCTGTCGGCGCAGTGGCTGGAGCGCTTTCGCCGACGCTTCGGGGTGTCGCCCCTGGAATGGCATTCGGAAATCGGCGAGGCCCGCCGCCGCGACATCTGGCGGGCGGCCATCGAAAATCGGGCGGCGGTGGTGGTCGGCGCCCGCTCGGCGCTGTTCCTGCCGTTTGCCGATCTCGGGCTGATTGTCGTCGACGAGGAACATGACGGGTCCTTCAAGCAGGAGGACGGTGTCCATTATCACGCCCGCGACATGGCGGTGGTGCGCGGCCGTCTGGGCGGCATGCCGGTGGTCCTGGCCTCGGCGACGCCGTCGCTGGAAACCCGCATCAATGTCGAGGAGGGCCGTTACCGGCGGCTGCATCTGCCCAACCGTCACGGCGGCGCCACCCTGCCGCCGGTCACCCTGGTGGATCTGCGGCGCGATCCGCCGACCCGCCAGTCCTGGCTGTCGCCGCCGTTGCAGACCGCCATCGGCGAAACCCTGGCCGCCGGCGAGCAGGCGCTGCTGTTTCTCAATCGGCGCGGCTATGCGCCGCTGACGCTGTGCCGCAAATGCGGATTTCGCCTGCAATGCGCCCAGTGCAGCGCCTGGCTGGTGTTGCACCGGGCCGGCAGCGCGCGGCTGCAATGCCACCATTGCGGCCATCAGCGGCCGCTGCCGCCGGTCTGTCCGGAATGCGCCGCCGAGGACAGCTTCGCCAGCTGCGGTCCCGGGGTCGAACGCCTGGCCGAGGAACTGGCGGCGCGTTTTCCCGATGCCCGCGTCGCCGTCATGGCCAGCGACACCCTGGGCGGGCCGGCCGCCGCCGCCCGGCTGGTGGCGCGCATGGCCGACGGGGGGATCGATATTCTGGTGGGGACCCAGGTGGTGGCCAAGGGGCATCATTTCCCGCTGCTCACCCTGGTCGGCGTCGTCGATGCCGATCTCGGTCTGGCCGGCGGCGATCTGCGCGCCGCCGAACGGACCTTCCAATTGCTGTCGCAGGTGGCCGGCCGCGCCGGTCGCGCCCAGCGTCCGGGCCGGGTGCTGCTGCAGACCTGGCAGCCGGAGGACAAGGTGATGCAGGCCCTGGCCTCGGGCGACGGCGAATGTTTCTACCAGGCCGAGACGGCGGACCGGCGGGACACATTGATGCCGCCCTTCGGCCGGCTGGTGGCGCTGGTGGTGTCGGGTCCCGAGGCGTCGGCGGTGGCCGCGGTCGCCCAGGCGCTGGCCCGCGCCGCGCCGGTGGTCGAGGGGGTCAGGGTGCTGGGTCCGGCGCCGGCGCCGCTGGCCCTGTTGCGCGGGCGCCACCGGCAGCGTCTGCTGCTCAAGGCACCCAGGCGTTTTGCCGTGCAGCCGCTGCTGCGCCATTGGCTCGGCCTGGTCACTGCGCCGGCGCCGGTGCGTGTCCAGGTCGACATCGATCCCTATTCTTTTCTGTAGCCTGGGAAATTTAATCTATTTGAAACTTGGCTTTACCGGCGGCTCCGGCGGCTGAGTCGGCTTGCAAGCAATCCGTCGATATGCTAGTTAACCCACGCGCTGGCCGGGCGGGGGCTTGGCCCGTGAAAAAAAATTAAACAATATCAATGCCTTTTGCGTCGCTTCCGGGGTTCTCAACGACCTTCAGACAAGGACTGCCCAGGTGTCATCCACAGCCACTGGCGCCATAGCCGACCGTTATTCCTCCGCCCTTTTTGACCTGGCCGACGAGGCCTCGCAACTTGACGCGGTGGCGGGGGATCTGCGTGCCCTGAAGGCGATGATCGCCGGCAGCGCCGATCTCGCCCGTCTGGTGCGCAGTCCGGTGCTTGGCCGGGTCGAGCAGCAAAAGGCCGTGGCCGCCCTGGCCAAGGCCGCCGCCTTCAATCCGCTGGTGGGCAACTTCCTCGGCCTGGTGGCGAAAAATCGCCGGCTGTTCGCCATCGATGCCGTCATCGACGCCTTTCTGGCCCGCCTGGCCGCCAAACGCGGCGAAGTGGCGGCCCATCTGTCCTCGGCCATTCCGCTCAGCGAAGCGCAGGTCGGCGCCGTCACCGAGACGCTCAGGAAAGCCTACGGCGGCACCGTCGTCGTCCATGCGACCGTAGATCCCGGCCTGCTCGGCGGCCTGGTGGTCAAGGTCGGTTCGCGCATGGTGGATAATTCGCTCAAGACCAAGCTGCAACATCTCAAGCTCGCTATGAAAGGGGTTGGATGATGGAAATCCGCGCCGCGGAAATCTCCGCTATCCTCAAGGAACAGATCGCTAATTTCGGCACCGAGGCGGAGGTCGCCGAGGTCGGACAGGTGCTGTCGGTCGGCGACGGTATCGCCCGCGTCTATGGCCTGGACAAGGTGCAGGCCGGCGAAATGGTGGAATTTCCCGGCGGCATCAAGGGAATGGCGCTGAACCTGGAAAGCGACAATGTCGGCGTGGTGATTTTCGGCGACGACCGCACCATCCGCGAAGGCGATACGGTGAAGCGCACCGGCGCCATCGTCGAGGTGCCGGTGGGCAAGGGCCTGCTGGGCCGCGTCGTCGATGCGCTGGGCAATCCCATCGACGGCAAGGGGCCGATCCAGGCCGAGCGCCGCGAACGCGTCGACGTCAAGGCGCCCGGCATCATTCCGCGTAAATCGGTGCATGAGCCGATGTCGACCGGCCTGAAGGCGATCGACGCGCTGATCCCGGTCGGTCGCGGACAGCGCGAGCTGGTGATCGGCGATCGCCAGACCGGCAAGACGGCGATTCTCATCGATACCATCCTCAATCAGAAGCGGTTCAACCAGGGCAACGACGAAAAGCAGAAGCTCTACTGCATCTACGTCGCCGTCGGTCAGAAGCGCTCGACCGTCGCCCAGCTGGTCAAGACCCTGACCGACAACGGCGCCATGGAATATTCCATCGTCGTCGCCGCCACCGCCTCCGAGCCGGCGCCGCTGCAGTTCCTGGCGCCTTATGCCGGCTGCGCCATGGGCGAGTATTTCCGCGACAACGGCATGCATGCCCTGATCATGTATGACGATCTGTCCAAGCAGGCCGTCGCCTATCGCCAGATGT
>DUZF01000121.1 GCA_013349665.1 Rhodospirillaceae bacterium | reverse complement strand
CGGCCACTGCCTGGTGGCCAATCCCTACGGCGGGCCGCCCGGGCGGGTGGCGTTGCGCGACGGCGTCGACGGCTATGTTTTCTGGACCCGCAACATCGCGCCCTTCCTCGACGCCCTCGATCTGGTGGCGGCGGCTGGCCTGCCCTTCGTCGTCCACTACACCCTGACCGGCTACCCGCGCCGGCTGGAACGCCGGGTCGCCGAGGCCGGGCGGAGCATCGACGCCATCGCCGGACTGGTGTCGCGCTTCGGCGGCGGCGGCGTGGTCTGGCGCTATGATCCGATCCTGCTGTCGGAGCTGACCCCGGCCGACTGGCATATCGACAACTTTACCCGGCTGGCCGACCGCCTGGCCGGGCTGGTGGACGAGGTGGCGGTCAGCTGGCTCGACCTGTACCGCAAGACCCTGCGCAATCTTAAGGGGCTGGGGCAGATCGATCCGCCGGCGGAACAAAAATCGGCGCTGCTGCGTTGCCTGGCCGCCATCGCCGAGACGCGCGGCATCCGCCTGACCCTGTGCACCGAACCGGACCTCGCCCAGCGCTCCGGCCTGGCGGAGGCCCGCTGCATCGACGCCGAACGCCTGGGCCGGCGGGCCGGCCGAGCCATCGCCGCCCGTCACAAGGGCAACCGGCCCGGCTGCCTCTGCGCCGAAAGCCGCGACATCGGCGCCTATGACAGCTGCCCGCATGGCTGCGTCTATTGCTACGCGGTGGCCTCGGCGGCAGCGGCGCGGGCAAGGTTCCGCGCCCATGACCCGAACGGCGATTTCCTTACGCCGTCTCATAGGCTAGACTCTGCCGGTCCGAAGAAAGTGAAATAAGAATGTGACCCAGTCCACCCGCATCTCCATCGTCGTTCCGCTGTTCAACGAAACGCTGAATATTGAGCTGTTTTTCGACAGACTGGTGCCGGTCCTGGCCTCGCTTGCCCTCGACTGGGAAGTCATCTGCATCGACGACGGCAGCCGCGACGACACCTTGGCCCGCCTGATCCGCCAACGCGAAAAGCAGCCGCGCATCAAGATTCTCGCTTTGTCGCGCAACTTCGGCAAGGAGCGCGCCCTCACCGCCGGCCTGGCCTTTGCCTCGGGCGACGCGGTGATTCCCATGGATGCCGATCTGCAGCACCCGCCGGAGGTCATTCCGCTGATGCTGGCCAAATGGCGGGAGGGCTTCGACGTGGTTCTGGCGGTCCGCGAACAGCGCACCGGCCAGAGCTGGTCCGAGAAACTGCGCGCCCGCGCCTTCTATTGGCTGTTCGACAAGCTGTCCGAGGTGCCGCTGCCGCGCGAGGTCGGCGACTTCCGCCTGCTCGACCGCAAGGTGGTCGACATCATCAATTCGATGCCGGAACGAACCCGCTTCATGAAAGGCATCTTCGCCTGGGTCGGCTTTCGCCAGACCAGCATCCCCTACGTCCAGGAGGAACGGCAATACGGCGAAAGCCGCATGGGCTTTTTCAAGCTGCTGTCCTTCGCCTTCGACGGCCTGGTGGCTTTTTCCGACTATCCGTTGCGGGTCTGGGCCCTGGTCGGCTCGGTGATTTCCGGCTTCGCCTTTTTCTATGTCGTCGTCCGCCTGATCCGCACCCTGCTGTACGGCATCGACGTGCCCGGCTACGAATCCATCATCGTCACCATCCTGTTTCTCGGCGGCGTGCAGCTGATCACCCTAGGCATCCTCGGGCATTATGTCGGCCGCGTCTTCAACGAGGTGAAGGGCCGGCCGCTGTACATCGTCCGCCAGCGCTGGGGCATCGACCAACCGGAAAACGACTAATTTGTCGTCGCCCCGGCGGCGGCGGCGATTTTCGTCACCTCGGCCATCAGCTCCTCGGCCCGCTGCATGATCGGGCGGGCCAGCTCGTCGTTCATGATCGCCGGATAGGCCCCCTCGCCGGTATAGGTGCCGTCGGAAACCAGGAAGGTGAAGCGCAGCGCCCCCGGCGCCGGCGGCGGTTTGCGCGGCTGGGCGGCCGGACCGAGGCGGTCGACCAGCGGTTGGGCGGCGCGGATGACCTGCCGGGCCACCTCGGCCACCGGTGCCGGCTGGCCTTCCAGCAGGATGGCGTGGTTGACCATGTTGAAATAGCGGACCCGGCCGTCGGCATAGGCGGCCAGCGTGTTGAGCCCCTGGTCCTGCGGTGATTCGATGATCACCCCAAGGATGATCTTCGGCAGGACCGGGATGCGTTTCCGCCGCAGGCGGCCGAAGGCCAGAAAGCGCACCCGGCTTTCCGCCGCCTCGTCATAGGCGATGCTCTGCACCAGCGGCAGGTTCAGCGGCTCGCCGAAAACGATGGGACGCCAGTCGCCTTCCCGGTTTTCGCTGGTCTTGACCATCTCGAGGATGTCGCAGAACAGCAGATTGTAGGAATTGTTGACCTTCTCGTCGCTGTAGGGCCGGATAAACCTCGCCCTCCCCTTCACCATCGGTGGCATATGGCTGTCGTCCCTCAGAAATCGATGCAGCGCCCGCCTTTTTCCCAATCCTTGTAGCGGGTCGGATCGGGCCCATCACGGCCGCCGATCTCCACCGGCGGCCGGTCGGCGGCCGGCGGCGTCACCTCTTTTGCCGGTTGCGGTTTGGGCGGCGGCGGCGGATCGTCTTGCATCGGCGGTCTCCATGGTGTTCAACGACAAGAGGTAGTCATTTTGTCGGTCAGGATCAATCATTGATGGATGGCACGGCGGCCCGTATCGCGGCCTGGGAGGCGCTGGAAAAGGTCCTCCGGCGGCATCTGGCGCTTGACGACTCCCTCGAGGTGGAGACCCTGGGCGACCCTGAACGGGCTTTCGCGCGGCGCCTGGCCGCCGCCACGCTCAAACGCCTCGGCCAGATCGACCGGCTGATCGAGGGATGTCTCGACCGTCCGCTGCCGGTCAAGGCCGGCCGGGTCCAGGACCTGCTGCGCCTCGGCGCCGCCCAGTTGCTGTTTCTCGGCGTCGCCCCCCATGCGGCGGTGGATACCGCGGTCACCATCGCCCGGCGCGCCGGGCTGTCGGCCCATGTCAAACTGGTCAACGCGGTGCTGCGCCGCCTCGCCGCCGAGGGGGCGGCACTGGTCGCCGACCAGGACGCGGCCCGCCTCAACACTCCCGACTGGCTTTGGGAATCCTGGCGGGACGCCTATGGCGAAGCCCTCTGCCGGGCCATCGCCACCGCCCATCTCGGCGAGGCGCCGCTGGATCTGTCGGTCAAGGGCGACGCGGCCGCCTGGGCGGCGGCGCTGGAGGCCGAACTGCTGCCCACCGGGTCGCTGCGCCGCGCCGCCGGGGTCCGCATCACCACCCTGCCCGGCTATGACCAGGGCGCCTGGTGGGTGCAGGACGCGGCGGCCGCCTTGCCGGTGCGTCTGCTGGGCGAGGTGCGGGGCCTCGAGGTGGCCGATATCGGCGCCGCTCCCGGCGGCAAGACCGCCCAGCTGGCCGCCGCCGGCGCCCGCGTCACCGCCGTCGACCGCTCGGCCGGCCGCCTGACGCGGCTGGCCGGCAATCTGGCGCGGCTTGGCCTGGAGGCGCACACCGTCGAGGCCGATGCCGCCCTGTGGCAGCCTTCGCAGAGCTTCGACGCGATGATCCTCGACGCCCCCTGCACCGCCACCGGTACCCTGCGCCGCCACCCCGACGCCGCCTGGCTT
>DUZF01000103.1 GCA_013349665.1 Rhodospirillaceae bacterium | reverse complement strand
GCGAGCTGATGGTCTCGGTGGAGAAGGTGCTGGTCGAATGCGGCGTCACCGTGTCCGACACCCCGCGCGGCATGCGGGTGGCCGCCGATGGGGCGCGGATCGGCGGGGTGGACATCATGACCGAGCCCTATCCCGGCTTCCCCACCGACATGCAGGCCCAGCTGATGGCCCTGCTGGCCACCGCCGACGGCGCCAGCATGATCACCGAGACGATTTTCGAGAACCGCTTCATGCATGTGCCGGAACTGGGACGCATGGGGGCGCGGGTCAATGTCCACGGCGCCTCGGCCATCGTCCGCGGTGTGCCCAGGCTGTCGGGGGCGCCGGTGATGGCCACCGACCTGCGCGCCTCGGTGTCGCTGATCCTGGCCGGACTGGCCGCCGAGGGCGAAACCCTGGTCAATCGCGTTTATCATCTGGACCGCGGATATGAACGCCTGGAGGAGAAACTGGCCGCCTGCGGCGCCTCGATCGAACGCATCAAGGGCAGCGGCGCCGCCGAATAGGCTCGGCCGAGCTTGCGGGAGCACAATAAATCCTAGTAAATAGGCAGCCCTAGGCTTGGAAGAAACCGTTGAACAGCCCTGACAAACTGGTCCTCGCCCTGCCGAAAGGGCGCATTCTCGATGAAGCGATGCCGCTGGTACGCGCGGCCGGCATCCTGCCCGAAGCCGATTTCGACAATCCCCGTTCGCGGGCTTTGCGGTTCTCCACCAATCATCCCGGCATCGACATCATCCGCGTACGGGCCTTCGACGTCGCCACTTTCGTCGCCTTCGGCGCCGCCCAGATGGGCATTGCCGGCAATGACGTGCTGATGGAATTCGATTACGCCGAGATCTACGCGCCGCTCGATCTCGATATCGGCCGTTGCCGTCTGGCGGTCGCCGAACCCGAGGATCTGGCCGGAGGTGACGATCCCAGCCGGTGGAGCCATATCCGCGTCGCCACCAAATATCCGGCCATCACCTCGCGCCATTTCTCTCGGCGCGGCGTCCAGGCCGAATGCATCAAGCTCAACGGCGCCATGGAACTGGCGCCCAGCCTGGGATTGTGCCGGCGCATCGTCGACCTGGTGTCCACCGGGTCGACGCTGAAGGCCAACGGCCTGGTGGAAATCGAGCATATCGCCGACATCTCCTCGCGGTTCATCGTCAACCGCACGGCCCTGAAAACCCGTCCGGGCGAATTGTCGGAATGGATCGACCGCTTCCGCGGGGCCGCCTATGGCGCGTGAACTGCGGTACGACGACGCCGACTTCGCCGGGCGGTTCGCAGGCCTGCTGGACGACAAGCGGGAAACCGCCGCCGACGTCAACCAGACCGTCGCCGCCATCCTTGACGCGGTGCGCGACCGCGGCGACGCGGCGCTGATCGACTACACCCGGCGCTTTGACCGTTGCGCCGTCGACGCCCGGGATTTGCGCATTTCCGCCGCCGAGATCGACCAGGCGGTGCGGGCGTCGTCGCCGGAGACGGTGGCGGCGCTGACCCTGGCGGCGGCCCGTATCGAGGACTTCCATCGCCGGCAAACGCCGGAGGACCTGTTCTTCACCGATGCCGACGGGGTCGGCCTCGGTTGGCGGTGGACGCCGCTGGCGGCGGTCGGTCTGTATGTCCCGGGCGGCACGGCGTCCTATCCCTCCTCGGTGCTGATGAACGCCATTCCGGCGCGGGTGGCCGGCGTCGGCCGGCTGGTGATGGTGGTGCCGACCCCCGACGGCCAGCTCAACCCCCTGGTCCTGGCGGCGGCCCGCATCGCCGGCATCGAGGAGATCTATCGGGTCGGCGGGGCCCAGGCGGTGGCGGCGCTGGCCTTCGGCACCGACAGCATTGCGGCGGTGGATAAAATCGTCGGGCCGGGCAATGCCTATGTGGCGGCGGCCAAGCGCCAGGTGTTCGGCACCGTCGGCATCGACATGATCGCCGGGCCGTCGGAAATCCTGGTGGTGGCCGATGCCGACAACGATCCGGCCTGGATCGCCGCCGACCTGCTGAGCCAGGCCGAGCATGACGAGGCGGCCCAGTCCATCCTGATCACCGACGACGCCGACTTCGCCCGCCGGGTGCAGGCGGCGGTGCAGGGCCATCTGGCCACGCTGCCGCGCGCCGCCATCGCCGGCGCCAGCTGGGAGCGCCATGGCGCGGTGATCATCCTGCCCAGCCTGGATCTGGCGCCGGCCCTGGTCGACCGGCTGGCGCCGGAACATCTGGAGCTGGCGGTGACCGATCCGCAGGCCTTGGCGGCGCGGATCAGGAATGCCGGGGCGATCTTTCTCGGCCGCTATACCCCGGAAGCGGTGGGCGATTATGTCGGCGGCCCGAACCATGTTCTGCCGACGGCGGGCAGCGCCCGCTTTTCCTCGGGCCTGGGCGTGCTGGACTTTATGAAGCGGACCACCTTGCTGCAGTGCGACGCGGCGGCCCTGGCGCGCATCGGGCCGGCGGCGGTCACCCTGGCCGCGGCCGAGGGCCTGGGCGCCCACGGCCTCAGCCTGTCGCTGCGCCTCAACATGGCGAGGGACCGATGAGCGGCGATCCGCGGGCGGCGCGCCTGTGTCACATCCAGCTGGATGAAAAGACACTGGTGCGGCGCAAGGCGGAAGTCGAGCATGAGCGGGCGATCGCCATTTACGACCTGCTGGAAAACAACTTCTTTTGTCCGGTGGGCGATTTCAGCGGACCCTACGGGCTGCATATCAGCCTCAACGAGAACCGCCTGGTGCTCGACATCCGCAGCGAGGAGGGGCAGCCGATGCTGGAGGTGACGCTGCCGCTGGCGCCCTTCCGCTCGGTGGTCAAAGATTATTTCATGGTCTGCGAAAGTTATTATTCGGCCATCCGACGCTCGACGCCGTCGCAGATCGAAGCCATCGACATGGGGCGGCGCGGCCTGCACAACGAAGGGTCGCAACTGCTCATGGAGCGTCTGGCGGAGAAGGTGGCGGTTGATTTCGAAACGGCGCGACGGCTGTTCACACTGGTCTGCGTCCTGCACCTGAGGGGGTGAGTCTGTCCTTCATCGAGCGTCCGTCGGCGGTCCTCTTCGCCTGCACCTACAACGCCGTCCGCTCGCCCATGGCCGAAGGGTTGATGAAATATTTTCACGGCCGGCAGATCTGGGTCCAGTCGGCCGGGGCTCACAAGGGCGAACTCGATCCCTTCGCCGTCGCCGCCATGGATGAAATCGGCATCGATATTTCCAAGCACAAGGTACGCAGTTTCGGCGAACTGGAAGACAGCAGCTTCGACCTGGTGATATCGCTGTCGCCGGAGGCCCAGCACCATGCCGTCGAAATGACCCGCACCATGGCTTGCGACGTCGAGTTCTGGCACACCTACGATCCGTCGGTGACGGAAGGAACCCGCGAGGTCAGACTGGATGCCTACCGCATGGTCCGCGACCAGCTGGAGGCCAAGATCCTCGAACGATTCCCGCTGTCGGTAGCAAGGGACTGATGATTTGAATGTGACCCCGCAGCGCCTTGTTCTCGCCTCCGCCTCGCCCCGCCGCCTGGACCTGCTGGCGCAGATCGGTCTTTGTCCCGACGCCGTCGATCCGGCCGAACTCGACGAGACGCCGCTGGCCGGCGAGACCCCCGCCCACCATGCGGCGAGGCTCGCCGAAGGCAAGGCGGCGCTGGTCGCCGGGCGGCATCCCGGG
>DUZF01000208.1 GCA_013349665.1 Rhodospirillaceae bacterium | reverse complement strand
GCCGGCGAAGACCGACTCAAGACAGGCCTGCAACTGCCCGCCGGCATTCCAGTTGACGATGACGATGTCGAGGCTGGCCATCAGCGCTCGATAAGGTCGATCAGATAGCGGCCATAATCGTTCTTGGACATCTCGCGACCTACTTTAAGCACCTGCTCGGCGGTGATCCAGCCCTGGTTGAAGGCGATTTCCTCCAGGCAGGCGATCTGCAGGTTCTGGCGGTCGGCGACGGCGCGGACGAATTCGCCGGCCTGCAGCAGCGAGGCATGGGTGCCGGTGTCGAACCAGCAGAAGCCCCGCCCCAGCCGTTCCACCGTCAGACGGCCCTGACGCAGATAGGCGTCGTTGACGGAGGTGATTTCCAGCTCGCCGCGGGCCGACGGCTTGACCGCGCGGGCGACCTCGAGGACATCGTTGTCGTAGAAATAGAGCCCGGTCACCGCCCAGCGGGATTTCGGATTGACCGGCTTTTCCTCGATGCTGATGGCCCGGCCGCTGTCGTCCAGTTCGACCACGCCATAGCGTTCGGGGTCGCGCACCCCATAGGCGAAAACCCGGGCGCCGTCGGTGATCTTCGCCGCCGCGGCGACGGCGGCGCCGAAGCCATGGCCGTAAAAGATGTTATCGCCCAGCACCAGGGCGACCGGCTCATTGCCGACGAAGGCGCGGCCGATGATGAAGGCCTGGGCCAGGCCGTCGGGTGACGGCTGCACGGCATAGGTCAGGTTGATCCCCCATTTGCCGCCGTCGCCCAGCACCCGCTGGAACGACTCCTGGTCGGCCGGGGTGGTGATGATGAGAATATCGCGGATGCCGGCCAGCATCAGGGTCGACAGCGGATAATAGATCATCGGCTTGTCATAGACCGGCAGCAATTGTTTGCTGACCGCGATGGTCACCGGATAGAGGCGGGTGCCGGAGCCTCCCGCGAGAATGATGCCTTTCATGCCAGGTCCTTGTCCTTTGCAGCCCCTCACCCCAACCCTCTCCCCCAAGGGGAGAGGGAGACTAGTTTTTTACGCCCTCTCCCCTTGGGGGAGAGGGTTGGGGTGAGGGGGCTCCCAATCCCACCCGGTCCGCCTTGTAGCCGCGATCGAGAATGGCCTGCCACCAGTCGCGGTTGTCGAGATACCAGGCTACGGTTTTTTCCAGCCCGCTGTCGAAACTTTCGCTTGGCGTCCAGCCCAGCTCGCGTTTGATTTTACCGGCATCGATGGCATAGCGGAGGTCATGGCCGGGGCGGTCGGCGACGAAGGTGATGAGGCGGCGATGCGGCCCGTCGGGCGAGGGGGCGAGGCGATCCAGCAGATCGCAGATGGCCTCCACCACCGCCAGATTGGTACGCTCGTTATTGCCGCCGATATTGTAAGACTCGCCGTCCTTGCCGCGATCCAGCACCAGGCGCAGCGCCCGGGCATGGTCCTCGACATACAGCCAGTCGCGCACATTGGCGCCGGCGCCATAGACCGGCAAGGGCTGCCCGGCGAGGCCGCGGATGATCACCAGGGGGATCAGCTTCTCGGGGAAATGGAATGGCCCGTAATTGTTCGAGCAATTGGTCAGCACCACCGGCAGGCCGTAGGTTTCGTGCCAGGCCCGCACCATATGATCCGAGCCGGCCTTCGACGCCGAATAAGGCGAGTTGGGGGCGTAGGGGGTGGTCTCGGTGAAAAAACCGTCGGCGCCCAGCGAGCCGAACACCTCGTCGGTGGAGATATGGTGGAAGCGGAAGTCAGGATGACGCCGCCAATGGGCCAGCGCCGCGTCGAGCAGGGTATAGGTGCCGACCAGATTGGTCATGACGAACTGCCCCGGCCCGTCGATGGAGCGGTCGACATGGGATTCGGCGGCCAGATGCATCACCGCGTCGGGGTCGTAGGCGGCAAACAGTCGCGCCACCTCGGGACCGTCGCAGATATCCACCTGCTCGAAAACATAGCGCGGATGCCCCGCCGCCCCGGGGATCGAGGCGAGATTGGCGGCATAGGTCAGCTTGTCGACATTGATCACCCGATGATCGGTGTCGGCGAGGAACTGGCGGACCACCGCCGAGCCGATGAACCCGGCACCACCGGTAACCAGGATGGTCTTCATGGGGCCCTCTCAGAAACAGGGCGGGAGATCCCGCAGTCGCGGATGCACTCTGTCCTTGTCGGAAAGCACGGCATCCGCCTCGGACACCGGCCAGTCGATGGCAAGATCGGGATCATTCCACAACAGGCCGCGATCATGCTGGGGCGAGTAGAAATTAGTGACCTTATAAAGAACCTCGGTATCCGCCTCAAGCGTGCAGAATGCATGGGCGAAGCCGATGGGAATCAGCAGCTGGTCGCCGTTTTCGGCGCTCAATACCGCCGCCACCCAGCGGCCGAAGCTGGGGCTGTCCCGGCGCAGATCCACCGCGATGTCGAGGATCGCCCCCCTGACCACCCGCACCAGTTTGTCCTGGGCGAACGGCGCCAGCTGGAAATGCAGGCCGCGGACGGTGCCTTTGGGGCGGGACAGGGAGTGATTGTCCTGGACGAAGACGGAGGGCAGTCCTGCTTCGGCGAAACTGCGGGTGCTGAAGGTCTCGGAGAAGAACCCGCGGTGGTCGCCGAAGCGCTTCGGCTTGACGATCTTGACATCGGGGATTGCGGTGGAGGTCACGTCCATATCTGAAGGTCTCGATCTGCGATTATTTTGGTGAAAGTAAATATCTGTCACCGGTTCAGTCTCAAGCTCGGCCGCAGGTGCCTTCGAGCGGGACAGCTCTAACTGCGCCAAAATTGATAGCTGACTGCGACACTCGCCCCCAACTCTCGTCACCAATTACCGGAATGCCCAACCAACTTTTCCCTCTGAAAATAGGAAGGAATATTTAGTCTTTAATGCCGGACTCGCCTGGCCGCATCCCCCAAACGTGGTAGCCGAGAGGATTTTTGCGATGGAACGTCGAATTTTGGACCGATGCGGCGATCCATGGTTGGCGGAGCGAGTGCCTCTTGTCTTGAGTGATTTCCAGTACATGGAGGCGTTCATGACAGTTACCGCGGTTACCGGCAGCGGTGATCCATTTTGCCGGGTTAATCCAGGGTTTTCTCCAGTACCTGCGCCATTTTCCGCATGCCGGAGCGCTTTCCACTGGACGAGGATCTGCCTATCGCGCCGATCAACCTTCCCTTTTCGCAATGAGGATCCGCCTCGTGATGAATTTCAAAAATGTCGTGCATGGGGCACCTGACTTCAGCTTTTGGGTTTCCATGATTTTGCAGGCAGTCCAGTGAAAGTAGGGCGAAATTTTTTGGGCCCGGAAATGTCCGATCGTTCCTGACTTTTTTAATCTGCATCAGGCAGGCACTCATTGATCAGCGGTTGCAAGCCGAAGAAGGCGAAAGTGTTTCAACTTGCTGCATGTGGTTATGAAAAACACCGGCCGACCTTACAGTGGGGTCGTGAATTAGCCTGAAAGTGAGAACAAAACATGAAACTGTAAGCACCTGAAAGCACTTATGTAACACTACCCTACTAACGCTAGGGCATGGGAGAAGTCACCTCATTTCTCCTTGGGACTTCTGACGGCAACTCCGGAGATCGCCGGCTAGTGCACTGAGTCAGACAAGGGATACAGGGAGACGGCGAAGTTTGGCCAGGATGGCTGCGGCGGGTTGTGTCCAGACGAATGGCTCTGCGGCCTCGTTGTGTTCCTTGATGTAACGG
>DUZF01000302.1 GCA_013349665.1 Rhodospirillaceae bacterium | reverse complement strand
TCAGCCGGCGCAGCCTGTCCATCTCGCTGCGGCATCCATGACGGATGGCGTAAGCAATGGCAGCATCCTGGATGGGGGGCTCGATATCGACCAGCGTCTGTCCGTCCTGGTTGCTGCTGGTCCGGGCCAGCAGGTCCCGGCCGTTCAGCGACAGACGCAGGATCGGTCGCAGGTCTGCCTGCCGGGCCGCCGTTATGGCCGCCAGGGCGTCGGCACCGAACAGCTCGCCGAACGACCTGCCCAGCAAATCTCCGGGGGGCATTCCAAGCAGGGGGGCGCAGGAGTCACTGACGGCATCGATAAGGGAGGTTGGGCCGGCTCGCAGCACGACCACGGCACCGTGAGGCATGACCGCGCCGGGAAACCGGATCGGTTCTTGCTCACATTCGGCGATGTCGATGTTGTTCATAGGGTGGGTCCCGACCAAAGTGCTGTCTGGTCCTCAGGACACGATACTCATCCGGGATAACGAGTATAAGACATTTTATATACAATAGGGTAGGCGGAAATTCATACTATAGGATAGGTAAAGGCTCCTGCTTAGCGCCTCGTGCTAGCGCGGGACTCTATGCGATCCGCCGCAGATAGGGCTTCGAGCGCATATCCATTTCGACAATATGGTCGAGGATCCAGCTGCGCAGCAGCTGCGCCGTATCCATCGTCAATTCCCGCGGTTGCAGGGCCTTTTCATAGGGATCGCGGAAATAGCGAAGCTCCTGCAGCAGGCGTCGATGCTCGGCGATATGGACGGCGATGTCGGGAACGTCAGCCTGATCGAGCAGCACTTCCTCGTTGTGGAAATGGGTCGCCAGGTCATCTGCCAGGCTGAGCAGGATCTTGCTGAGTTCCTCGGGGGAGGCGCCGCTCTGCGTACGCGCAAAGAAATGATTCAGGCCCTGGACCAGGCGTTTGTGTTCCTGATCGATCGCCGGAATACCCAGCGCGAATGCGTCCTCCCACTCAATAAACATTCGCAGAACCTCAATGAATCAACCGGGAAAATATTCTCAATTCCCCACCGCAGCAAGTGCCATGTCGAACACCGAACGAAACATTTCCGGGGTCAAACGGCCGGTATTGGTGTTCAGCCGCGAGCAATGATAACTGTCGACCAAATGAGGGCCGTCGGCCAGCAGATGGTGCCGCCCATGGGCGAAGGGGTAATCGGCTTTCCGCAGGCGCCGGGCGGCGAGCACGGCGTCATGGGCAAAGCCGCCGATGGCGACGATGACCCGCAATCGCGGCATGGCCCGCATCTCCGCCGCCAGGAAAGGGCGGCAGCTGGCGGCTTCGGTGCTGGTCGGGCGGTTGCCGGGCGGGACGCAGCGTACGGCATTGCTGATCCGGCAATCGATCAGCCTGAGGCCGTCGTCGGCGCGTTCATCATAGACCCCCTCGGCCAGGCCGGTGGCCAGCAGCGTCGCATAGAGCAGGTCGCCCGCCCAATCGCCGGTGAACGGCCGCCCGGTGGCATTGGCGCCGCGCAGGCCGGGTGCCAGGCCGACCACCAGCAGACGCGCGGTCAACGCCCCGAAGGACGGTACCGGCGCGTTATGCCAGTCCGGATGCGCCTTGCTGTTATCCCGGCGGAAGTCCGTCAGCCGTGGACACAGGCGGCAATCCGCCGACGGGTCAGTCGTCGTATTCGTCGTCGTCTTCGTCGTCAACGGCGCGGTCGTCACGATGGGCCTGCGGGCTGCGGGCGATGGCGGGTTCGAGATCCAGCAGTTCGAGGAAGGTGTCGGCCTGCCGGCGCAGTTCGTCGGCGACCATCGGCGGTTGCGAGCGGATGGTACTGACCACCGTGACCCTGACGCCCTTGCGCTGCACCGCCTCGACCAGGCGGCGGAAATCGCCGTCACCGGAGAACAGCACCACATGGTCGAGATACTGGGCCATTTCCATCACGTCGATGGCCAGTTCAATATCCATGTTGCCTTTGATCTTGCGCCGTCCGGCGGCATCGGTAAATTCCTTGGTCGGCTTGGTGACCATGGTATATCCATTGTAATCAAGCCAGTCGACCAAGGGACGAATCGGAGAATATTCCTGATCTTCAACCAGCGCGGTATAATAAAAGGCCCTGATCAGGCGTCCCTTTTTGGCGAACATTTCAAGAAGGCGTTTGTAATCGATATCAAAGCCGAGGGCTCTTGCCGCCGCGTAAAGATTGGATCCGTCGATAAACAGTCCAATTCTCTCCTGTGAGTAAAATACCATTCTGATTATATCTCGCATAAAGAAAAAACCGAACACCAGTATAAAACCGGCGACGGCAATGACAGTACATTTAGTCTAGGCCGTAATCCGCCGCAAGGGTGCAAAATGACCGCCTGCTCTGATAACGAATTGATCATCATTGGCCTGGGAGCCAATCTGCCGAGCCGATACGGTACGCCGCACCAGACTTTGGATGCCGCCATCGCCGAATTGCAGGCCGCGGGGGTCGGTGTCGGACGGCGTTCCAGCGACTGGCGAACGCGGCCGGTACCAGTATCGGACCAGCCATGGTTCGTCAATGCCGTCGCCGCCGTCGATACCGAATTGCCGCCGGCTGCCCTGTTGGCGCTGCTGCAGCGGATCGAGGACGGCGCCGGACGCCAGCGCCGCGAGGTCAACGAAGCCCGTCCGCTGGACCTCGACCTGCTGGCCTATGGCCGGCTGGTGCGGGACGGACCCGAGCCGCCGCTGTTGCCGCATCCGCGTCTGGCCGGGCGGGCCTTTGTCCTGCTGCCCATGGCCGAGATCGCCGCCGGCTGGCTTCACCCGGTGACCGGCGAGGGGCTGGCGGCCATGATCGGCCGCCTGCCCGCCGATCAATTGGCGGAGAAGCTTAGCGGCCGAACAGCGCCCCCGGATTGATCGGCAACTGGACGCCGCCCTTGCCGGGGAGGGCCTTGTCGATGGCACCCTTCACCGCCTGGCCGACATTGCCCTTGACCATCCCCGCCAGGTCCGGCCGGTAGGAGAGATTGTTCCACGGTCCCTCGATAATCACCGGCACCGACAGGCCGCCGACATCCTGTTTGCCGCCCTGGCCTTCGGTGGTGGCGGCGACTTTCGGCTCGACCCGATAGGTCGTCGTCCGCTTGGGCAAATCGACGGTGCCGGCGCCGGCGACCCTGAGCAGCGGCGCCTTCAGCGACAGATCCTGGTTGGACACCACCCCCGAGGCGATGGTGAAGGTACCGCCCAGTTCGGCGAAGTCGGTCTTCTGGTCGCCGCCGGTCTCGCTGAAGGCGGTGGTGACATTGCGCAGCATGGCGGCCAGATTGATGCCGCGGATGCTGCCGTTGAGGAAGGAAACCGCCCCCTTGCCGCCCAGCGAGGAGACGATCTGCCGCTGGCTTCGTCCGCGCCCGGCGACCTGCAGGTCGGCGTTGGCGGTGCCGTCGAGGCGTTCGAAGCCGGCGGCGGCGGCGAGGAACGGCTGGGCCTGAAGGCCCTTGAGCGAAAAGTCGGCGTCGATGCCGGCTCCCGGCTGCGAGCCGTCGATGGACAGACGTCCCTTGCCCTGGCCCTTGTACAGCTCCATGCCGGCCAGATCGACCGCCAGTTTGCCGCCATGCAGGGCCACCCCCAGCTGGCTCTTGCCGATCTCGATCTTGCGGATTTTGATGCCGCCGCTCTTCATTGTCAGATCGGCGTCGGCGGCCTTCAGTCCCGAGGCGTCGATGGGGTCGTCGCTCCAGTCCTGTTTGGCGGCGGGCGCGCCGCCGCCGGCCGGCGGCGCCTTGGCCTCGGCGGTCTCGGGCGGCA
>DUZF01000151.1 GCA_013349665.1 Rhodospirillaceae bacterium | reverse complement strand
GATCGTAGATTTCGCTGTAGCATTCGTCCACCGCCAGCACGAAGCCATGGCGGCGCGCCAGGTCGATCATCGGTCTCAGAACCTCGGCCGAGGCCACCGCCCCCTGCGGATTGGCCGGATTGCCGAGATAGGCCAGCACCGTGCGCTGCAGTACCGCCTTCGGCAGAGACTGGAAATCAGGCAGGAAGCCGTCGCTCTCGGTCGCCGGGACGAAGACCGGCTCGGCGCCGGCCATCAGCGCCGCCGCCGCGTAAACCTGGTAGAGGGGGTTGGGCAACAGCACCACCGGGCGCCGTTTGCCGGTCCGTCCTGATGGGCAGACCACCTGGGCCAGCTGGAACAGCCCTTCGCGGGAGCCGCCGAGCGGCAGCAGATGGCGTTCGGGATCGAGCAGGCCGGCCGGCAGGGCGAAGCGCCGCGATGCCCAGGCGGCGGCAACGGCGCGGAATTCAGGGGTGCCGTTGAGCGGCGGGTATTTGCCGAAACTGGCGGCGCTGTCGGCGATTATCCCGGCGACCATCGGCGGCAGCGGATGCTGCGGCTCGCCCAGCGCCATCGACAGCGGTTCGGCCCCCGGCGGCCCGGCAAGCAGGGCGGCAAGGCGTTGGAAGGGATAATCGATGAGCAGGTCGAGACGGCGGTTGAGCATGAATGGCCGGGAAAAGGGTTGACGCTCTCCGTTTTACCCGATTCCGCTTTTCAAAAGAAAGGGGGCGCCGCAGCGCCCCCTCCCCCTGGCTGTCGGCCGGATGACCGATCAGTGGATGATTTCGCCGTGAAGGACGATATCGAGACCTTCGGTTTCCTCTTCGGCGCTGACCCTGAGGCCGACCAGCAGGTCCACCACCTTGTAGAGGATGAAGGAGACCACCCCCGACCACAGGATGGTGACCACCACGCCCTCGGCCTGCAGGGCGAGCTGGGCGGTGTTGCCTTCCAGCACGCCGGCGGTGCCGCCGATGTCCTTGACGGCGAAGACGCCGGTCAGCAGGGCACCGGTGATGCCGCCGATGGCATGCACGCCGAAGGTGTCCAGGCTGTCGTCATAGCCCAGCATATGCTTGAGGCTGGTCGAGCCCCAGAAGCAGACGATGCCGGCCACCAGACCGATGATCAGGCTGCCGGTCGGACCGACGAAACCCGAGGCCGGGGTGATCGCCACCAGGCCGGCGACCGCGCCGGAGGCGGCGCCGAGGGCCGACGGCTTGCCGCGCAGGATCCATTCCGCCAGCAACCACGCCATGGCGGCGGCGCCGGTGGCCAGCTGGGTCACCGTCATCGCCATGCCGGCACGATGGTCGGAGGTCAGGGCCGAGCCGGCATTGAAGCCGAACCAGCCGACCCACAGCAGCGAGGCGCCGATCAGGGCATAGCCGACATTATGCGGCGCGAAGTTTTCAACCCCGTAGCCTTTGCGCTTGCCGACCACCAGGCAGCCCACCAGACCGGCGACGCCGGCATTGATGTGCACCACGGTGCCGCCGGCGAAGTCGAGCACGCCGGCCTTGTTGAGGAAGCCGGTGCTGGCCCAGACCCAATGCGCCACCGGCGAATAGACGACCAGCGACCACAGGGTGACGAACAGCATCAGCGCCGAGAACTTGAAGCGATCGGCGAAGGAGCCGACGATCAGCGCCGGTGTGATGATGGCGAAGGTCATCTGGAACATCATCCCGACGCTTTCCGGGATGGTCGAGCCGGGGAACAGGTTGTCCTTGGCGGTGGTGATGCCCATCAGGAACACCCGGCTGAGATCGCCGATATAGGCGTTGCCGTCGGTGAAGGCCAGGCTGTAGCCGATCACGCCCCACAGGACGGTGACCAGGCAGGTGATGCCGAAGCACTGCATCATGGTGGCGAGAACGTTCTTCTTGCGCACCATGCCGCCGTAGAACAGCGCCAGGCCGGGAATGGTCATCAGCAGCACCAGGGCCACCGAGCACAGCATCCAGGCGGTATCCGCCTTGTCCAGGGTCGGCGGCGGCGCGGCGGCGGCCGCGTCGGCGGCGGCCGGAGCCGCTTCCTGGGCCAGCCCCATCGTCGCCAGAAGCGAAAGGCCGAGAGCAAGACCTCCGCCGAACAACACGCTCTTTTTCGATATCCTCATGTTAACCCCCGAAGGTCCTCTAATCACCAATGATCCGATCCGGCCGGGGCCGGCGTCGTATACGAGAAACAAGAACTGTGCCAAGCGGCAGTTTGCCTCATGTTTTCTTAAATCGGCGGCGCCTGACGAGGTGTGGCGGGCCATTCATGATGAAATTTTAGGCTACCGCCCGCGAGCCTGAACGTTTAATAGGCATGCCCCGAAATGCGCAAAAAAGAGGCCCGGAACGCGTTGGCGTCCGGGCCGCAGGCAGGGAAGAGACAGGAGTAAAATCACATCACCAGTGGGAACCACGTCGACGAGACGGGTGCCGTCGCACCTTACAGCGCGTCGGCGTCGGTCTCTCCGGTGCGGATGCGCACCACCTGACCGACTTCAGAGACAAAAATCTTGCCGTCGCCGATCTTGCCGGTATGGGCCGCGGTCTGGATGGTTTCCACCACCCGCTGCACCAGCTCGTCCTTGACCACCACCTCGATTTTCACCTTCGGCAGGAAATTCACCACATATTCCGCGCCACGATATATTTCCGTTTGCCCTTTTTGCCGGCCAAAGCCCTTGACCTCGCTGACGGTCAGACCCTGGACGCCCAGCGGAGTCAGGGCTTCGCGCACTTCGTCAAGTTTGAACGGCTTGATGATCGCCATGACAAGCTTCATCGTCTGGTCCCCATGAATGCAAAGGCGTTCCCGACACCGCGCGGTCTCCACCGAATGGGCGGGTGGGGGAAAGCCGTCTGTTGATCCACCCGCAAGTTGCCTTGCGTCCTAATCCGCGCGCAAACCTCCTTTCAAACGCTGTGCCGTTTTTCCGAAAGACGCGGAAACCCTCGGATTGTTCACTTCCGGCGGATCTTTTCCCCCAAGCCGGCGACGACCCGGGACGGCTACAATGGTGAAAAATTAAGCGGTGTTTGGTCATTTCCGGAGCAGACTGGACAATTCCCCGCCGGCTGGCCAAAGTGGCGCCATGAGCGACTATTCAGCGGATGTATTGATCGTCGGCGGCGGTCTGGTGGGCGGGCCGCTGGCCGTCGCCCTGGCCGATGCCGGGCTGACGGTGGTGGTGGCCGACGCCGAAGACCCGGCGACCGCCGTCCAGCCGGAGTTCGACGGCCGCGCCTCGGCGCTCGGCCTGGCCCAGCAGCGGGTCCTGGCGGCCATCGGCCTGTGGCCGGCCATCGAGCCCCTGGCGGCGGAAATCCGCGAGGTGCGGGTGGCCGACGGTGTCTCGCCGCTGTTCCTGCATTATGACCACCGCCTGCTGGGTGACCAGCCGCTGGGCTGGATCGTCGAGAACCGGGCGCTGCGCCAGGCCGTCCTGGCCCGTCTGACCTCGCATCCGCGGATCCGCCTGGCGGCGCCGTCCCGCCCGCTGCGGCTGGACCGCGGAGCGACGACGATCGAGGCCGGCCTCAGCAGCGGCGAAACCGTCACGGCCGCCCTGGCGGTGGCCGCCGACGGCCGCGCCTCACCGACCCGCGACGGTGCCGGAATCGGCGTCACCCGCTGGAATTATGGGCAAAGCGCCATCGTCTGCACGGTCGCCCATGAACGGCCGCATGGCAATGTCGCCCAGGAACATTTCCTGCCCGCCGGCCCCTTCGCCATCCTGCCGCTGCCCGGACGCCGCTCGTCGGTGGTGTGGACGGAGCGGCAGGCCGTGGTGCCGGCCATCATGGCGCAGGGCGACGATGCTTTCCTCGCCGAACTGGGCGATCGTTTCGGCGACTACCT
>DUZF01000224.1 GCA_013349665.1 Rhodospirillaceae bacterium | reverse complement strand
GATGCCGGCGCGCGAGGACTTGATTTCCAGCCCATCGACATGCGGCACCAGGGCAACCCCCTGGGAGGTCGCCAGCAGTTCAACATCCGGCATGTCGCGACCCGGATAGACCCCCGCCCCCAACGGGATCACCGGCACCACCATCATGGTGTCGCCGATTTCGGGGTCGGGCACCTGGACCAGATTGCCGGCTTCAGCGACCGTGAAATTGATGCCGACACCACTGGGCAGACTGGCCGGGATGGTAACTTCGATCGGCTGCTTGGGTTCGCCGCCGCGCCCGATCAGGTCGACCACCCAAAGCAGGCCGTCGCGCCGCAGATTGGGCAGGTAGTCGGGATGCACCAGCAGGCGGATCGCGGTGCCGTCCTTGACCTTCACCTGCTCCACCGAAAGCACCGCTTCGCCGCCGGTCCGGCGCATCAGCTTGGTGTCGACGTCCTGGCCGCGGTCGAAGACCATCCACAGATAGCCGGCCCGGCGGAACACCGCCGCCGCCACCGGCTTGTCCCAGGGGACGCTGAGACTGAACACCTTGTCCGGCGCCGACGCTTCGCCGACGGATGTCGCTGCCGGCGCATCCTTCTTCGCTTCGTGGGCGGCGGTGACGGCAGGCGGGTCCTTCTTGGCCTCCTTCTTGGCGTCCTTCTTGGCGTCAGGGGCGGCCGGCGCCGGCGCGGCGGTCTCGACGGCAGGCGGCTTGGCCTTGGCCTTCTGCTCGGGGATCGGCTTGACCGGCGACAACCCGGTGGGACGCGCCGCCTGTAGACTCTCGGACGGCAGTTTGGGCTTTTCCTCAGGAATCAGCGGTTGCACCGCCGGCACCGCGACATCGGTTCCGGGAGCCGGCGCCAACGGCGTCTTGCCGCTGACCACGGGGGCCGGAGCATCGGCGGCCCGCACCACGTCGACCACCACCCGGTTTCCCGACTGGAAGTGGCGAAGGCGCGCATTGTCGGGAATCGCCAGTCCGACGACCGTAGATTTTCCCGAGATCTCCGCCGAATGCAGGGTCAGGTCGGCGGGCAGGCTGGCCCGGGCGCCGATCAGGTCGATCCGCGCCGGCTTGCCGAAGATGATGTCCGCCTTGCCCGGCTTCGATTCGACCTTGTAGGAGACCGCCGACGGCCACTCGAAGACCAGCCGCACGAAGGTTCCATGATCGCCGGACCGCAGGTCCACCGCCGGCGCCTCCTGGCCGGCGGGCGCCGCCGGCGGTTCCTGGGCGGCAGCCGGAATCGCCGGATTGGCGTCATCCAGCAGGTCGATCACCACCGCGTTGTTGTTGCCGATGGACGACTTCACCTGAACCGGCCGCGCCAGACGGAAACTGGCGGTCTTGCCATCGGCGCTGACAACCACGCTTTGCAGATATTTGGCCAGGGGCCGCAGCGCCGGATGAAAATCGCCGTTCACCGGACGGTCGAAGCGCAGCAGGAGTTCGTTATTGACGACGTCGGCGGAAAAATTCACCGGCGCATCCCAGTCGATCACCAGGCGCCCGTAACCTTCATGGACAGCCCCCCTGGGGGAGGCACCGAGCGGCGGCGACTGGCCGAAGGCGCCGCCGTCAAAGGCGGACAGCGCCAGCCAAAACAGCAAGCCGATGGCCGGAACATGCGGCATTCGGCAAAACGCTGCCATGTTTCAGGTATTGTTGAACAAGGCGTCGATGGCGGCCTGGTCGTGAGCCTTTTGCGGAAGCTGTGGGCCGTTCAGCAGAGCCTGGTCGGCCGCCGCCGCGGAGGCTGCGTCACCGCTCTGGGCCGGCGTCGCCGAAGACTGCTTGAATTCGTCACCGAAGGCATCGACCAGGGCTTGGACCCTTTCTTCGATATGCTTAAGCGCCTTGACCACCTTGGTGATGCGTTGACCGGTGATATCCTGGAAATTGCAGGCCTCGTAGACCATCGTGGTGGCCTCGGTGATCCGCTGGGCGATTTCCGGGCTCATGTCCCCGGTGATGTTCTCCAACTTCTCGGCGGCATCCAGAATATCGTTGGTGGCCCTCTCGGTGGCCCCGACGATGGCATCAAGTTCGTCGGTCGCCGTGGCGATATAATGCTGTTGGATGTCCTGCGGCCTGAGCGCGGCGATCTCGGCCTTGGCGCTGTGGATATAAGCGGCCAGGGCTTCGACTTCCTGATAGAGCTTCAGGTCGGCGGCCGAAACGTCACCGGTCATCGACGACAGCAAGGCGTGCACCACCTCGCCGACATCTTCGATCCTGACCGTATCGCCACGTTCCTTGCGCAAGCGTTCGAGATGCAGTGTCAGATCGCGGTCAGCGGTCGCCGACATGGCACCTCTCCTCAGAATTCGCCGAGCACGCTAACCATCTTGGCCTGCAACGTCTCGGCGTTGAATGGCTTGACGATGTAATTGGAAACACCGGCCTCTTTCGCCGCGATGACGTTCTCCGACTTGGACTCGGCAGTCACCATAATGAAAGGCGTCGGCTTGAGTTTGGCGTCGGCGCGAACCTCCCGCAACAATTGGAGGCCGGTCATCGGCTCCATGTTCCAGTCGGAAATCACCAATCCGAAATTGCCGGAACGCAGCATTTGCAATGCCATCGATCCGTCGGTAGCTTCTTCAATATTAACAAAACCTAATTGCCTCAGGAGATTACGGATGATTCGCAACATCGTTTTATAATCATCCACAATCAGAATGTTCATATTCTTATCGACGGCCATCCCTCACTCCTTCATGCGCCAAATGCTGCGCTGAAAACTTAACTTATCGATTACCACGCACCGAAGTTAAGTTAAAATACGGAATTACAACGTAATCAAGCGATTTTACCGGCCGGACTCATCCGCCGTTTTGCCCTTCTGTCCTGGCTCCCCGGCGGACCGCCATGGTATCGGTGATGGTCTTGGCCTTCATCGGATCCATCGCCTCCATGATCGGCGCCACCTTCTGCTCTTTCATCCGGGTCAGAACACCAAGCAGCACAGGCATATCCAACTGCTCGAAGATCTTCGCCGCATCCTTCGGCTTCATGGTTTCGTATATCTTGACCAGGCTTTTCATCTTGCCGTCGTCGGCTTCGTCCACCTGCTTCAGCATACCCTGAATGTTGCTCTGCAGGGCCTTCATTTCCACGACTTTTTTGTCGATCCGGCCCTCCGCCGCCTTGACCAGATTCTCGCGCAGATCCAGTTCTCGGCTTCGCGCATCCAAGGCTTCGCGCCGTTCCGCCAGTTTTTGCAGAACTTCGATTTCATTCTGGGTGAAGGTCGGCGGTTCGCCCTCATTGGCACCGCCCGCCTTCTCAACCGCCGGCGGGGCTTCCTTGCCGCCGGCGTCCGCCGCCGGTGCCGGGGCCGCATCGGTCGGTTGCTGCGGCGATTTCTGACCTTTCTTGCGACCGCCCGGCGGCGGCGGCTGCTGGGCCTCCGACTGGTTGATGGTGACCCTTGCCGGCTCCTCGCCGCTCACCGCTTTCCAGATGTCGTTGATACGCACCGACAATACCAGCACGACGACGAAGATCATCACCGGCAGCAGACGGATGCCGCCCCTCACCGTCGGTGCCGGTGGCCGGCCGCTTCTTGCCCTGGTCGTCGGTCTTGCCGGGGACGCCATCGTCGGATACTCCGTCAGCGAGCCGCCTGCAGGGCCCGCAACAATTCCCGCTCGGCCTCCGAGCGATCGTCGTCAAGGTCGTCGTCGACCATCGCCGGCAGCGGCGAGGGAGCACTTCGCCCCGCCGGCGCCCGCATCGGCGCCGGGGCAGCGCGCGCGTCGCTGCGGGCGTTGCGAACAGACCCCTCCAGGCGATTGGCCAGACTATCGGCCCGCTCGATCATGAAGGCCAGGTCGTCGCGCAGCGACTGCGCCTTTTCCACCCGCTCCTGCAAGGTTGA
>DUZF01000284.1 GCA_013349665.1 Rhodospirillaceae bacterium | reverse complement strand
CTTTGCCCATGATCCACCTCCAAAGACGATGAATCACAAATCGGCCGGTCTGGGAATCCCCTGATTCAATTCCTTGATTCAGGTTTCAGGCTCGATGCTCTAATAAGACATATCGATCGGGGTGGGCGTCCACGACAATGTCCGGCAACGGCGCCGGCTACAGTGGAGATGACCATCATGCAGAGCTACACTATCCCAAAGGACATTCTTGCCCATTGGCCAAGCGAACTGACCTGCTATCACGCGAAGTCAATTTTGGAATTAGCGGCAATATTTAATGAGATAAAATTAGAACAATATTTTTCTAATCTTGATGGCGTAAAGAAAAAAGTAGACATAAGGACCTGGCCAACAAACGATGAAGGCAGAAACAAAGGCTCTTTTGAGCCTTATTTTAAAAAATATATATATCCGCTTATCCTGGCTCTTGACCATGCTGCCGACCATTGCCTGGCTCTAGTAAAGGCTGAGAATAGAAAAAAACCGAAAAATAACAAACTGATTTCCGAGCTGACAAAAATGATAAGCGCGGCGAAGTCCGTCCGGGATCAACTCGCCTGGGTTCGCGGCAATTGCTATGGACATGTCGAAGGCAAGACGCAGCGTCACGGCCTCGTGTCAGTTGCAGTGAAGGGTTATTTAAAAAACAGCGCTCCTGCAAAGGCAGTGCGGCCAGTGGTACAGAATGGTCGGTCAGTGGTGCAGAATGGTCACCAGTCTCAGGGACATTGAACCATATGGCGGTGGCGCCGGCCTGAAGGGCCGGCGCCACTAGACAAAAACAGAGTGGCACGGACGCCCGTGCCACTGCTTAAGTTTCATCCTGTGGGTCGGCACCGCCGCGCCGGTGAGCGACGAGGGCCGGATTCAGCTGGCCTCGCGGTCCAGCACCTCCAGGCCTTCGCGCACCACATTGGCGTAGACATCGACGGCCGGCCGCTGGTGATCCAGCGGAATATCCGGTGCCATCGGTCCATCCAGTTTCGGACCGTTCAGCGCCACCGACAAGGCTTTCAGCGGATGGGCGATGGTATCGGCCACCGCCGTCGACTCATACCCGCAATGCATCATGCAGTTGGCGCATTTTTCATAAGCCCCGGTGCCGTAGGAGTCCCAATCGGTATCCTCGATCAGTGACTTGTAGGAAGGCGCGTGACCTTCGTTCAGCAGATAGCAGGGGCGCTGCCAGCCGAACACATTGCGGGTCGGGAATCCCCAGGGGGCGCAGCGATAGGTCTGGTTTCCGGCAAGGAAATCGAGAAACAGGGCCGACTGGCTGAAGGCCCAATGACGACCGCGGCCCAGACGCAGAATCTCGCGGAACAGCATGCGGGTATTGCGCCGGTTGAGGAAATGCTCGGTATCCGGTGCCCGTTCATAGGCATAGCCCGGCGACACGGTGACGCCGTCGATGTCCATTCCCTTGACCTCGTCAAGGAACGCCGCGACCCGCGCGGGGTCGGCGCCGAGGAACAGGGTGCAATTGATATTGACCCGGAAGCCGCGGGCCTTGGCGGCGCGGATGGCGGCTACCGCCCGGTCATAGGTGCCCGGCTGCGACACCGACCGGTCATGGTCCTCGCGGCCGCCGTCGAGATGCACCTGCCAGGTGAAATAGGGGCTGGGCTCGAACAGATCGAGCTTCTTTTCCATCAACAGGCCGTTGGAGCACAGGTAGACGAATTTCTTGCGCTTGATCAGTTCCTTGACGATGACGTCGATGTCACGGTGCAAAAGCGGCTCGCCGCCGGCGACGGACACCACCGGCGCGTCGCATTCCTCGACGGCGGCGATGCAGTCGGCCACCGACAGGCGGGCATTCAGCGCCTTGTCGGGATAATCGATCTTGCCGCAGCCGATACAGGCGAGATTGCAGCGGAACAGCGGTTCCAGCATCAGCACCAGCGGATAGCGCTTGTCGCCGCGGAGGTGGCGGCGGATGACATGCATGCCGATGCGAAGGCTCTGGCGGATGGGGATTCCCATGATGCTAACTCGCCAGCTGGGGGGGGAGCTTGAAATGCAGGTCCTCGCGGACCCCCGGCAAGGTGGTCAGTTCGGTCATGCCGTAGTCGCGCAGAAGGTCGATCAGGCCCTGGACCAGATCCTCGGGGGCCGAGGCCCCGGCGGTGACGCCGACGCTTTTCACCCCTTCCAGCCATTCCGGCCGCAATGCCGCCGGTTCCTCGACCAGATAGGTGGGGACGCCGCGGGCCACCGGGATTTCCACCAGGCGGTTGGAATTCGAGCTGTTCTTGGCCCCCACCACCAGCACCAGGTCGACCATTTCCGCCAATTCGGCCACCGCATGCTGGCGGTTCTGGGTGGCGTAGCAGATTTCCTTGGTGTCGGGGCCGACGATGGTCGGGAAGCGGTCCTGCAGGGCCTGGATGATCGCCCGGGTGTCATCCACCGACAGCGTGGTCTGGGTGACATAGGCCAGACGGTCGGGGTCGGCCACCTCCAGCGTGGCCACGTCCTGGACCGTCGATACCAGGCGGCCTTTGCCCTTGAGCCAGCCCAGCGTGCCCTCGACCTCGGGATGGCCGGCATGGCCGATGAGGATCACCTCGCGCCCCTGGCTGGCGTAATAGCCGCCGTCGTTGTGAACCCGCAGCACCAGCGGGCAGGTGGCGTCGATGACCTGAAGCCCGCGGGAGTCGGCATCGGACTTGACGGTCGGCGACACCCCATGGGCGCTGAAAATGGTGACGCTGCCCGGCGGCACTTCCGACAGTTCCTCGACGAAGCGGACGCCCTTGGCGCGCAGGCGGTCGACCACATGGCGGTTATGGACGATTTCATGGCGGACATAGATCGGGGTGCCGTATTTCTTGAGCGCGATCTCGACGATGTCGATGGCGCGCTGGACTCCGGCACAGAAGCCGCGAACCTCAGCGAGTACAACTCGCATTCATTATCTCCTGGATGAAAAGCCGGTCACCGACCGTGTTTGGCAAGTCGTAGGGGATATTAAGGAGATGGTGCGGCAAATTCAACCGCTCACGCTGTACGGGCATTCTGTGCCATTCTATGGTTTGCCGACGGGAAATGGTGGAAATCCATCCGTCACTTCTGTACAGATGGCCGTTCACACTCTTTTCGTTTTGATAATTTCTGATCAACACCCGACAGTGAAAATGGTTGCACGCCTCCTTGCTCTGATCCTGGTCTTGTTTTGCGCGGTCGGCCCGGCGGATGCCGCCGCCGATCCGAAAGTGGTGATCGAACGCTTCTGCGCGGTGCTGCTGGATGTGATGAAACAGGGGCCGCAGCTGGGGTTCAAGGGCCGGCTGGAGAAGCTCCAGCCTGCTTTCGCCGCCGCCTATGACATGGCGGCGGTCAGCCGCGGTTCGCTGGGGGCGGCCGCCGGCAAGCTGTCGGCCGAGGAGTTGGGCCGCGTGGCTGAGGCCTATGAACGGTTCTCGGTGGCCACCTATGCCGACCAGTTCACCGCCTGGGAGGGCGAACGGTTCGAGGTCGGGGCGGCCAGGCCGATGGACGGCGGCGCCATGCTGGTGCCCAGCCGGATCATTCCGGCCAAAGGCGATCCGACATCAATCGATTATGTGATGCGCGCCGAAGGCGACGGCTGGCGCATTGTCGACGTGCTGTTCGACGGCGCCATCAGCCAGGTGGCGGTGCGCCGTTCGGAATTTTCACCGATCTTCCGCCGCGATGGTCTGGCGGGGCTGATCGCCACGCTGGACGCCAAGACCAAATCCCTGGAAACGAAGTAGCGCCGTGCTGTCGTCATATGTCGCGCTGGCGCTGGGACTGGCCGGCTTCGCCGGGCTTGTCTATCAGGTCGCCTCGGCCCTGCTGGTCCGCCGGTTCATGGCGGCGCCGCGTCTGCTGCCGGCGTCGCGGCCGCCGG
>DUZF01000247.1 GCA_013349665.1 Rhodospirillaceae bacterium | reverse complement strand
GCCGGGGGCGCTGGCGGTGGCCGCCGCCATCGACGGCGGTTTCGACAATGTGGTGGTGCTGCATTCGCTGTCCAAACGCTCCAGCGTGCCCGGCCTGCGCTCGGGCTTCCTGGCCGGCGACGCCCGGGTGATCGCCGGTTTCGCCAAGCTGCGCGCCTATGCCGGCGCCGCCATCCCGCTGCCGCTGCTGGCCGCCTCCATCGCGCTGTGGAACGACGAGGCGCATGTCGAGAGCAACCGCGCCCTGTATCGCGCCAAATTCGACATCGCCGAAGACCTGCTGGGCGGGGATCCCGGCTTTCAACGGCCGCCCGGCGGCTTCTTCCTGTGGCACCGGGTCGGCGACGGCGAGGCGGCGGCGCTGCGCCTGTGGCGCGAGGCCGGCATCCGCGTGCTGCCGGGCGCCTATCTGGCCCGTGACCAGGCCGACGGCAGCAATCCGGGCAGCGCCTATATCCGCGTCGCCCTGGTCCATGACCTGGAAACCACCCGGCGCGGGCTGTCGCGCCTGGCCTCGGTGCTGACCCCGGCGGAGGCCGGCTGATGGCCGCCGGCAGGCGCCGCAAACCCGCCGACGGCTTCCTGCCGGCCGGCGCCGGCGACCAGCTGAAACGCTGGGGCTGGCAGTCGGCCGGGGTGACAGTGATGACCCTCGGTCTCGGCCTGGCGGCGGCGCTGGGCAGCTACAGCAGCCTGGATGCCTCGCTCAATACCGCGCCGCATGGCGGTCCGGTGCACAACATGCTGGGGCATGGCGGGGCGGTGCTGGCCGATCTGTTGCTGCAGCTGGCCGGTTTCGCCGCCTGGCTGCCGGTGCTGGCGCTGCTGGTCTGGGGCGGCCGCCTGGTGGTGGCGGGAGCGCCGCTCGACCGCCTGTGGCTGCGCGGACTGCTGATGCTGTCGGCGATCCTGCTGGTGGCCATCGGCCTCGCCGGCCTGCCGCTGCCCCATGGCTGGCGTTTGCCCGGCGCCCCCGACGGTGCCGGCGGCTCGGCCGGCACCCTGCTGCTGGGTGGCCTTGACGAGAGCCTGCGCCTGGTCGGGCTGGGTATCCTGGCGGTGCCGCTGAGCCTGGCCGGGGCGCTGCTGGGCGGGCTTTGCGCCTTTTACGCCTTCGGGCTGTCCTGGCAGGAATGGCGGGCGCTGGCCGCCAGGCTGGCCGAGACCGCGGCCCGGTTGGCCGCCGCCGCCGCCGCCGTCAGACGCTTCGCCGGACGCCTGTCCGGGCGCTTCGCCGCCGCGCCGGCCGTCGCCCGGTCGATGGTGAAACGCCGCGAGCCGGTGCTGACCGCCGGCCCGCCGCCGGTGGACGATGATGACGAGGAGGAGGCGACGCTGCGTCCGACCGCCCGCGCCGCCGCGCCGCCGGTGCCGCATCGCGTCGAGGTGGCGCCCAAGCGGGCGGCCCCGGCGCATCGCGAGGAGCGCGAGGAACAGACCCATCTGACCCTGCCCGGCGAGACGCAATACGAATTGCCGCCGCTGCGCCTGCTGACGGCGCCGCCCGACCGCAGCAAGGCCACGGTCAACGAGGACTCGCTGGAGCAGAACGCCCGCCTGCTGGAATCGGTGCTCGACGACTTCGGCGTCCAGGGCAAGATCGTCAAGGTGCGGCCGGGTCCGGTGGTCACGCTTTACGAACTGGAACCGGCGCCCGGTACCAAGACCTCGCGGGTGATCGGCCTGGCCGACGACATCGCCCGGTCGATGAGCGCGCTGTCGGTGCGCATCGCCACCGTTCCCGGTCGCTCGGTGATCGGCATCGAACTGCCCAATGCCAAGCGGGAAACCGTGTTCCTGCGGGAATTGCTGGCCGCCGACACCTTCGACCGCTCGCCGGCCCGGCTGACCCTGGTGTTGGGCAAGGATATCGGCGGCCAGCCGATTCTCGTCGATCTGGCGAGGATGCCGCATCTGCTGATCGCCGGCACCACCGGTTCGGGCAAGTCGGTGGCCATCAACACCATGATCCTGTCGCTGCTCTACCGCCTCAAGCCCGAGGAATGCCGCCTGATCATGATCGACCCGAAGATGCTCGAGCTGTCGGTCTATGACGGCATTCCGCATCTGCTGGCGCCGGTGGTCACCGAACCGGGCAAGGCGGTGGTGGCGCTCAAATGGGCGGTCCGCGAGATGGAGAACCGCTACCGTTCGATGAGCCAGCTCGGTGTGCGCAACATCACAGGTTATAACCAGCGCCTGGCCGAGGCCCGCGGCAAGGGCGAGGTGCTGGCCCGCACCGTGCAGACCGGCTTCGACCCCGACACCGGCAAGCCGGTCTATGAGGAGCAGCCGCTGGACCTCAAGCCGCTGCCGTTCATCGTCGTCATCGTCGACGAGATGGCCGACCTCATGCTGGTGGCCGGCAAGGACATCGAGGCGGCGGTGCAGCGCCTGGCGCAGATGGCCCGCGCCGCCGGTATCCATCTGATCATGGCCACCCAGCGGCCGTCGGTGGACGTCATCACCGGCACCATCAAGGCCAATTTCCCCAGCCGCATCAGTTTCCAGGTGTCGTCGCGCATCGACAGCCGCACCATCCTCGGCGAACAGGGGGCCGAGCAACTGCTGGGCCAGGGCGACATGCTCTACATGGCGGCCGGTGGCCGCATCACCCGGGTGCATGGGCCCTTCGTCAGCGACCAGGAAGTCGAAACGGTGGTCGAGCATCTGCGCTGCCAGGGTGAACCGCTGTATGTGGAAAGCGTTACCGAGGAGGAGGACGGCACGGCCGGCCTCGCCTCCGGCGGCGGCGGCGGCGAGGAGGGCGGCAACGAACTGTACGACCAGGCGGTGGCGCTGGTGGCCCGCGAGGGCAAGGCCTCCACCAGTTTTATCCAGCGGCATCTGCAGATCGGTTACAATCGCGCGGCGCGCATCATCGAACAGATGGAAAAGGAAGGCGTGGTCAGTCGGGCCAACCATGTCGGCAAGCGTGAAGTCCTGGTGGGAGAACGGTGAGCAGGTGAAAATATTTATCGGTCTTATTCTCCTGCTGCTGGCCGGCCCGGCCCTGGCGGAGCCCGAGGCGCAGGACGTCGCCAAGGCGGAAAGCTGGCTCAATCAGGTCAAGACGCTGAAGGCGCGCTTTCTGCAGGTTTCGCCGGACGGCGGCAGCGTCGAGGGAACCGTCTCCCTGTGGCGGCCCGGCCGGCTCCGGCTGGACTACGATCCGCCGAGCCCGATCCTGCTGATCGCCGACGGCAGCTGGCTGATCTATTATGACCGCCAGCTGGACCAGACCAGCTATGTCGACCTCGACTCGAGCCCGGCCGGCATCCTGGTGCGCTCGGACGTCAAGCTCGACTCCGGCGACCTCAAGCTGGTCAAGATCGGCCACCAGCCGGGCCTTCTGGAGATCACCGTGACCAAGCGCGACGACCCGGGCGAAGGGCGCATCACCCTGGTGTTCACCGAGGCGCCGTTCCAGCTGCGCCAGTGGCGGGTGGTCGACCCCGAGGGCAAGACCACCACCGTCTCGCTTTACGACACCAGGACCGGGGTCGAGCTGGATAAGAAGCAGTTCGAGTTCCACGACCCGCATAACACCGGCCAGCCGGATCTGTCGGGGAAAGGGAAATAGGATCCGGCTTTATGCGCAGGATGCATGGCTGGTTTGCGCCTTCGTCAATTGAGCCGGCCCCCACGCCCACCCACCTCTTCTCCAGAGTGGCCTGGAACCGCAACGGTCCGGGTCGGTGGGAGCGGTTTCCCCTGCCGTTCTCACGCTCCTAACGGAGCATCGGGCGCCCGGTTACCCCCCTGACCGGGCGCCTTTTCTTTGCTCCGGCGGAAATCCCGTTATACTGGCGGGCAGAAAAGCTAGGGGGACGAAATAATGGCCGACTATGTGATACCACCGCCGACCCAGACGGTCCTGCCGGTCTCCGGCG
>DUZF01000170.1 GCA_013349665.1 Rhodospirillaceae bacterium | reverse complement strand
GCTATGCCGAGAACGCCCCGCATATGCAGAGGGTGATCCGCAATCACCGGCGCGCCGCCTATGGTGAAACCACCGGCTATGAAGGCCTGTCGGTGGCGCCGGTGCCGCTGGTCGCCGGCGACTGCCCCGACGAGGCGCTGGCGGTGGCCGCCCGCGAAGCCTGGGACGAGGCCGAGGAACTGGGCGAACAGTTCGGCTTCCGCAATGCCCAGGCGACGGTGGTCGCCCCCACCGGCACCATCGGCCTGGTGATGGATTGCGACACCACCGGCATCGAGCCGGATTTCGCCCTGGTCAAGTTCAAGAAACTGGCCGGCGGCGGCTATTTCAAGATCATCAACCGCATGGTGCCGCAGGCCCTGGAGACCCTGGGCTACGGCCAGGCCGACATCGAACGGATCGTCGGCTACGCCGTCGGTCAGGGTACCTTGGCCGGCGCCCCGCATATCAATCACCAGTCCCTGGCCGCCAAGGGCTTCGACGCCGACGCCCTCGAGCGCCTGGAAGCGGCGCTGGCCAATGTCTTCGACCTCAAATTCGCCTTCAACAAATTCATCCTCGGCGAAGAGTTCTGCACCGGGGTCCTGGGCTTCAAGCCCGAGCAGCTGGATGACTTCAATTTCGACATGCTGCGCTCGCTCGGCTTCGCCAAGGAAATGATCGAAGAGGCGAACACCTATGTCACCGGCGCCATGACCCTGGAAGGGGCGCCGGGGCTGAAGGACAAGCATCTGGCGGTGTTCGACTGCGCCAGCCCCTGCGGCAAGATCGGCCGCCGGTCGCTGTCGGTGGAGAGCCATATCCTGATGATGGCGGCGGCGCAGCCGTTCATTTCCGGCGCCATCTCGAAGACCATCAACATGGCCAACTCCGCCACCGTCGAGGATTGCAAGAGCGCCTATCTGCGGTCCTGGAGCCTGGGTCTGAAGGCCAATGCGCTGTATCGCGACGGCTCCAAACTGTCGCAGCCGCTGCAGTCCTCGCTGTTCGAGGATGCCGCCGACCTGGCCGAGGAGATCGCCGACAAACCGGCGGCGGCGCGCACCGAAATCGTCGTCGAACGCATCGTCGAGCGGGTGCTGATGGCTTCGCGGCGTCGGCTGCCCGACCGTCGCAAGGGCTACACGCAGAAATCCATCGTCGGCGGCCACAAGGTCTATCTGCGCACCGGCGAATACGAGGACGGCAAACTGGGCGAGATCTTCATCGACATGCATAAGGAAGGCGCCGCCTTCCGCGCCATGATGAACAATTTCGCCATCGCCATCTCCATCGGCCTGCAATACGGCGTGCCGCTGGAGGAATTCGTCGAGGCCTTCACCTTCACCCGTTTCGAACCCTCGGGGATGGTCGAAGGCAACAACGCCATCAAGATGTCCACCTCGGTGCTGGATTACATTTTCCGCGAGCTGGCGATCTCTTATCTGAGCCGCAACGACCTCGCCCATGTCACCCCCACCGACCTGACCCCGGACAGCCTGGGGCGCGGCAACAGCGAGGGCAATCTGCCCAATACCGGCGGCACCGTGGTCGAGCGCTACACCAGCAAGGGTTATGTGCGGTCCAACCTGATGGTGCTGACGGGCGGCGCCGCCTTGTCGGCCACGGCGGTCGCCGTTGCCGGGCAGGCCGGTGTCGTCGCCGAAGCGGTGCCGGTGGTCAGCGGCTACAGCGCCGATTCGATGATCGCCGAGTTCGATGCCCGCAGCCAGCAGATCCGCGAGGCCCGCCTCAAGGGTTATGAGGGCGACGCCTGCGGCGAATGCGGCAATTTCACGCTGGTGCGCAACGGCACCTGCCTGAAATGCAACACCTGCGGCGGGACGTCGGGCTGCAGCTGAGGGGCTTTACAATGTTGTTGTGTGTGAGGCGGCTCAAAGTTTGCTCAAACGCCCCATTATCTCGATCAAAGTAAACTAATATATCGACGCAATCGCTTACGCTGCGCACCTCCTGAAGGTGCGCAGCGTCTCCTTTTCGTGCAGTGTGTCCAAATTTCAAGCTAGCTTCTGTGCCTGACGCAGGACCTTGTTGGCACCAGATTCCCTGTCCTTCAACATCCGACGGCACGACGCCTTTATCTATCTGATAATTAACATTTTTATGATTTCGCCAATTGACTCCTGCCAGAAATGTTCTCCAAATGTTCTTCATTCGCCAGTCAGGCGAACCGCAGAACAAGGCAAAGTCCATGATCATTTTCCTCGACCACCGATCCATCGCCGACGACCTTCCCGAGGAGATCGGCGGGTTTTCCGTTCGAGATGTGCACCGTATGCGGTGCACATGACATTGACGCGAACGCACCGTTTACGGTACAAATGGAGCGGAGATGAAACGGATCGTGGCGAGGTTCTACGAAGAGGAAACGCGCCAAAGCGGCGCAGGCGAAGAAGGCGGGAAAGAAATGAGCGGCGAACGTGACCATGGCATCGACCCTGCGGGGGAAACGATGGAATCGTTTTTCGAGGAATTGGGCGAGCGGGACGAGGTCTATGGCGCGGCCATCATGCGGATGCTGGCATGGCAGTTGGAGCAGGCACGCCTGGACTCTCACGTCACCAAAACCGCGATGGCGGCGATGATGGGAACCAGCAGAACCCAAGTGGACAGGGTTCTCGATCGGCGAAACATTACGGTTTCCATCGGGATGCTCGCCAGGGCGGCCCACGTTTTGGGAAAGCGCCTGAAAGTCGAACTCGTGGATGGAAACGAAGTCGCGGCCATGTGACCGACCCGGCGAAGCAAAAATCGTCCTCAGCCGCGCCGTCGGAGCTTCGGCGGGATCAGGCCGCGTGGCGCAACCGTTCTATTCTGATTGGGACCGGCGGATGCGAATAGCGGAAGAGGACGTAAACCGGATCGGGCGTCAAAGTGCTGGCATTGTCGCGGCTGAGCTTGAGCAGCGCCGAAGACAGGGCCTCTCCGCCGCCTGTCATGGCGGCGGCGAAGCGGTCGGCCCGGCTTTCCGCCCGGTTGGAGAGCCAGTTCCCCAGGGGTGCCAGCAAGACCCCCACGGGCGACAGGCAGATCATGGCGACGACCAAGCCGACAGCATCGCTTTGGGGAAGGCCCAGCCCGGCGCTCAGCCATGGAGCCTTCGCCGCCACGCCCAGCCACCAGAAGACCGCCAGGGAAAAAACCGCCATCCTGGCGAAGGACAGCAGGATGTCGCGATGCTTGAAATGGCCGAGTTCGTGGGCCAACACGGCCTCGATCTCGGACACGCTCAGCCTCTCCAACAAGGTGTCGTAGAACACGATCCGCTTCGCCTTGCCGAAGCCGGTGAAATAGGCGTTGCCATGGGTCGAGCGTTTGGACCCGTCCATGACGAACAACCCGCTGGCCACGAAGCCCGCCTTCGCCAGCAGAGCCTCGACGCGCGCTTTCACCTCGCCATCGGCCAGCGGCGTGAACTTGTTGAACAGGGGGGCGATCAGGAGTGGATAGGCCACCATCATCGATGCGACGAAAATCATGCAGCCGCCCCAGGCTTCGAGCCACCAGGCCCCGGCGACGTGCGCCATCACCCACAGCAGCGCGGAAACAAGAACGAAGGCGATCGCCAGCGACAGCGCCTTGGATTTCAGCCAGTCGAGCAGGAAGAGCTTCGCGCTCATCTTGTTGAAGCCGAACCTGGCCTCGATAACGAAGGTCCGATAGGCGGACATCGGCAGCTCGCAGACGGCCGAAATCGCCATGATGGCCACCAGCAGGACGCTGCCGGAGAGGACGGGCCCCGGCACCAGGGCATCGACGCCCCTCTGGATGGCCCCGATGCCGAAATAAAGCCACCCCAGCATGATCGGCAGATCGATGAGACTGCCGGCGATCTTCGCCCGCATGGTGGCCACGGTGTAGTCGGCGGCCTTTGCATGGTCGGCCGGCGTGACCGCA
>DUZF01000255.1 GCA_013349665.1 Rhodospirillaceae bacterium | reverse complement strand
GCCGCGTCGGGCGCGCCGGCGCTCATCGCGCAGGCCGCGGCGCGGACCAGGACGGCGGGTTCGGCGGCCAGGGCTTCGATGCGGGCCGCCAGGGTTTCCGGGGTGAAGGCCGGCTGCGGGATCAGCCAGCCGCCGCCCGCCTCGTCGATGGCATGGGCATTGGCCGTCTGATGGTCGTCGACGGCATGGGGATAGGGGACCAGGATCGCCGGCCGGCCCAGCGCGGTCACTTCGGCGACGGTGGAAGCGCCGGATCGGGTGATCACCAGATGGGCGGCGGCGAGCCGCTCGGGAACATCCTGGAAGAAGCTCTGCAGCTCCGCCCGGACACCGGTGTCCTGGTAGGCCCGGCGCACCGCGTCGAGATCCTCCGGACGGCATTGCTGGCTGACCTCGAGGCGCCGGCGCAGGGTTTCCGGCAGGCGGGCCAGCGCCGCCGGCACCACCTCGGAAAACACCCGCGCCCCCTGCGAGCCGCCCAGCACCAGCAGGCGCAGCGGCCCGTCGGCGGCCGGCGGCGGATAGGGGTTGCCGCGCAGCAGGGCGATGGCCGGGCGCACCGGCATGCCGGTGCGCACCACCTTATGGGTCCAGGCCGGCGACAGATGGGCGAGGCGGTCGTAGCAGGTGGCGATCCGGGTCACCCGGGGGGCGAGCAGGCGGTTGGCCCGGCCGAGGACGGCGTTCTGTTCATGCAGCGCGGTGGTGAAACCGCCGCCGGTGGCGGCCATCATCGCCGGAACCGAGGCATAGCCGCCGAAGCCGACCACCGCCGCCGGCCGCAGGGTCTTCAGCAGGCGCCGCGCCTGCAGTACGCCGACGCCGATCTCGGCGATCGCCCGCAGGCGGGCGGCGATGCCGCGGCCGGCGATGCCGCCGGCGGCGATGCGATAGGTGGCGAGTTCGCCCAGCGTGCCGCCGAAAGCCTGGCCGCGACGGTCGGTGACCAGGGCCAGCCGGTGGCCGCGCCGCAGCAGTTCGGCGGCCAGGGCCTCGGCCGGAAAGACATGGCCGCCGGTGCCGCCGGCGGTCAGGACGATCAGATTGTCGGTGCCGGCGGTCATGACCAGCCCTCCCGACCATAGCGTTTGCGGGTCAGCGCCAGCACCATGCCCATGCCCAGCGCCAGGGCCAGCATGGACGAACCGCCATAGGAGATGAACGGCAGGGTCATTCCCTTGGTGGGCATCAGATGCAGGGTCGAGGCGAGGTTGATGATGGCCTGCAGGCCGAACTGCACCAGCAGTCCCGAGGTGGCCAGCAGGACGAACAGGTTCTCTTCCGCCAGCATGCGGGCGAAGCCGCGCAGGACGATGAAGGCGAACAGGCCGACCACCAGCAGACAGAGAATGAGGCCGAACTCCTCGCCGGCGACGGCCATGATGAAATCGGTATGGGCGTCCGGCAACACCGCCTTGACCCGCCCCTCGCCGGGGCCGCGGCCCAGCAGGCCACCGCTGTGGAAGGCATGGAGCGCCGTGGTCACCTGATAGCTGTCGCCCGCCGACGGATCGAGGAAGCGGTCGATACGGCTGGCCACATGGCTGAAGGTGAAATACGCCGCCACCAGGCCGCCCAGCCCGGTCACCATGCCCAACAGCACCCATACCAGCGGCAGGCCGGCGAGAAAGAATTCGACGAACCACACCGCCGACACCACCAGTGTCATGCCGACATCCGGCTGCAGCAGCAGCAACGCCGCCACCAGCAGGTACAGCCCCAGGGAAATGGCGTTGCCGGGCACGCCGTTGCCAAGCCGTTGTTCGGTGAACATCCAGGCCGCCACCACGGCGAAGGTCGGCTTGATGAATTCCGAGGGCTGGATGGTAATGCCGGCGAGACTGACCCAGCGCGTCGCACCCTTGATTTCCTGACCCAGCATCAGGGTCGCCGCCATCAGCAGCATGGCGCCGAGGAAGCCGACGGCGGCCAGCCTGCGGATCTGCCGCGGCGGCAGCAGCGACACGGCGAAGATGACCAGCATGGCCGGCGGCAGGAAGACAAACTGCCGGCGCACGAAATGAAAATGATCGGTGCCGATGCGCTCGGCCACCGCCGGGCTGGCGGCCAGGATCAGCATGGCGCCGATACCGGCCAGCAAGGCCAGCGCCGCCATGGTCCAGCGATCGACGGTCCACCACCAGCGACCGATGACCGAGGTGTCGGTGCGCGACAGTGTGATCATGCCGCACCGTCCCGTCCGGCCAGGGCCGTGACCAGTTGGCGGAAGACCTCGCCGCGATGTTCGAAGCTGGTGAACTGGTCCCAGGAGGCGCAGGCCGGCGACAGCAGAACCACCGCGCCCGGTCGGCGGTCGGCGCGCGCCGCCCCGGCCGCCCTGGCGACGGCGACAGCCAGCGTGCCGCATTGTTCGACGGCGGCCTTGCCGGCCAGGGTGGCGGCGAACTGCCGAGCCGCCTCGCCGAACAAAAAGGCCTTGATGATACGCGGGAACAGGTATTCGAGGGCGGTGATGCCGCCTTCCTTGGCCTGGCCGCCGGCCAGCCAGTAAACCGCGTCGTAGCAGTTCAGGGCCTTCTCGGCGGCATCGGCATTGGTCGCCTTGCTGTCGTTGACGAAAGCGACGCCGTCGATCACCGCCACCAGTTCCTGGCGATGGGCGAGGCCGGGGAAGGAGGCCAGGGCGCGGCGGATGGTGTCGATATCGATGCCGGCGGCGCGGGCGGCGGCATAGGCGGCGCAGGCGTTCTGCCAATTGTGGCGGCCGGGCAGGGTGGCCAGCGTGGTGAGGTCGATCACCGCGGTCGCCTCGCCGTCGCAGTCGTCGATCAATATGCCGTCCGGCGCCGAGATGCCGCCTCGCATCCGGCTTTGCACCGACAGCGGAACGGTCCGCAGCTGCCGGTCGGCGGCGACCTGGCGGAAAATGTCCCGGCTATGGTCGTCGTCGACGCCGATCACCGCCGTGGCGCCGGGCTTGAGACGGCTGAACAGGCTGGCCTTGGCGGCGGCATAGCCGGCCAGACCGCCATGGCGGGACAGGTGGTCGGGGCTGATATTGAGATGCACGGCGATGTCGAAGCGCGCCTGGTCGAGAAGTTCCAGCTGGTAGGACGACAGCTCGAGGACATAGCTGCCGTCGGCCGCCAGCGCCGGCAGGTCGAGAGCCGGGATGCCGAGATTGCCGCCCGCCGCCGCCACCTGGCCGGCGGCGGCCAGACAATGGGCGATCAGGCTGGTGGTGGTGGATTTCCCGTTGGTTCCGGTGATGCCGATGTAGCGCGCCGCCGGGCAGGCGCGGCTCAGCAGTTCGATATCGCAGATCAGCCTGAGGCCCAGCCGGCGCGCCCGCTCCGCCACCGGATGGGGCTGTGGCCAGGTGTGCGGGATGCCGGGACTCCAGACCAGGGCGGCGGCGGCGGACAGATCGGCGGTGGCAAGGTCCTTGAGCGTCAGGCCGCTGTCGCGGCCGGCCCGGCGCGCGGCCTCCTGGTCATCCCAGGCCCATACCGTGGCGCCGCTCCCGGCGAGCGCGCGGGCGGTGGCGGTGCCGGACTTGCCCAGCCCCATCACCGCCACCGTCTTGCCCTGGAGAAACGGAATGATCGCCATCACCTCACCGCAGCTTCAAGGTGGACAGGCCGACCAGGGCCAGGATGCCGCTGATGATCCAGAAGCGGATGACGACCGTGGGTTCGGCCCAGCCTTTCTTCTCGAAATGATGGTGGATCGGCGCCATGCGGAAGACCCGCTTGCCGGTCAGCTTGAACGAGGCCACCTGGACGATCACCGACACCGTCTCGAGGACGAACAGCCCGCCGACGATGGCCAGCACGATCTCATGCTTGGTCACCACGCTCATCGCCCCCAGCGCGCCGCCCAGGGCCAGCGATCCGGTGTCGCCCATGAACACCATGGCCGGCGGCGCGTTGAACCACAGGAA
>DUZF01000252.1 GCA_013349665.1 Rhodospirillaceae bacterium | reverse complement strand
CGGTGGTCCATGTCCTGGCGCTGTCGACCTTCCTCGGCTGGGAACTGTTCACCGATCTGCCATGGCAGGCGAATCTGCTGACCGCGGTCTCGGTGCTCATCATTACCTGTCCCTGCGCCCTGGCGCTGGCGGTGCCGGTGGTCCAGGTGGTGGCCTCCGGTCGGTTGCTGCGCCGGGGAATCCTGCTGAAGTCGGCCACCGCCCAGGAGCGCCTGGCGATGGTCGACACGGTGGTGTTCGACAAGACCGGGACCCTGACGCTGGGGCGGCCGGACCTGTTGCCCGGCGACTGGACCGCCGACGATCTGCGGGCCGCCGCCGCCATTGCCGCCGCCAGCAAGCATCCCCTGGCCCGTGCCCTGGTCCGCGCCATGCCCGGCGTCGCGGTGGCCGAGGGGGTGCGAGAGATCTCCGGTTGCGGCCTGGAGGCGGCGGATGCCCGGCTGGGCAACCGCCGCTGGCTCGGCCTGCCGGACATCCTCGATGACGATGGCGGCCCCGAACTGCTGTTGCAGCGGCCGGGGCTTCCGGCGGCGCGCTTCGCCTTCGCCGATCGGCCGCGTGCCGATGCCGCCCAGGTGGTGGCGGCGCTCGCCAAGCGCGGCTGTCGGGTGGAACTGCTGTCGGGGGACCGTCCGGTCGCCGCCGAGGCGGTGGCCCGGGCGGTCGGCATCGGCGATTGGCGGGGAGGCTGTTCGCCGGCTGACAAATGCGCCCGTCTCGCCGAACTGGGCGCCGCCGGACGCCGGGTGCTGATGGTCGGCGACGGTCTCAATGACGCACCGGCCCTGGCCGCCGCCCTGGTCTCGATGTCGCCGTCATCGGCGGTCGATCTGACGCAGACGGTCGCCGATATCGTCTTTCAAGGCGGGGAACTGGCGCCGGTGGCGGAGGCGATGGCGGTTTCCGCCAAGGCGGCGGTGCTGGTGCGGCAGAATTTCGCTATCGCTCTAGCTTATAACCTGATTACGATCCCGCTGGCGGTCATGGGGCATGTGACGCCCCTCATCGCGGCGATCGCCATGTCGAGTTCTTCGGTGATCGTCATCGTCAATGCCTTGCGGCTGTCGCGCGGGAGACTGTGGTGACCAATCTTCTGATGTTGATCCCGGTCGCCCTGATGCTGGGCGGTATTGGCCTGGTGGCCTTCCTGTGGGCTCTGAAATCCGGTCAGTTCGAGGATCTGGACGGAGCGGCCAACCGTATTCTGTTCGATTACGACGAGGCCGAACCGCCCCCCGCGGACGGAAGTGAAAACAAAAACTAAGGGACGGGAATCCACGAATCCGGGCAATGGCCTCGCTGACGATTTGCATTGTCGTAAGAATCTGTACAATGGTATGGGGTTCATTCCTCAAATTCGTCATTATCGGGAGCGGCGCTTGGGAACTCTCGCCTTCGATGTGTTTACTTCGGAACGCGACGATTGCGTCGATCCGGCAGGCGTCACTTGTCAGCATTGCGATCTTGGCACGACGGCCTTTTGCGCCGGCCTGACCACCGGCCAGTTCGGTCGGTTCATCGCCGTTCTCGAACAGGCCACCTTCGAGCCGCAAAGCACGATCTTCCGCGAGGGCGACCCGGCGCAGCATCTGTACACGATTACCGTCGGTGCGGTGAAGCTCTACAAATTGTTGTCCGACGGCCGCCGCCAGATTGTCGCCTTTCTTTTTCCCGGCGATTTTTTCGGTCTGTCGGGCAACGGCACCTACGCCTATACCGCCGAGGCGATGCTGCCCTTGATGGCCTGCCGGTTTCCGCGCCGCAAGATGGACCAGCTGTTCAAGGATCTGCCGATGCTGGAAAAGAAGCTGCTGGGAGCGGCGACGCAGGAGCTGGATGCCGCCCATGACCAGATCCTGCTGCTCGGCCGCAAGACGGCGCGCGAGCGGCTGGCGTCCTTCCTGGTCGGGTTGTGGCGCCGGCTCGGCGGGTCGGACGATCACCCGGCTCCCGTCGCCCTGCCCATGGGCCGCGGCGACATCGCCGATTTCCTGGGCTTGACCATCGAGACGGTAAGCCGCACCTTTACCGGGCTGCGCCGCGACGGACTGATCTTCCTGCCCGACGCCTCGCATCTGGTGATCCGCCGCCCCAAGGATCTAGCCCGCATCGCCGAAGGGCTTTAGGGAATAATGCTTTGAGCACCGAAGTGAAGCAGAAACGTGTGACCGTCCGCGACATCCGCCAGATGAAGGGACGGCAGCCGGTGGTCATGCTGACCGCCTATACGACGCCGATGGCCCGCCTGCTCGATCCCCATGTGGATGTCCTGCTGGTAGGCGATTCCCTGGGGATGGTGCTGTACGGCATGGACACCACCCTCGGCGTCACCCTGGACATGATGATCCTGCATGGGCAGGCGGTGATGCGCGGCTCGCGCCACGCCTGCGTGATCGTCGATCTGCCGTTCGGCAGCTACCAGGAAAGCCCCGCCCAGGCGTTCCGCAACTCCGCGCGGGTAATGGCCGAGGCGGGGGTTGCCGGGGTCAAACTGGAAGGCGGCGCCGAAATGGCCGAAACCATCCGTTTTCTGGTTTCCCGCGGCATCCCGGTGCTGGCCCATATCGGCCTGCAGCCGCAATCGGTGCATGCGCTGGGCGGTTTTCGCGCCCAGGGCAAGGGCCAGGATGAAGAGGACGCCATCCGCCGCGATGCCCGGGCGGTCGTCGAGGCCGGGGCCTTCGGCGTGGTGGTGGAGGGCACGATGGAGCCGCTGGCCCGCGCCCTGACCGCCGAGATCGCCATCCCCACCATCGGCATCGGTGCTTCGCCGGCCTGCGACGGCCAGGTGCTGGTGACCGAGGACGTGGTTGGGCTGTTTTCAGATTTCACCCCGAAATTCGTCAAGCGCTACGCAGAACTGGGCGATCAGGTGTCCGCCGCCGCCCGGGCCTATGCCGAAGAGGTGCGGAGCCGCAAATTTCCCGGGCCCGAACATTGCTTCGGCGACAAGGCGAAGAGCCGGTGATCGTCCTGGCGACAGTTGCCGATCTGCGTCGCCAGGTGGCCGCCTGGCGGGCCGAGGGGCATCGTGTCGCCCTGGTGCCGACCATGGGGGCCTTGCATGAGGGGCATCTTGCTTTGGTCCGCCGGGCCAGGGAACTGGCGGCGCGGGTGGTGGTCAGCATCTTCGTCAATCCGACCCAATTCGGCCCCAACGAGGACTTCGCCGCCTATCCGCGCCGTCACGACGCCGATGCCCAAATGCTCGAGGCGACCGGCGCCCACGGGCTGTATCTGCCGCCGCTGCAGGCCATGTATCCCGAGGGCTTCGCCACCACGGTCAGCGTCGCCGGGGTCAGCGAAGGGCTGTGCGGCGAGGTGCGGCCGGGGCATTTCGCCGGTGTGGCGACGGTGGTGACGAAGCTGTTCCTGCAGGCGGCGCCCGACGTCGCCGTGTTCGGCGAAAAGGACTACCAGCAGCTGCAGGTGATCCGCCGCCTGGTGGCCGATCTCGACATTCCGCTCGAGGTGGTCGGCCTGCCCACCGTCCGCGACGCCGACGGCCTCGCCTTGAGTTCCCGCAATGCCTATCTGACGGCGGCCGAGCGCACCGTGGCCTCCGCCTTGCCGGCGACGCTGAAAGCGGTGGCGGCGCGGCTGGCCGCCGGCGGGGCGGTGGCGGAACAGCTGGCCTGGGGGCGGGAGGCGCTGCTCAAGGCGGGTTTCCAGTCGGTGGATTATCTGGAATTGCGCGCCGCCGGTGACCTCGCCCCGCAGGAACGCCTTGATCGTCCGGCTCGCCTGCTGGTCGCCGCCCGCCTCGGCAAGGCGCGGCTGCTGGACAATATCGAGGTTAGCTAGAGCGGTTCGCGATCTGACTGAATCGGAAGGGGTTTTCAACCGGCCCCAATCGTGATTCCCTACCAGGGGAGGTACATCACGATGACGAAGCCGCTATCTGTCGATTTACGAGATC
>DUZF01000272.1 GCA_013349665.1 Rhodospirillaceae bacterium | reverse complement strand
GGGCGCTGTTCGCCGCCCATGGCGGCCGCCATCCGACGGCGGTCATTCCGGCTTTCGTCTGGTAGCCGCACCTCAGGTGCGGCTGTGGCGCGTTGAGCGCCCGCGCCATTGTTGGCGCGGAAGCCAAGTCGCCGGAGGCGACGCCCGGCGCCTGAGGGACAAAAATACTATTTCACGGCAGGAACTGTTCGGCGAGGATGCGTTCCTCGAGATTATGCTCGGGATCGAACAGCAGATTGAGGCCGATGTCGCGATCTTCGCGCACTTCCACCGACACCACGTCGCGAACCTCGGTGTAGTCGGCCACCGCCGAGACCGGGCGCTTGTCGTTGTCGAGGATTTCGAACGACACCAGCGCCTTATGCGACAGCAGGGCGCCGCGCCAGCGGCGGGGCCGGAAGGCGGAGATGGAGGTGAGCGCCAGGACGCCGGCGCCCATGGGAATGATCGGGCCATGGGCCGACAGGTTGTAGGCGGTGCTGCCGGCCGGTGTAGCCACCAGGATGCCGTCGCAGACCAGTTCCTCGAGGCGGACCCGACCATCGACACGGATGCGGATCTTGGCCGCCTGACGGGTTTCGCGCAGCAGCGAGACTTCGTTGATAGCCAGGGCCTGATGGCTTTCGCCGGCCCCGGTGACCGCCTTCATCGCCAGCGGATGCAGGCGCACCAGTTCGGCCCGCTCGAGGCGTTCCAGCAGGTGAACCTCGCTGTAGACATTCATCAGGAACCCCACCGAGCCGCGGTTCATGCCGTAGATCGGTACCTGGCGGTCGATATGCCTGTGCAGGGTTTCCAGCATGAAACCGTCGCCGCCGAGAGCGACGATGACATCCGCCTCCCCGGCCGGCAGGTTGCCGTAGGTCGCTGTCAGCAGGCGGAAGGCGCGATCGGCCGGTTCGCTGTCGGCAGCGACGAAGGCCACCTTGTGGAAGCGCATCTGCCGTCAGCCCCCGGTGGTGCTCATATGCCGGGCCAGGGCAGGGCGCCTGTGCTCGCGGTCGATGATGAAGTCGTGGCCCTTCGGCTTATGGGCGATAGCCTCAAGGATGGCCTGGCGCAGTTCGGCGGCGGAGCCGCCGGCGCGCAGCACCGAGCGCAGATCCACCGAATCCTCCTGGCCGAGGCACATATACAAGGTGCCGGTGCAGGTGACGCGGACGCGATTGCAGCCCTCGCAGAAATTATGGGTCAGCGGCGTAATACAGCCCAGCAGCCGCCCGGTTTCGGCAATCCGCCAATAGGTTGCCGGACCCCCGGTGGAGATGCTCAACGGTTCCAGCGTCCAGCGTCGCTCGAGATCGCGGCGCACCGCGTCCAGCGGCAGGTATTGCTCGGTGCGGTCGCCGTCCACCTCGCCCAGCGGCATGGTCTCGATCAGGGTCAGGTCATGGCCCTGTTCACCACACCAGCGGATCAGGTTGTCGAATTCGCCGTCATTGACCCCCTTCAGGGCCACCGCGTTGATCTTGATCTTCAGCCCCGCCGTCTTCGCCGCCGCGATCCCGGCCAGCACCTTGCCGATGTCGCCGCGCCCGCGGGTGATGCCGCGAAAAACCTCCGGCTCCAGGCTGTCGACCGACACATTGATGCGCCGGATGCCGGCGGCGGCCAGATCGGCGGCGAACTCGCCCAGTTGGGTGGCGTTGGTGGTCAGCGTCAGTTCGTCGAGACGTCCGGCGCCGACAAAGCCGCCGAGACGGCGGACCAGTTCCATGACGCCGCGGCGGACCAGCGGTTCGCCGCCGGTCAGGCGGATCTTTCGGACGCCAAGATCGACGAAGGTCTCGGCAAGGCGCACCAGTTCCTCGATGCTGAGCAGATCGGCCCTGGGCAGGAACGTCATGTCTTCGGACATGCAGTAGACGCAGCGAAGATCACAGCGGTCGGTGACCGAAAGCCGCAGATAGGTGACAGACCGGCCGAAGGGATCAATCATGCCGTCATTTTCCTGACAGGTGTCGGCCCCATGAATATGGCAACTGTTAAGTCCGTGTCCAGGTATTAGCCATAGTAGAGATAGAACTTGTTGAAATTTTTACGCAAATCTTCGAGCGCCGCCCGCACCGCCACCGCCTGGCCGGTGAACACCGCCGCCTTGACGGTCGCCACCTGGCGGGACAGTCCCTCGGCCGCTTCGAGGAAAGCGGGATCCCCGGCCCATTGCGGAGGCACCAGCTTCTCCAGGCGTTCGACCAGATAGGCGAGCACCCCCAGCTGTTCGACCAGATGGATGAATTGCTCGGGGGGAATCTCCGGCTGGTCGAGGTTCTCGTCGCCGACCTCGGCGAGTTTATCCTCGAATTCATCCAGGGGGTCGTCATAGGCGGCGATACCGTTGCGTCGCCGCAATTCGCCCAGGATGGCACGACCTTGCTGCAGCGTCGCATGGGCCTGGGCCAGGCGGCCCCGCCCGGCCTGGAAGGCGGCCTTGCCGGCGATGTCGCCGATCAGGCGAAGGTCGGGGGTGAAGCCGGCATCGCCGCGAAAGGCCGGCGGCGGAGCGGCGGCAACATCCTCGGCCACCCGGCTCCAGGCGGCGGCGAAGGCGTCGAGGGCCGTCGCCGTCGCCGCGGCGTCGTTCTCGGCCGACCTTACCCAGGCGTCGCGGTAATGGGGCCAGGCATTGGCGAAATCGCGCTCGAAGGCGGTTCCGTCGCCGGCCAAGGCCGGCCGGGCAAAGGTGACGGCCAGGACCACGGCGATGGTGCTGATCGATGGTCGGGTTGGCGGCATCGGCATGGTCTTTCGGAACTGGTGTCATTGTCCGGCTTGGGCCATTATGCGGCGACCACAGGGCGGTGCAAGCGTCATGGATGAACAACAACACCTTGATCTGGCGGAACTTCTCTGCGCCCGGCTGTGCCATGACCTGGCCGGTCCGGTAGGCGCCGTCGCCACCGGCGCCGAATTGCTGGCCGAGGACAGCGGCGATGCCGCCGACGCTCTCGAATTGCTGGGCAGCAGTGCCGCCGCCGCCTCGCAGCGGCTGCGCTTTTTTCGCCTGGCCCTGGGGCCCGCCGCCAAGCCGGTGGCCGCCCGCGAACTCTGCGATCTGGCCACAGGCTTTCTGTCCGGTTCGGCGACCTCCGGCGGCGCGCTGGCCGTCGATTGGCGGGACGGTGGGGTCGAACCGTGGCCGGGCGGGCCGGCGAAGCTGTTGCTGAACCTGCTGCTGGTGGCCCGTGATTGCCTGCCCAGGGGGGGGCGGCTGCGGGTGTCGGCCCGCCAGTCACCGGCGGAATTGGTCGAGATGGTGGCCGAGGGGGCCAATGCGGCGCCGGCCGAGGCGGTTGCCGGTTTGCTGCGCGCCGATACCGCCGGCCTGGGGCCACGCGGTGCGCAGGGGTTTTATACCCGTTGCCTGGCGGAGCGCCAAGCGGTGCCCATCGATATCTCCCAGGATGCCGGTCGGGTGGTTCTGACGATCCGCGAAAACAAAAAATTGTGACCCAGTTCGTGATTCGTGAGAAGCGGCTCTTTCTATGAGCTGATCACGCGTGGTATTCGTGTTATCAATATAAATAATCCGCAGAACCGTGGCGTCGGCCGGCAAGGGGTGGACCGACGTGACCGAAGGGGCCAATCATGGACGATCTCTTGAGTGAATTCCTTACGGAAACCGGCGAGAGCCTTTCCGTTCTGGACGTCGAGCTGGTCAAGCTGGAACAGAATCCGGAACCGAAGATCCTCTCGAATATTTTCCGTCTGGTGCACACCATCAAGGGAACTTGCGGCTTTCTCGGCCTGCCGCGCCTGGAACATGTGGCGCATGCGGGCGAGAACGTGCTGGGCAAGTTCCGCGACGGAGAATTGCCGGTCACCCCGGCGGCGGTTACCCTGATTCTCGCCTCGATCGACCGCATCAAGATGATCCTCCAGCATATCGAGCAGCACGAGGCCGAGCCGGAGGGTGACGACAAGGAGCTGATCGACCAGCTGAACGCCCATGCCGAGGGCAAGACGGTCGCCGCCGCGCCACCGCCTCCTCCGCCCCCCCCGCC
>DUZF01000101.1 GCA_013349665.1 Rhodospirillaceae bacterium | reverse complement strand
CGGGGCGCGCCAGCGGCAGTCTGGCGGAACGGTCGCGGCACATGGCCGAGGAACTCGCCGCGCTGGTCGAGGCCATGCAGATCGGCGACATCACCCGGCAGCGGGGCGAGCATATCCGCGACGCCCTGCAGACGCTGCTGGAGGTGGTGGGCGGCCTGTCGGAAAATGACCGGATGTCGGTGGTCGCCACGGTTTGCCGCCTGCAGGGGCAACGGGCGCGCGAGTCCGCCGAGGAGTTCCGTCGCCGCCTGTCCCAGATCCAGGACAATCTCAGCGGTCTGGCCGAGGATGCCGGCGGCCTGCCGGGGCATTGCGCCGAAGCCTTCGGTGGCGAGGCGGGATCGTCCTTCCTGGCCGATCTGAGCCACGAGTTCGAGGCCGTTCACCGGATTTTAGCCCGCTACGCCATCGCCCGCGCCGGCGTCGAGCGTGTTCTGGCCGACCTGTCGGCGATGGTCGACGGCATGGTGCACTATCTCGCCGACCTCAAATCCATCGAAGCGGATATCCGCGTGACCGGCCTGAACGCCAGCCTCGACTGCCGCAAACTGGGCGATTGCGGCAGCGCGCTGGCGGCCATCGCCGCCGACCTTCACACCTATTCGGACCTCACCGCCGAAGACAGCAAGATCGCCATGGCCTGTCTGGCCGAACTGATCACCGTCTCCAAAGAGGTGGCGGAACGCGAACGTCTGGTCGACGCCGTGGTCATCGAAGCTGACCTGGCGGCGGCGGTGAAGGCGCTGGAAATGGAAGGGTGCCATGCCACCGCCGCGCTGCCGCGAGTCTTGGCGGCGGGCGCCAAGGGCCTCGAACGGCTGGATTCGGCCCGTCGCCGGGCCGCCGGGCAGCCGGACTTCGCCCAGGCCCTGGCCGACTGCGCCGCCGCCCTTGACACCCTGGCGGAAGAAACCGGCGCCGCGGCGGCGAAAGACTTCGATGGGGTGCGCCAGGACGTGCTGGAATTCATTCTCAGCCGGTGCAGCGTCGCCAGTGAAGACATGGTCCGCCGGATGCTGGACGGCGACAAGCTGCCGGCGAATGACGCCGCCGTGGTCGAGGACGTGCTGTTCTAGGAGCCTGTCCCCGTAATGCCGAGGGCCGCGATGCTGCGATAAAATAGTCATGGGCCAGCCGATGCGAGCGACGTGATGCTGGACGCATCACGAGCGAGCAGCGGCGCCGCTCCATGGCTATTTTTCGCGCATCCCCAGGGGGTTATGGCCCGCCGGGCCGTCTGGTTCGTTGCGCTGGCTCGACGATGCATCCAGCATCGCCGTCGCCATCGCGCCTGCCATTCGGGCGCCGGCGGGCCGATAACGCGGCCTCTCGTGATTACGGGGACAGGCTCCTCGGTTATTTGCCGTCGCCGGCCTGGGCGAGAAGCTTGCGGCAGCAATCCATGATGTCCGGCACGCTGCCGCCGCGCAGGGCCGCCGCCAGGCCCTCGGCCGCCGATTTCACCCCCGGCGACGTCGCCGCTTCCACCAGGCGGTCGACCACCGGGATCAGGTCGAGGAAATCCGACGCCTTGCCCGACCGCATCGCCCAGGCGAGTTGTCCCAGGCTGCACTCCATCTTCGCGGTTTTCAGCGACGACTGGCTTTCCTTGAGGGCTTTTTGGAATGTCGCCCCGTCGACTCCGCGCGCCAGGGGGTTCGGCGGGCTGATGATTTTCGGCTCACCGGCGCCTTCGCGCGGCGCCTTGCGACGATCCGGTCCGACATAATCCCTGGTGATGACAAACGGTTTGCGCCCGCTGGCCAGCATGTCGATCTTGGAAAACAGGTCGGCGATGGAGATGGGGGTCAGGACAATCGCATCCGGGCCGCAATCGATCAGCGCCCTCAGTTGATGCTCTTCGCGTTCGTTGGCAAGCATGATGATGAGCGGAAACGGATGCGCATGCAGCTCGCCCTGGCGAATTTTCCGGATCAGATCAGCCGTCGGCCGCTGGGACAGCGTATCGTCCACCACCATCAGGACGACAGCCTTGGCGGCGAGGATTTCCGCCAGGGCTTTCCAGTCCGTGGGGTCCAGGACCTCATCGGCGCCGCTCTGGCGGAAAGAGTCGATCAAGGCCCTGCGGATCACTGGATTTGCGACGGCAACCACGACGGTACCGATGTAATTGCGCTTACCGGGACGCATCGTCCATCTCTCCGACCCTCAAGCCTGCATGACCAGGGAAATCAGAGAGGACGGTAACACGGACAGCCTCGGGCCAAACATTCCTATTTATTGGTTGGCGGCGCCGGCGACCATGCCAGGGTCGCCCCGTCATCCTCCTCGTGACACATCTCCGACAGCGACGCCGCCGTCACCCGCTGTGTGGTGACGTGATTGATGCTGACGGTGCCTTTGCGGGCCAGTTGCCAGGCCGCGGAAACGCAGGTCGCCGCCGGCACCTTTTCGGCCACCACCAGGATCAGGTCGCCTTTTTTCTCGACCCGCAAAGGCCCGCCGAAGACATGAACAAGGATATTTTCGCCGCTCGCCGCCAATTCAAACTGATGGGCAAGGTCCGCCGCCGTGTGTTTACCGCTGTCGGTAACCTGCCAAAGCCAGATGCCCGCGGCGATGAAGGCGGTCGCGCCGGCCAGGCCGAACGCCGCTTTGACCGCCTGACTTGATTTGCGCCCTTTTTCGCGCGCCGCGGCGGCTGTTCGCGGGGGGCGCGGCTTGCGTAGTTTTTTCGCCTGTTTCAGAAGGTCGATGCAGCGGCCCGACGCCCTTCGCAGATCGGCTCTGGCGTCCTCGCTCTGACCAGTTTCCGGCAGACTGCCGATGATGTCTCTCGCCTGACGCTGCAGCGAGGCGAGCAGTTCACGGTCGCCGGTGCGGCGCAACATCAGCTGCAAGGCGGCACAGGTGGCGTCTTCCAGTTGGCGCCGGTCGGCCGCCGCCGGGATCTTGCGCAACAGTGTCTGAAACAGTGCCTTCAGTTGCTCAGGAGATGAATGTTCTGAGGCAGGCATCAGGTTCGCCCTATCAGGCGAGACGACCATATTGTTTATGCTTAATGGCTTAGTCCCGCCCCTTGGGTAAGACATTGGGACGATAATAACCTGAAACAAGAGGTGGGGAGGTTATTGCCCGGGCTTGCGTTCCTGTGGAAAATAATCGAGGTTTCGGGGTGCGATCGGGATTGAGGCCTGGCCGGCAGATTAAGGGATGAGTCTATGTCAGCGGACAATGAGTCAAACTTTCATATCCTTATCGTCGATGACGATCCCGGCGACGTCGAATTGATCAAACTGGCCCTTCAGGAAGCACGGCTGCTCTGCACGGCTTCCGTGGCCAACAACGGCGAGGAGGCGATGGCGTTCCTGCGCCAGCAGCCACCCTATGCGGATCAGCCCGTCCCTGATCTTGTGCTTCTTGACCTCAACATGCCCCGCAAGAACGGCAAGGAGGTCCTGGCCGAGATGAAGGACGATCTCGGGCTTTCCACCATTCCGGTGGTGGTGTTGACCACCTCCGACACCGAGCGTGACGTCGTCGCCTCCTACCAGCTTGGCGCCGCCGGTTACGTCGTCAAGCCGGTAGATATTGATGAGTTAATTAATATTATCCGGGGAATCGGTAATTACTGGTTCTCTGTTGTTCGGCTGCCGGCATAGGAGCTGTTTTAAGGAACAATCACGAAATCGGGATTGGCGATGGCGAAGACGGCCTCGCGGTCCGGCGCCGGCGGGTAGATCCATTTGGTGTTGATCTCGACCTTGAGCGCCTTGGCCTCGGCTCCAGTCAGCCGGACCTGCCGGTCCCAGCCCTCGGTATAGAGTGCGCCCCAGGAGCCGAGATCGACGCAGGTGACGTATTTCGGCTGGCTGTAGGGATGCAGCGGCAGGCCGAGCAGTTCGGCGGCGGCGTTGTACCCGGCGACCCGCCCCAGGCTGACGGCGTGCTGGCAGGACATCAGGGCGTGGTTGCCGATGTCGTCGCTGGCGGCGAAGGCCTGGTCGCCGGTGACGAAGACGTCACTGACCCGACCGGCGCGCAGATAGGCGTCAACCCGGAC
>DUZF01000211.1 GCA_013349665.1 Rhodospirillaceae bacterium | reverse complement strand
GGCAGCGCCCGCTCCGTCATCCCCCGAACAGCGTGGCGGCAGCGGTTCCGGCGCTCGACACCAGGGGCGCCGGGACCAGGGTGAAAACGACGATCAGCACGGCGTTGATCCCCATGATGACGCCAAGCCCGCCACTGACGCCGCGGTCCAGGCCTTCGGCCGGTTCGTCGAAATACATGACCTTGATGATGCGCAGATAATAGTAAGCGCTCACCACGCTGGTCAGGACGCCGATCACCGACAGGGCGATGTAGCCCGACTCGATGGCCGCCATGAACACATAGAGCTTGCCCCAGAACCCGGCCATGGGCGGCACCCCGGCCATGGAGAACATGAAGATGGCCAGCGCCGCCGCCATCATCGGATGGGTCCGGGACAGGCCGGCCAGGTCATTGATGCCTTCCATCGCCCGGCCCTTCTGGCGCATCGACAGGATGATGGCGAAGGTGCCGACATTCATGAACAGATAGATGGCGAGATAGACCAGCACGCCGCGGATACCGGCCTGGTTGCCGACCGCCAGGCCGATCAGGGCATAGCCGACATGGCCGATCGAGCTGTAGGCCATCAGACGCTTGATGTTGCTCTGGGCGATGGCGCCGAAGGCTCCGACCACCATCGAGGCGATGGCGATGAACACCACCACCTGGCTCCATTGCTGGGTCATTTCGGCGAAGGGTCCGACCAGCACCCGCACCAGCAGCGAAAAGGCGGCAATCTTCGGGCCGACGGCGAAAAAGGCGGTCACCGGGGTCGGCGCGCCCTCGTAGACGTCGGGGGTCCACATATGAAACGGCACCGCCGAGATCTTGAAGGCCAGACCGGCCAGCACGAACACCAGGCCGACAACGACGCCGATCGGCGGCGTGCCGGTGCTGACGGCATGGGCCAGGGCTTCAAAGCCGGTGCTGCCGGCAAAGCCGTAGATCAGCGACGAACCATAGAGCAGCAGGCCGGAGGCCAGGGAGCCGAGGACGAAATATTTCAGCCCGGCCTCGGTAGCGCGGCTGCTTTCCCGCTGATAGGCGGCCAGCACATAGAGCGACAGGCTTTGCAGTTCGAGGCCGATATAAAGCGAAATCAGGTTGTTGGCCGAAATCATCATCATCATGCCGAGCGTCGCCAGCAACACCAGCACCGGATATTCCGACCGCTCGAGCTTCTCATGCTTCAGCCAGCCCATGGACATCGCCAGGGACAGCGCCGAGGCCAGCAGCACCAGCAGCTTGGAATACACCGCGAAGCCGTCGACGACGAACATGCCGGTGAAGGCGACGGCACGGACCGAGCCGCCGGCGGGCACCAGCAGGGCGGCCAGCACCATGGTGATGATGGCCAGCGCGGAGATCCCCTGGGCGGCCTCCTGTTTACGGAAGGCTCCCAGCAGCAGCAGAGCCAGGGATGACAGGGCGATGAAGATTTCCGGGACCGCCAAGGCGGGGTTCAGCTCCGACACGTGATGTCCTCCCCTGTCAGCGCAACGCCAGCGGGGTCACCGGGACCGCCGTCTGCGCCAGCTGGTAGTCATTGATCAACTTGCCCACCGAGGCATGCATGGGGCCGAGGAAGGTGGACGGATAGATCCCCATCCACAGCACCACCACGATCAGCGGGGCGAACACCGTGATTTCACGCGGACTGAGGTCGAGAATCGACTTCAGGTCGTCGCGGGTCAGCTTGCCGAACACCACGCGGCGATAGAGGTACAGCATATAGGCCGCCCCCAGGATCAGGCCGGTGGCGGCGAAGGCGGCCACCCAGCTGTTGACCTGGAAGGCGCCCAGCAGCACCAGGAACTCGCCGACGAAGCCCGAGGTTCCCGGCAGGCCGACCGAGGCCAGGGTGAACAGCATGAACACGATCGCATAGGCCGGCATGCGGGCGTTGAGGCCGCCGTAGCGGGCGATCTCGCGGGTATGCATGCGGTCGTAGACGACGCCGACGCAAAGGAACAGGGCGCCGGCGACGATGCCATGGGACAGCATCTGGTAAATGGCGCCCTCGATGCCCTGCACCTGCACGGTGAAGATGCCGATGGTCACCAGACCCATATGGGCCACCGAACTGTAGGCGATCAGTTTCTTCATGTCCTCCTGCACCAGCGCCACCAGCGAGGTGTAGATGACGGCGACGATGGACAGGGTATAGACCAGCGGCGCGAAATCATGGGAGGCCAGCGGGAACATCGGCACCGAGAAGCGCAGGAAGCCGTACCCGCCCATCTTCAGCAGCACCCCGGCAAGGATCACCGATCCGGCGGTGGGCGCCTCGACATGGGCGTCGGGCAACCAGGTATGCACCGGCCACATCGGCACCTTGACGGCGAAGGAGGCGAAGAAGGCCAGCCACAGCCAGGACTGCATATAGACCGGGAAACGATGGGCCAGCAGCACCTGGATGTCGGTGGTATGGGCGTCGTAATACATGGCCAGGATGGCCAGCAGCATCAGCACCGAGCCCAGCAGGGTGTAGAGGAAGAACTTGAAGGCCGCGTAGACGCGGCGCGCCCCGCCCCAGACCCCGATGATGATGAACATCGGGATCAGCACGCCCTCGAAGAAGACATAGAACAGCACCAGGTCGAGGGCGCAGAACATGCCGACCATCATGGTCTCGAGGATCAGGAAGGCGATCATGTATTCCTTCACCCGCACCTGCACCGCCTCCCAGGCGGACAGCAGACAGAGCGGCGTCAGGAAGGTCGACAGCAGGATGAAGAACAGCGAGATGCCGTCCACCCCCATCTTGTAGACAATGGCATAACCGGGCAGCCAGCGGGCCTGATCGACCATCTGGAATTCGGCCGAGGCCGGGTTGAAATTGACCCACACCAACAGCGAGACGAGGAAGGTGACGACGCTGGTCATCAGCGCCACGTTGCGCGAATTGCGCGCCACCACCGCCGCGTCGCCGCGGATCGTGAGAATGAACGCCGCGCCCAGGAGGGGCAGGAACGTCGTGATCGAGAGCAGAGGCCAGTCAGTCATCGCGCGTCAGCCCACCTTGACCATATACCAGGTTACGAAAGCCGCGACGCCGATCAGCATGGCGAAGGCGTAGTGGTAGAGATAGCCCGACTGCATGACGCTGATCCGCCGGGCGACGTCGCGGGTGGCGGCCGCCAACCCGTCCGGACCGCAACCGTCGATGAGCGCCCCGTCGCCGCCTTTCCACATGCCGTAGCCAAGCCAGAAGGCCGGCTTGATGAAGATGCGGTCGTAGAGTTCGTCGAAATACCACTTGTTGAGCAGGAACTTGTAAAGCCCCTGGAAGGCTCCGGCCAGCATGCCGGGCAGGCTGGGCACGAAGACATACATCACATAGGCCAGCAGGATGCCGCTGACCGCCATGATGGTCGGCAGGGTCGAGATGATGAACGGCACATGATGGGCGTTGTGCAGCGCCTCATGATGTTCAAGCAGCACGATGGCATTGCCCCAGAAGCGGCTCATATCCTCGCCGACGAAGGATTCATGGCCGATCCAGCCGGCGGCCACGGCACCGGCGGCCAGCACCATCAGCGGCACCGTCATCACCGCCGGGGATTCGTGGACATGGGCCATCACATGCTCGTCCGCCCGCGGCTTGCCGTGGAAGGTGAGGATCAGCAGACGCCAGGAATAAAAGGCGGTGAGGAAGGCGGCGGTGACGCCGATGCCGTAGGCGAACATGCCCACCGGCGTTCCGGCACCCCAGGCGGCCTCGAGGATGGTGTCCTTCGACCAGTAGCCGGCGAAGGGCGGGATGCCGGCCAGGGCGACGCTGCCCACCAGCATCAGGCCATAGGTCAGCGGGATATGCTTCCAGATGCCGCCCATGCGGCGAATGTCCTGCTCGTCCGACATGGCGTGGATCACCGAGCCGGCGCCGAGGAACAGCAGGGCCTTGAAGAAGGCATGGGTGAACAGGTGGAAAATGCCCGCCTGATAGGCCGAGACGCCGATGGCGAAAAACATGTAGCCCAACTGCGAACAGGTGGAATAGGCGATGATCCGCTTGATGTCGTTCTGCACGCAGCCGACGGTGGCGGCGAAGATCGCCGTCAGCGCGCCGACGATGGT
>DUZF01000184.1 GCA_013349665.1 Rhodospirillaceae bacterium | reverse complement strand
GTCGGTCAGTGGTCCGGCGAACCCCAACCGATAGCCGCGCAACGACCCGCCGCCACCGGCATAGAAGCGCTTTTCCACCGGCAGGTCGACGGCTTTCGAGTTGAGATAGCTGCCGACCTCGCCGCGCAGGGCGAGAATCACGCGGCGGCGGTCGAGGACCTCGAAATGCGCCGTCTGCTTGATGTCGAGGCGGGTGAAGCGGCGCCCGGCGCCGGTGATTTCCTGGTAGGGACGCAGTTCCACGCTGCCGAGGCCGCCGGAAGCGGGATCGAGGAGGTTGTCGCTGGTCTCGCGCCTGGCAGTCAGCGGCACCGACAGCAGATCGAAGATCCCGGCCCCGGTACCGCCGCCGCTGTCGTCGATATGTTCGAGACTGACCGCCCCCGACAGGCTCCACACCGGCGACAGGCGCCAGCCGATGCCGCCCGACACCGCCGCCGTGCGGGCGCGGAAGGCCTCGGTATCCTGCCTCTCGTAGCTGACATCGGCCAGCAGGTCGCGGTCGCGGCCAAAGCGGTCGGGTTGCCGCCAGTCGGCCAGCAGCAGGCTGCGCTGACGCCCGCCCAATGCGGTCAGCCGCAAGCGTTCCGCCGCCCCCAGAAGATTGCGCGCCTCCCAGAAGGCCTGCCCCTGGGGACCTTCGGAGGTGGAATAGACGACGCCGAAGCCGGTCGAGCGGTCAGGCCGTTCGGTCAGGGTGACGCGGATCGGCAGACGGCCGTCAGCGTCCAGCGCCTCGCCGGTGTTCACGGCAACCGCGGCGAACAGCCCGGACCCGGCCAGGGCCTTGCGCAAGGCTTCGATTTTGGCCGGATCGAACAGATCTCCCGGCTGCCAGGGAACGCGGTTTTCCACCCACCGGCGGTCGACCCCGACCAGGCCGGCGATCGACGGCGCGGCAAATCGGGCCAGAGGGCCGGGATCCACCTGTTCGGTAACCGTCATGCCCAGCGTCGCATGGTCGACCACCACCTGACGGTCCACCACCTTGGCCAGAGGATGGGCCCTGAGGGCCAGCAACTGCAACATCCGGCCCTCGGCGGCGATAACCGCCTGCGATACGGCCGGCATCCCCGGCAGGACACCGACATCGCCGCCGGTGATGCCGAGATCGGGGCTGGTTGTCCAGGCGACGAGGCGGGTGCGTTGGCCGGGATCGACCGTCACGGTGACCGCCACCGGCTGCGCCTGCCGGTCGATGGCGATGTCCAGCCCGGCGTCATAATACCCCTCGGCGCGCAGGACCTCGGCGATCCGCCGGCGATCTTCATCGGCCCTCCGGGCCAGCGCGATCATGCCGGGCGGTTGCTGCTCGACCAGCCCGAACAAACGCGATCCGTCGCGGATGGCCTCGGCCAGCCCGTCGTCCTCGACCCCCTGGAGGGAAACCGCATAGGCGACAGTGTCCGACGGCGGCTGGGCAAGGACGCCGGGACCGAGAAGCAGGGAGGCAATGACAGCGATGGGGAGCAAACGCATACGCCCCAGTCTATGGATCCCAGGGCTGCGAAAGAATCAGCCTTTGGGCGGCGTTTCCACCGTCCATCGCATGGGGCATTCGCCCGCATGACCATCACGGACGTCGCGCATCAGAACGCCGCGCTGCTCATTGATCATGCGGTCGCGGGAATCCGCCACCACATGGCGCACCAGATAGGTCTGGATGGGAAACTGGTTGGTGTCGAACCTCAGCACACCGCGGACGCTGGGGAAGTCGACTCGCCTGAGCGCCGCCCGGATCAGATCGTCGTCATGGACTTTCTTGTCCACCGCCCTGACCGCCGCGTCGAGCAGCATCGCCGCATCGTAGCCGCGGGCGGTGTTGACCGAGGCCAGGCGTCCGTATTCGGTCTCGAAATCGCTGACCATGCGGCGATTGACGGGGATGTCGAGATCCTCGCTCCATGGCCCGACGCTGAAGGCGCCGAGCACCGCCGGCCCGGCGGCGGCGATCAGCGGCTGGTCGAAGCTGCTGTAGGGACCGAACAAAGGAATATCCTGCTTCAGTCCGTCGCGGGCGAATTGCTGGATGAAGTTCACCGCCATGCCGCCGCTATGCAGGAGATAAACCCCCTCCGGCGCCAGTTTGCGGATCCGCCGCAGATCCTCGGTGAAATCCATGTTCCCGTGACGGCCGGCGACGAACGTCACCTCGCCATTGAAACCACGGCGGAAGGCCGCCAGGGCCTCGTCGGTGGCGGCCTCATGGCGGCCGGCCACGACGAGCCGGTGGAACCCCTGCCCCTGCAGATATTCGCCGGCCATCTCATGGGTGGTGTCCACCAGCCCGGCCAGTGAAAAAAACCGCGCCTGGCAGTCGCGGCCGGCGAAGGACGCGGGTAGCGGCGAGAGGGAAATGACGATGGCCTTGGCGGCGATGGCGATCGGGGCGACGGCGGCCGTCACCGGCGCCTCGGATCCCAGCAGGACGAATTCCGGGCGCTCGATCTGCAGATGCGAGGCCAGGGTCTCGCGGGCTTTTTCCGGATTGCGGTGATCGTCGATCACCGAAACCGCGATCTCCACCCCGCCCAGACGTCCGCCGAGATGCTTGACCCCCAGCAGGAAACCGTCCAGTTGGTCCTGCGCGGCGTCGGCATGCACCCCCGACAGGCCGCCGACAAAAGCGATGCCGAGATCTGCGGCGACGGCACCCCCCGGAAGCAATACCGCCAACAGCGCCGCCAGCGCCGGGGCGAGCCGGCCAAAGACCCGCAACTTCATGAGCAGGCGCATTTCGTTGTCACTTCGCAATGGTTCCTTCCCTGTCCGTAACGACTGATAGCAAATGCGGGCCTGGAAGGCCTCGACAAAAAAAGCACTCTTCCGATATATTTTCCCCCTCCGCCGCCATCGGTGGAGGTAACCGAAAAGTTTGGCCTCAAAATGGATTGTCGTTGACGGATGCGCCGCATCGGCCTCCATCATTTCGCCATGAACCGGCGTGATCCTCTCGGGTCACTCCGTTGCGATCAGTCTGCCGTTTTCACTTAACGCCACCCAAAGAAAAAAAACCATGCGCCGCCTTTCCGGGTTCATCGTCCTGCTGGTCATCGTGTTCGGCAATATCGGGGTCTGGTGGTTGATGAACCGCCCCCAGTCCGGCGTGCAGTGGCACGGCGAGATCCGCAGCATCTCGTTCAGCCCCTACCGCAAGGATGACGACGCGCTGGTCGACCGCGAACCGCCGGCCGAGTCCATCGATCGCGATCTGGCGCTGGTGGCGCCGACGGTGCGCTCGATCCGCCTTTACAATGCCAAGCCGATGACCAAGACCATCCCGGCGATGGCCGCCAAATACGATCTCAGGGTGACCGCCGGGGCCTGGCTGATGGGGTCGCTGGCCGATCCCAATCTGCGCCTCGACAAGCAGCCCGGCGAGATGAACGGCGACGAGCTGAAAGCCTACCAGGGCCAGATGAAGGCGCTGACCGCCAATGAGGAGGAGATAAACGGGGTCATCGAGATGGCCCGCGCCAATCCCAATATCGACCGCATCATTGTCGGTAACGAAACCATTCTGACCGGCCAGACCACGGTCCCGCAACTGATCCGTTATATCCGCCGCGTCAAAGCGCAGGTCAGCCAGCCGGTATCCACCGCCGAACCGGCCTCGGTCTGGCTGGCGCATCCCGACCTGGCCAAGGAGGTGGACTTCATCGCGCTGCACGTCCTGCCTTACTGGGAAGGGGTGCCGGCCGAAAGCTCCACCGATTTCGTTCTCGGCGAATACACCAACATGTCCACCGTCTACCCCGACAAGCATGTCATGCTGGCCGAGGTGGGCTGGCCGTCGGCCGGCAAATCCCGCGGCCCGGCCGAACCGTCGGTGATCAACCAGGCCCTGTTCCTGCGCCAGTTCCTCAACACCGCCACCGAACGGAACATCGACTACAACATCATCGAAGCCTTCGACCAGCCGTGGAAGAAGGCCTTCGAATGGTCGGTGGGCACCCATTGGGGCGTATGGGACGCCGACCGCAACAGCAAATTCTCGATGATCGATCCTGTCCTCGAAGTCAAGCAGTGGCCGGTGCAGGCGCTGGCCGCCACCGTCCTGGCCTTCCTGCCGGTGGTCTGG
>DUZF01000120.1 GCA_013349665.1 Rhodospirillaceae bacterium | reverse complement strand
CTCGGAATGTTCGCGGGCGCGGACCAGGCCGAAACGAAAATTGGCTTCGCAGGTCTGGCGGTTGTTGACGGCGCGGACCAGCGGACGGCCCAGCCAGACGGCCACCGACGAGCCGATGGCGGCATAGACCAGCGCCACCCAAACCAGATGACCGGGCAAATGGAAGGTCAGGCCGCCGAGGACGAATTCCGGGTCGCCGGATAACGACCACAGGATTTCGGTGAAGCCGAACAACAGCAGCAGGCAATAGAACAGCGAATGTGCAAGGTCGAGGGCGGCTTCGGTGGTGACGCGGATATCCTCGGCGATACGTCCGTCGGGGTTGTCGTGGTCGCCGGCGATATGGGTGACCTGGTAGTGGCGGCCGGCGGTCATCCAGGAATTGAGGACGTTGGCGGTCAGCCATTGCCGCCAGCCGATCTGCAGTCTTCGCTTGACCACCATATGGGTGGTGGTGACCGCCAGATTGGCCAGAATAATCACCCCCAGGGCGCCGACCAGGATGACGAAGCGCCCCATCTGGCGCTGTTCCAGGCTGTCGAAAAGTTGCTGGTTCCAGAAGTTAAGGACTATGGGAGATGCCGCTTGGCAAATCGTCAATACAACTAAAGCCAAGGTTAAACCGATGGCCGTCCATTTTTCGTCCGAACGCCAGTAGGGGCCGGCCAAAAGAATGAATCGGAGAAAAAATCCCGGCCTGGAACCTGCGTTTGACGGCAAATCCGGCTGCGGTGATGCCGGCGTCCTGGCGTTCATTTTTGCTCCCAAACCTTCTTTCTTGCGATCATTAGGTCACGTTGTCCTGTCTTTCTTTACAAGTCAATAAGCCCTGCGGGGGCGGTGAAAATTTGCATAAAATTTTGCATATTTTTTCGCTAATTTATTCTCAAAACATCACAATGAAAAAAAGCTTGAATCACAACAACTATTGAAAATCAAGAAATATAGATCTAATATAGTAAAAAGTACGAAAAGGAGGATGGTCATGCGTGGCGGCTCTTATACTGCACTGCACAATGGGCAGGGGGCCGGCCTGCGGAAGAAATCGACAACTCGTCTGTCGTCTTCTTTCCGATCGGGGCAGGAGGAAAAATCCTGGTGGTGGCAGTGGACGCTGTTGGCGGTGATTGTCGGCGGCACCATAATGATGGTGGTCGGAATGACCGACCATGGCGCGAGCGTGCCGAAAGCCGGCGATCTGGTGCAGCAGATGGAACTCGCCGTCGATGGAACCGTTGCTCCGCGCAATGTCTTCGGCGGCAGCCTCAAGGTCGAGCGCAGCGGCGGCCAGATCACTGTAACGGTAGAGGATCTTGCGCCGAAAGTCTGTGTCTCGGCGGCCTGGGAACTGGCCCGCAAGGGCGTCGTCGTCATCAATGGGGTGGCGCCGCAGCGGATTTCCGCCGGCAGGCTTTCCGATCTGTGCAATGAGCAGGATTCCGCGTCATTAAGCTGGATCGTCAAACCCGAATGACGGCGAACCACCAGGGCGACGGATCGACCCTGGTGGTTCGCGGCACTCTTTACATGCCGGCTTTCTTCAGCGCCGTCTGGGTCTCGACGGCCTTTTCCTTGGCCTTCGCTATGTCGGTCGCCGTCAGGCCCGATTTGGCCAGTGCCAGGGCGGTTTCCAGTTCACCTTTCTTCGCCGGGGCATCAACCAGGGCGCCAGCCCCCTGATCCTTGCAAGGATTGCCGGCGCTGGCGTCGAAATCGGCGCCGTTCGGCCCCACCAGGCAATTGACGACGTGATGCAGGTGCATGCTGACCACCTTCTGCTCGCCTGAACCGGCGGCCAGGCCCGCATGGGTGACGGCGGTGGCGATCTCCTGATTTGCGTCGGCGGCGGCAGCCGGTTGCCAGGCCAAGAGGCACAATGTCGCGGTGGCCAGGGCGGCGGAAAATGAATAAATTCTTGCCATCGTCTCTTCCTCAAAAAATCACTAACGGTTGCTCATGTGATGCCGCCAGGCGGGATTTTCAATTCTTCCGGTCAGCCGTTTTCCATTGACGCCGCCGCGGCGGCTAAAACATCCTTTGTTTAAACAACAATAGATAAGGAAGCGCCGATGCCAACGCCTCCCGTTCATCCCCTGCTGACCGACCAGCGGAAACAGGCCAAAGGCAAAGTCGTCACCGCCGAGGAGGCGGTCCGATTAATCCGCGATGGCGACACCATCGCCACCAGCGGCTTCGTCGGCATCGGCTTTGCCGAGCATATCGCCATCGCTCTGGAGAAACGATTTGTCGAGCATGACCAGCCTCAGGGGTTGACCCTGTTCTATGCCGCCGGTCAGGGCGACGGCAAGGAACGGGGCCTCAATCATCTGGGTTATCCGGGGCTGGTGCGGCGCGTCATCGGCGGTCACTGGGGCCTGGTTCCCAAACTGCAGCGGTTAGCGGTCGGCAACCAGGTGGCGGCCTATAACCTGCCGCAAGGGGTGATCACCCATCTGTTCCGCGACATCGCCGCCGGCAAGCCCGGTCACCTGAGCCGGGTCGGGCTGGGGACTTTCGTCGATCCCCGCAACGGCGGCGGTAAAATCAATGACTCCACCACCGAGGATCTGGTCAGCCTGATGACGATCGCCGGCGAGGAATACCTTTTCTATCGGGCGATTCCCATCGATGTCGGCATCATCCGCGGCACCACGGCCGACCCCGCCGGCAATATCACCATGGAACGCGAGGCGCTGACCCTCGAGGTGCTGTCGATCGCGCAGGCGGCGCGCAACTCAGGCGGTATGGTGATCGCTCAGGTCGAGCGGTTGGCCGAGCAGGGCAGCCTGCATCCGCGCCAGGTGAAGGTGCCGGGGATCCTGGTGGATTGTGTGGTGGTGGCGCCGCCCGAGCATCACTGGCAGACCTTCGCCTCGCACTACAATCCCGCCTTCAGCGGCGAGATCAGGGTGCCGGCCGGCAGCCTGGCGGCGATGGAGCTCAACGAGCGCAAGGTGATCGCCCGTCGCGCCGCCATGGAACTGGTGCCCAACAGCGTGGTCAATCTGGGGATCGGCATGCCCGAGGGCATCGCCGCGGTCGCCGATGAGGAGCGGATCATCGACCTTATCACACTGACCGCCGAGCCCGGCGTGGTCGGTGGCGTTCCGGCCGCCGGCCTGAATTTCGGCGCCGCCGTCAACACCCAGTCGGTGATCGATCAGCCCTATCAGTTCGATTTCTACGACGGCGGCGGCCTGGATGCGGCGTTTCTCGGCCTGGCGCAGGCCGATGAGGAAGGCAATCTCAATGTCAGCAAGTTCGGCCCCCGATTGGCCGGGGCCGGCGGTTTCATCAATATCAGCCAGAACGCCAAGAAAGTGGTGTTTGTCGGCACCTTTACCGCCGGCAATCTGGAGATCGGCGTCGGTGACGGCAAAATCTCCATCATCAGCGAAGGCAGCAACAAGAAGTTCGTCCGCCACGTTGAACATAAGACCTTCAGCGGCAAGGTGGCGGTAAAGCGTGGGCAGCCGGTGCTGTACATCACCGAGCGCTGTGTCTTCGAATTGACGGCGGCCGGCATGGAACTGACTGAAATCGCCCCCGGCATCGATCTCGAACGGGACATCCTGGCGCTGATGGACTTCAAGCCGATCGTCCGTCCCAATCTGCCGTTGATGGACCTGCGTTTGTTCGGGCCGGAACCCATGGGGTTGCGGGATCGGCTGCTGAGGGTGCCGCTGTCCAGCCGCTTTCATTACGACCCCAAGCAAAACATTCTGTTCCTCAATTTCGAGAAACTGGAAGTCAGCAGCGAAGGCGATGTCGAGGCCATTCGCCAGGAGGTCGAAAGGGTGGTGGCGCCGATCGGCCACAAAGTCTTCGCCGTGGTGAATTATGACGATTTCCTCATGCATCCGGCCATTGAGGACGCCTATCTGGAAATGGTGCGCAGAGTGGTCGAGGCGCATTATCTGGGGGTGACCCGCTATTCCAGCAATGTCTTCATGCGGGCCAAACTGGGCGACGCGCTGTCGCGCCGCAACGTGACGCCGCATTTCTTTGAATCCGCCGCCGAGGCGACCGCCCATCTGCAGGATGATTAAAGTTTTTGCCCCTGGCCGGGCGGGCTCTCCGTGCCCTTGGCTCCGCCTCAACGGCGGG
>DUZF01000212.1 GCA_013349665.1 Rhodospirillaceae bacterium | reverse complement strand
GCCGCCCGGCTGGCGGAACGGCTGGACCGGCCGCGCGGCAGTGTCTCGCTGTCGACTTTTCTGCGCAAGCAGGGCGGCCTGTCGCCGGTGGCCGTCGGCCTGCTGCAGGAGGCGCTGCGGGCCGGCACGGCGGCGCCGCTGTCGGCCCTGGTCAAGGCGCTGCCGGTGACCCTGACGGCGCCTTTCGGACTGGCGCGGGCCATCTCGACCGCCGGCGGCATCGCGCTGGACGAATTGGACCGTCGTCTGATGCTGCGCCGCCGTCCCGGCCTGTTCGCCGCCGGCGAAATGCTGGACTGGGAGGCCCCCACCGGCGGCTATCTGCTGCAAGGCTGCCTGGCCACCGGTTTTTGTGCCGGCCGGGGGGTGGTCGAGTGGCTATCTTCACCGGTTCAACCTTAGAACGGGAACGAGAATAAAATGTGGTCGAGCTATCCCGCCATTGCCCCGATCGTCCTGCTGGTCATTTCCAATGTCTTCATGACCTTTGCCTGGTACGGGCATTTGAAGTTCACCGACCGGCCGCTGTATCTGGTGGTGGTGATCAGCTGGCTGATCGCCTTCATCGAATATTGCTTTGCCGTGCCCGCCAATCGCATCGGGCATCAGGTTTATTCAGCCGCCGAGCTGAAAACCATGCAGGAGGTGATTACCCTGGCGGTGTTCGCCTTGTTTTCGCTGTTCTATCTGGGTGAGCGGCTGACCATCAACCATCTGGTCGGCTTTTCGTTGATCTGCCTGGGCGCGTTCTTTGTCTTCAAGGCGCCGATCAGCATGGATCGTCTTTTTTGAGCGATCGCCCCGGGCCGCATTTGACGCAGCTGCCGCAGCCGGATTTTCCCGGCGCGAACGACTTCTTCAGCGCAGCGAACAGTCCCAAGGACTTCTTCGGCGCCGACGGGCGCTCACCGGCGATGATTTCGTCGATTTCGGCATCCAAGGCAGTCTGTTTCGCGCCGGCCATCGCGCCCCTCCTGATGCCCGCCAGTATACCCCTCTACCCGCCCGTCGCCAGCATATAGAGCATATGCCTGGCGCGGGGATCCGCCGGGCTGTTGTCGAGTTTCAGGGCGGCGCGCAAAATGGCGGCCAGCCCCTGCAGCTTCAGCGAGCCGCCCTGGCAGGCACGCACCAGCCGTCTGGTCCAGTCGATGACGAAAAAGTCCTCGGCGTCGAGCAGGCGCTTGATCAGGGCTGACGCTGTCGGGTCGGTGAAGTCGTCGCGGCAGAAGATGAGATTTTCGCCGTTGTCGTACTGGCCCAGCAGATCGGGGGCGAAGACCAGCGCCCGCAGGGACAGCAGCATGACCAGCATGGAGAAATGATCGACCTCGGCATCGAAATGCCGCTCGTTGCGCGCCGGATGCTGGAAGTTGACGCCCCCCAGCAGCGGGCTCGGCATGCCCTTGAACTGCGGCAGGAACATCGAATCGTAGTCGATCAGCAGCAACCGGCCTTCGGGCGTGATGAGGACATTGTCGTGCTTCAGGTCGCCATGGGCGACACCGCGTCCCAGCAGGTCCAGGCACAGCCGCGCCCAGGCCCGCGTCAGCCCGGCCAGGGCAGGGCGGTTGTCCTTGTCGCAGAGCGCCTTGGCCACGCTGGACAGGTTGCGCCCGGCCACCCAGGGCATGGTGACCACCGGGAAGTCGCCGCTGCCGGCGATGGCGGAGGTGATGAAGACCTCGGCCGGATGATAGTCGAGAGGAATGAAATAGGGCGAGCCGGCCTGTTTGACGAAACTGGCCAGCAGCCGGTAGCGCTTCTCCAGATGCGGCAGGTCGCGGGTGAAGCATTTTACCGCCATCGCCGTGCCGTCGGGCCTGTCGACCTTGAAGACGCCGGCGAAATTGCCGGCCAGGAACACCGGATTGCGGCGGCTGTCCAGTTGCGGCGTGAAGTCCAGGGTGGCGAAACGGGCCTTCGCGTTGCCCATTGCCGCCTTGTAGTCATTGAGGATCGGAAAGGTCATCCCCGGCGCGGTTCCGTCGCTTCCATCGCCGCCATGGCGGGGGCGAAGACGATGGCCTGGCGGGTGCCGATGTCCAGCAGCTTGACCAGGGCGACGGCGTCGGCGTTGAAGGCCATGCCGCGCATCGACGGCGTGGCGTCGGCATCGCGGTCGAAGATCTCGCAGATCACCGCGCGATGCCGGTCGGACATCTGGCTGGACATCTCGAACAGCAGCCGGGCGTAGCGGTCCGCCGGCAGCTGGTCGGCGCTGCCGGGAAAAATCACCGCCGGGGCATCGCCGCCGGCGATATGGCAGTTGATCAGCAAGACATTGCCGTCGGCGGTGCGCAGCCCGGTCAGCCGCTGGGCCGAGGCCAGCAATTCGTCTTCGGAATTGACGTCATTGGCCATGCCGTCGGTGATGTTGATCACCGCCGGCGGGAAAGACAGCGGATTGGCGGCGATCCAGGCCTCCAGCGTGGCTTGCGCCAGGCGCAGGGCGCCGTTCATCGGAGTGCTTTCCACCGCCACCGGTTCGATCCAGCGGGCCGTCGCCACCCGTTCGACCATCGGCTGTCCGCGAACGACGACGGTGATGTCCTTTTCCACCACCTCGGCATTGTCGGCGACTTCGGAAATCGGCACCAGGGAGCGGCCGGCGAGGGCGTTCCGCCAGCAGAATTCAGGCCGGTTGGTGCGTCCGTAGCCGATGATGCCGATGTCGAAATAGTCGCGCACGCCCTCGTCGCGCATGCAGCGGTTGACCAGTTCCTCGAGGGTGGCGTTCAGGGTATTGGCGACCACTTCGGCGCGGCTGATGTCGCGGCCGGCGTCGTCGCTGCCGAAAGGCTTGTTCATCGAGCGGGACTGGTCGACCAGAAACAGGAACGCGCCACGGCGTTCACGGCTGATTTCCTGGGAGTATGCCATAAAATTGCGCCCGACTGCTGACTGGGAAGCCGGTCCCCAGGTTTTCAGATTTGGATTGTCCGTTCAACAACGATGTCGGCGAAGGGTAGTGCCGTCGCCGGCACTACCCCAGGAGCCTGTCCCCTTGATCCGATCAGACCTTTTCGGCGATCTGGAAGATCACCGGCAGCCGCCAGGCGCGGCGGAAGGCCACCGAGGCCAAGCCGGCCAGGGAGAAAAGCAGGATCGGCATCGACGAGAAGCCGAACAGCCACTTGCCGATGCCCGGCAGGTGCAGCGCGAACATCGCCAGCACGCTCCACATCCACAGAACCAGGCCCTGCTTGGCGTGGAAATAGACGAACTCGTCATCCTTGCTGACCAGCAAAGGAACGAAACACAGGACGCCCAGATAGCTCAGCGCCGCCAGAAGGGAAGAGCGCCAGGCGCAGGTTCCGCCAATCGTCGTGTCAGTCATTTATCCCTCCCTCAAGCCAGAGCTTCGGACAGCCCGCCGTCGTCGGACGACTTGGCGGCGCGCCGCTTCTGGACATAACCGTACAGGCTCACCGCGCCGGCCAGGCCGGCGACACCCAACAATACCGGGCCCCAGGCGCCGAGACCCAGCCCCAGGCCAAGGCAGATGCCCTTGCCGGTCAGCATGGTGCTGCCGCTGGCGGCCGCCGCGATGGGGCTGACCGTGGCGGTTGGCGTCAGAGAGGCACCGGCGGCACCGGCGGCGGCGGTCATGCCGGCGGCCAGCTTGGGTCCGGCGATCGTCTTGGCCGCCACGGTCTGGGTGGCTGGCGCGGCCATCTTCGCCGCCGCGACCTTGGCGGCGCCACCATTGGCTCCGGCGACCGTGCCGGCCGCCTTGCCGCCGGCCGCGGCCTTGACGCCGGCGCCCTTGGTCATCGCTGTCTTGGCGGCTTCGCGTTCGACTTCCGCCACCGCGGCCGCCTTGACACCCGCCGCGCCCTTGGCGCCGACCGCGGTCTTCGCCGCGCCGCCCTTGGCCATCATGGCCTGTGCCGCTTCACGTTCGATTTCCGCTGCCGGTGCGGCGGCCATCGCCGTTCCGCCGGCGGCAGGTGCCGCAATCGTGATTCCAGTATTGATTCCAGCTTGGACAGCCATCTCAGGGTTCCCCTTGGCCAATGCTCAATGTGTAACAATTCTAACAGGAGGCAATTTGCCTGTCACTAATAGTTATATCAAGATGAAATCCGCTTTCAAAGCAAAAGCTGACCAGACTGTGTGGACATTGAGTGCTCCGGGGGGGG
>DUZF01000187.1 GCA_013349665.1 Rhodospirillaceae bacterium | reverse complement strand
GCCCGGACAACGACACCGACATCTCGGGAACCGCCGCCACCAGGCTTTGCCCGGCAGTGCCGGCCTGGACACCCAGGGCGCGGATCTCCAGCGTCTTGGTATCGTCGTTCCAGCCCAGCACGGTACCGTCGAGCTTCACCGCCAGGCGGCCGTCGGGCGTCGTCAGCGCATCTTCGATATAAGGGGTCAGGAAGTCCAGCGGCACCGGGTGTTCGGCAATGCGCAAGGCCAGCCAGGCCGCCAATACGACGACGGTCATAGCCACGGCTCCGAGAAGCTGGAACAAACTTCTGACGGTGCCGTGCACCAAGGGAACAAATCTCCATTTAAAATCTTGGCGTGAGTCTTGCTCAGTCGCCGGCAAAACTCAATGTCAACCGTTACCCGACCCAAGAAAACTTGACCGGGCGGCTGGCTTTGACCAGTCTGTCGCAGCGATGGCGGCAAACGGCTTCTTCATTTGACCTGGATAATCGATAGCGGACGGATCCCCTCGCCGGCGGACTCCGAGATGGCCGAACGCCATCGGCGGTCATGGATCGAGGCGGGCGGCGAAAGGCCCGCGGATGCCGCCCAGGCGGCGCTGCTGGACGCCGTTTTCGGCGGCAGCCGGTTCCTGTCGCAGGCGCTGATCCGCGAACCTGCCCTGGTCGACAGCCTGCTGGCCGATGGTCCGGACGCTTGCCTGGGGCGCCTGATGGCAGCCTCGGCAGAGGCAGCGACGGCGACCGAGGATACCGCCGCCCTGAAAAGCCGGTTGCGGCTGCTCAAACGCCGTGTCGCCACGGTGATCGGGCTGGCCGACATCGCCGGCAGCTGGTCGCTGGAACAGGTTACCGGGGCCCTCACCGCCCTGGCCGACCATGCCGTCGCCCTCGGCCTTCGTCACCTGCTCGGCCGCGCGCACCGCTCCGGCGACCTGGTGCTGGCGCGGCCCGAGGAGCCGGAGACCGATTGCGGCGTCATCGTCATCGGCATGGGCAAGCTGGGCGCCGGCGAACTCAATTACTCAAGCGACATTGACCTGATGGTGTTCTTCGACCCGGAGAAGGTCGACTATCGGGGACGGCGCTCGATCCAGGAACTGTTCGTCGCCATGGTCCGCGAATTGGTGCAGATCCTCGAGGAACGCACCGGTGACGGCTATGTGTTCCGCACCGATCTGCGCCTGCGACCGGATCCCGGGGCGACGCCGGTGGCGATGTCCATCCTGGCGGCGGAAACCTATTACGAAAGCTTCGGGCAGAACTGGGAACGGGCGGCGATGATCAAGGCCCGCCAGATCGCCGGCGACCGCACCGCCGGAAACGCGTTCCTACGTTTCCTGCGCCCGTTCATCTGGCGCCGGCATCTCGACTTCGCCGCCATTCAGGACATCCATTCGATCAAGCGCCAGATCAACGCCCATAAGGGCGGCGGCCGCATCGCCGTGGCCGGCCACAACATCAAGCTGGGTCGCGGCGGCATCCGCGAAATCGAGTTTTTCGCCCAGACCCAGCAGCTGATCTGGGGCGGCCGCGAGCCGGGACTGCGTCTGACCGGCACCTGCGACGCCCTCGCCGCCCTGGTCGCGGCCGGACATCTCGAGGCCCCGGTGGCCGCCCAGTTGACCGATGCCTACCAGTTCCTGCGGCGCCTCGAACACCGCCTGCAGATGATCGACGACCAGCAGACCCAGACCCTGCCGGCGGAACCGGCGCCGCTCGAGGCCCTGGCGCGGTTTTTCGGTTTTGACGACAATGACGGCTTCGCCCAGGCCCTGACCACCGTGCTGCAAACGGTGGAGACCCATTACGCCGGCCTGTTCGAGGAGGCCCCGGCGCTGACGGCGCGCGGCAATCTGGTGTTCACCGGCACCGAGGCCGATCCCGAGACCTTGAAGACCCTCACCGCCATGGGCTTCCAGCGGGCCGAGGCGATTTCGGCGCAGATCCGCGGTTGGCACCATGGCCGGGTGCGGGCCACCCGCAGCACCCGGGCCCGCGAAGTCCTCACCGAACTGACACCGGCGCTGCTGGAGGCCCTGGCCCGCACCAACGACCCCGACTCCGCCTTCCTCTGTTTCGACCGCTTTCTTTCGCAGTTGCCGGCCGGGCTGCAGTTGTTCGCCCTGTTCGCCAACAACCCGATGCTGCTCGACCTGGTGGCCGAGATCATGGGTGACGCCCCGCGCCTGGCCGAAATCCTCACCGCCCGGCCGTCCCTGCTCTATGCCGTGCTGTCCGGTGATTTCTTCGATTCTCCGGCAGGCGTGCAGGGCCTGGCGGCGGATATGCGGCGCAGCCTCGACCACGCCGGCGATTTCCAGGAAGTGATGGACAGCGCCAGGCGCTGGCTCAATGAACAGAAATTCCGCATCGGCATCCACACCTTGCGCAATCTGGCCGAGCCGACCCAGTCCGCCCGTCATCTCAGCGACCTCGCCGAGGCCTCGCTGCTGGCCCTGCAGCCGGTGGTCGAGGCCGAATTCGCCGCCCAGCACGGATCTCTGCCGGGCAGCGGCCTGGCCATCGTCGCCATGGGCAAGATGGGCAGCCGCGAGATGACCGCCAACTCCGATCTCGACCTGATCCTCATCTATGACATGGTGGACGGCGTCGACGGGTCGGACGGCCCCAAACCGCTGGCCCCCGGCACCTATTATGCCCGCCTGACCCAGCGCATGATCAACGCGCTGACCGCCAAGACCGCCGAGGGCACCTTGTACGAGGTCGACATGCGGTTGCGCCCGTCCGGCAATTCCGGCCCCATCGCCACCAGCCTGGCCGCCTTCAGCGAATATCAGGCCCGCTCGGCCTGGACCTGGGAACATATGGCGCTGACCCGGGCGCGGGCGGTGACCGGCACCGCCACCCAGCGCCAGGCTATCGAAACGGTGATCTCGACCACCTTGCGGAGCCGGCGCGACCCCGTCACCCTGCTCGCCGATGTCGCCGACATGCGCCGGCGCATGGCGGCCGAACACCCGGCCAGGTCGCCCTGGGACGTCAAGCATCTGCGGGGCGGGCTGGTGGACATCGAATTCATCGCCCAGTACCTGCAATTGCGCTGGGCCCACGAGCAGCCGTCGATCCTGCATGCCGGCACCGGCGAGGCCCTGGCCGAAGCCATCCGCCTCGGGGTCCTGGCCCCCCTCGACGGCGAGCAACTGCTGGCGGCGCACCGCCTGTGGTCGGCCATCCAGCAGGTGCTGCGGCAGACCATCGAAGGCGGGTTCAGTGAGGAAACCGCCCCCAGGCGCCTGAAGGACCTGCTGGTGCAGACCACCGGCAGCATCCATTTCGAAGGACTGCGGGCGGCGATGGATGACAGCCGCAACGCGGTCGTGGAGATTTACAAACGCCTGATTGAAAAGGAGGCCAAGACATGACCATCGAACCCGGCAGCCCCGCCCCCGATTTCACCCTGGCCGCCGACAGCGGCGACTCCCTCACCCTGTCGTCCTTTCGCGGCCGCAAGGTGGTGCTGTATTTTTATCCCAAGGACGACACCCCCGGCTGCACCGCCGAGGCCTGCGCCTTCCAGGCGGCACTGCCGGACTTCACCGGCGCCAATGCCGTGGTCATCGGCATTTCCAGGGACGAGGTGAAAAAGCATGTCCGCTTCAAGGACAAATACGGCCTGGCTTTCCCGCTGGTCTCCGATCCCGACGGCAAGGTCTGCGAGGCCTATGGGGTATGGGTCGAGAAGGTCAATTACGGCAAAACATATTTCGGCATCGAGCGCTCGACCTTCCTGATCGACGAACAGGGGGTGATCCGCAAGGTCTGGCGCAAGGTCAAGGTCGACGGGCACGCCGCCAAGGTGCTGGCGGACCTCGGGTGAGCCTGACCGCCGCCGCCGTCGATGTTCTATCGGCGGCGTCGCCGGCCGACAAACTGCGCCTGACCGCGGAAACCGCCGCCGCCTGGGCCTCCGGCGCCATCAATACCATCGGCGACAGCCTGCCGCCGGACCGCCCGGCCCGGCCACAGCGTCCGCTCATCCTGCCACCCAATCGCATGCCCCGGCGAGGCACCGGCGGCATCCCCGGACGCATCGCCCTGCTGCATGCGCTGGCGCATATCGAATTCAATGCCATCGACCTGGCCTGGGACATCATCGCCCGCTTCGCCGGCGCCGGCCTGCCGCGGTCCTTCCATGACGACTGGGTCACCGTCGCCGTCGAGGAGGCGCGACATTTCCAGGCCC
>DUZF01000337.1 GCA_013349665.1 Rhodospirillaceae bacterium | reverse complement strand
TGCGGTACAAGGACCAGGGGCCAAAGCGGTCAAATTGCGACCGCCAGGCGCCGGTCCAGCGCGACAGCGACCACAGCGCCAGGGCGACGGCCAAAGCGGCGGCCGTGGCCAGGGGCAGCAGCCCGGCATGGACCAGTTGCGACATGACGGCCATGGCGGCGGCGAGGCCGGTCCACTGCTCCATCGGTTTGACCTGGGCGAAGGCGGGAATCGCCTGGACGCTGAAGATCCACAGGATGATCCCCAGCAGAACGACCAGGAATGTCGGATAGGCGATGGCGCCGATCACCGCCGCCACCATGCGCCGCGAGGTCTCGGTCAGCGCGGCGGCATCCTCCAGCGCCTCGGCAAGGTTTCCCGAACCGGCCTCCACCATCATCCATTCGCGGTCCGGCACCCAGTCGGCCAGGATCCGGCCGATGCTGTTGCCGTCATAAACCTGGCGGCGCCATCGGTCGGTGGCCAGCGCCAGCGGCAGATGGGGACGGCGGCCGTCGTCCGAGGCGACACGCCACAGGGTGTCCAGGGCTTTGGGCAGCGGCATGCCGGTCCTCAGCAGGCTGGCCAGTTTGCGATACAGCCGCAGGCGGACCTTCAGCGACAGGGCCAGCCGGATCCGCAGCCGGCCGGAGGCCCCCTCGCCGATGGACAACCGTTCCGAAATGCCGGGAAACGTCATGGCGCCGCCAGCCTGCCGACACGGTATTCGATCTGCTGCGGATCGACGATACCCTGGAGAAGTTTGTCCATCGCGTGATCGGCAAAGGACCATCCGCCGAGGACGCTTTTCCAGTAGTCGACCGCCGCCTGACGGTCGCCGGCGCAGAGAAGATCGAGCAAATGCTGGTCGGGCAGAGCCAGTTCGGCGATCACCGTGCGGCCGGCATAGCCGCCGCGGCAGCCGTCGCAGCCGTTGCCGGGCAGCCACACCGGACCGTCGCCCACCACCGCCAGCAGACGGGCCAGCGCATCGCCCGCCAGTCGGCTGTCGCGCGGATGGACCTGGCGACGGCATCCGGGGCACAACCTCTTCAGCAGACGCTGCGCCAGCAGGCCACGGATCAGCGAAGGATCTCGCAGCTTATAGGCTTCGACACCGATATCGAGAAAGCGCGGGACGATGCCGAGGGCATCATTGGCATGCAGCGTGGTCAGCACCTGATGACCGGTCATCGCCGCCTCGAAGGCATAATGGGCCGCCGCCGGGGTCCGCACCTCGCCGATCATGATGCGATCAGGATCGCTGCGCAAAGCCGCGGCGATGGCATCGGCATAGGCCGAGCCCCGGTCGCCGTCGTTGCGCAGGTTGGAAACCGGCAGCTGGACCACCCCCGGGATGCGATATTCGGGAGGGTCCTCGACCGACAGCAGGCTTTCTCCCGGCTTGCGCCGGACGATGGTCCGCATCAGCCGTTCCAGCGTGGTGGTCTTGCCGGAACCGGTGGGACCCGAGATGACCACCAGCCCGGCCTGGCTTTCGGTCAGTTCGCCGAGCATGGCCTCCTGGGTCGCGGTGAACCCGAGATCGGCAAGGCTCCGACCGACGGCATGACCGGCATAGAGCAGCCGCATGACCATGTGGCGGCCGCTATACCCCACCGGGTTGAACTGCAGCCGCACCGCCTGGATGCCCTCGGGCAAGCCGCTGACGATCCGCCCCGCCTGATAGCCGAAAGGATCGTAATTGGCGTCGGCGGTGCCGCCTTCTGCGGCCATCGCATAGGCCGTCATGCAGATCTGCCGGCCATGCTCGACCTGCCAGTGAACCGGCGTTCCGTCAGTGCCGCCGGGCAAGGGCATCAGCTCGCCATTGACCCTGAGGCGCACCGAAACCGCATTGCCGTCCACCACCACATGGATGTCGCTGGCCTCCAGGCGCCTGGCTCGGAGGATCAGTTCATGCACCTCCCGCTGCATGGCGGTGTCGTCGCGCGCCGCCCGGCCGACGGCCGGCCAGACGGCGTGCTCACGGCTCACCGAGTAAAGACTGCGCAGCGAGCCGAGATCGACATATTCGGCGGCTTGGGTGGCGAAGCCGAGCCGGCCGGCCAGTGCAATCACCGAGATGACGTCGATGTCTTCGGCATTGGACCGGGATACCAGGCAACGCCCGTCGGAAAAAATGGCGACCTTGTCGCGCAGCGCCTCATTGGTGCGGATCGGCCCACCCTGGCGGGTCAACAGTTCCGCGGCGGCGGCGCTCATCGACGGTCGGCCGCCGCCGCGACGGGCAGCGGATAGGGCTCGCCGTCGCCGCGGCGCACCGTGACCTCGTCGGGCGACACAGCGACCACCTTGAGATCCTTCTCCAGCTTTCCGCCGGCGAACAGATTGCGGGTATCGCCGCCGGGAAGCCTCAGTTCCGCCGCCAGCCGACCGCCGACGCGATGAATTCTCTGCACCGAATAGGTCCTGGCCGGACCATCGGCGATCCTGGCCGCCGGCACCGCGGCATCCACCACCGGCAGCGGAACCGGCATCGCCGCCAATCCCGGCGGCGGTCCGGCCCCCTGCAGGTCCCTGAGTTTTTTCTGCAACTCGGCCTTTCTGAGCTCCAGTTCCAGCACCGCCAGGTCGGTTTGCCGCTGGGCGATGTCGGACAGGATTTGCCGGTCCGGGGCCGGAGCCTCGGTCTCGGCGGCCGGCGCGACGGCCGGCAGCGCCGCCAGCAGCCAGGCCATGGTGATTAAAGGAAGCTTGCGATCACCTGACATATGCCCTTCCTTTCACTGTCCATTGCGAAGGCCGCCAGTTCACCTCTTCGACCACCAGCGCCGGAACCGCATCGAGAATCCGCGCCAGGACAGCGGCCGGCAACGGGCTGCCAAGCGACACCCTGACCGAGCGGAACAGCGGATCGGGCTGGCTTTCGCGGCCGGCGAGGGTGGACTTCTCGGCCGCCGGTTGGGAGATGTCGCTGCTCAGGCCGAAGCTCTGGCTGGCCCCCCAGAGATGACGGCGCAGACGGTTGACCGGCCAGGGCGGTTCGTCACCGCGCCGGCCCTCGCCGGTTAGTGACAGCGGCCGGCTCATGGTCACCAGATCCGGACTGACCGCCACCGCCGATTCCGGCAACCAGGCCAGTGTCCCGCTGCGTCGGCGATAGGAAACCTTGCTTTCCAGGCCGTCGCAGGACACACCGTCGATGTCGAAGCCGGGCAGCGTCACCGTTGCCTCGATGGCCCGCTGACAGGCCAGGACCACCGTCAATGGCGACGGCGTTCCCCGCCAGGGCGGCGGCGGCGGACGGGGGATGTCCTGCGAGGCGATCTCGGGGGCAGGCGGTTGCAGGAACCACCACAGCGCCGCGCCGCCGCCCATTGCCAGACAAGCTGCCAGCGCCGGCCATAGGCGACGGCCGGCGACGTCTCGCAACCGACCATCCCGCAACCGACCATCCCGCACTGGCGCCTTGAGGATTTCACCCAGCCCGAGGGTCGAGGCGCCGGCCACCGCCCAGACCGATGGCGCGAAGATGCCGTCCCAGCCATTGCCGTCGATGGCAGCGTCAAAGGCGCGGCGGGCGACATCCTCGTCGTCGAACACCGCATCTCCGTCCGGCAGGATGGCGCCTTTGCGGACCATGACCAGCAGCCATTGGCGGTTTATGCCGAACAGGCCGAGCCAGGACCCGAGATCAACCGCATTGGCCAGGGCGACGGCGACCGCCGGCATGCCGGCGCGATGTCCGGCGTTCTTGCGCCCCAAGCCGAATTGCGGCAATCCATGGCGACGCAGACAGAGGAGATCGCAGTCCAGATGGTCCTTGCCGGCAAGGATGCGGGCCTCCCGCAGTGCCGCCGCCGGGCTTGGCGCCGCCTGCCAGAACAGCCCGGCGGCCATGGCCGTGGCGCCAAGGCGGATGACCCCCGCCGCCATTACGCCCCTCCGCGCGCGGTCGGCCGGGCCAGGATCTCCGGGGTCATCATGATAACGATGACGGAACGGGCGCGGCTGCTGCCGACGCTGCCGCCCAACGGCGACGCCCCGAAACCGGGCAATCCCCGGTCGTCAAGACTGTCGGTGGTTGACTGATATCCGGCCAACACCAGCAGATCGCCGCTGCGCAGGATCGCCTGCTGCAGGAACGACCGCACATTGACGTCGGGCAACTGGACCTTGCTGCTGGTGTCGCCGAATTCGTCAAGCGACTTCAGATCGGACAGGCTGAGCCCGTATTGCAGCAACACATCACCGTTTTCCAGGATGCGCGGCAGAACCTGCATGTTGAAACCGGTGACCAGGGTCGCCGGCGTCAGTTGCGTCTGGGAATTGATCAG
>DUZF01000186.1 GCA_013349665.1 Rhodospirillaceae bacterium | reverse complement strand
TATGCCGGCTGCGCCATGGGCGAGTATTTCCGCGACAACGGCATGCATGCCCTGATCATGTATGACGATCTGTCCAAGCAGGCCGTCGCCTATCGCCAGATGTCCCTGCTGCTGCGCCGCCCGCCGGGCCGCGAAGCCTATCCGGGCGACGTCTTCTATCTGCATTCACGCCTGCTGGAACGCGCCGCCAAGATGGGCGACGCCGCCGGCGCCGGCTCGCTGACGGCGCTGCCGGTGATCGAGACCCAGGCCAATGACGTCTCGGCCTATATTCCCACCAACGTCATCTCCATTACCGACGGCCAGATCTTCCTGGAAACCGAACTGTTCTATCGCGGCATCCGGCCGGCGGTGAACGTCGGCCTGTCGGTGTCGCGCGTCGGGTCGGCGGCGCAGATCAAGGCGATGAAGCAGGTCGCCGGCTCGATCAAGCTGGAACTGGCGCAGTATCGCGAAATGGCGGCCTTCGCCCAGTTCGCCTCGGATCTCGATCCGGCCACGCAGAAGCTGCTCAACCGCGGCGCCCGTCTGACCGAGCTGCTGAAACAGCCGCAGTTCTCGCCGATGGCGGTGGAGGACGAGGTGGTGTCGATCTATGCCGGCGTGCGCGGCTATCTCGACAAGCTGGCGGTCGGCGATGTCGGCCGTTTCGAATCCTCGCTGTTGTCCGACATGCGGGCCAAGCAGCCCGATCTGCTGACCACCATCGCCACGGAAAAGCAGATCAGTCCGGCGACGGAAGAAAAATTGAAGGCCTTTCTCGACGCTTTCGCCAAGACCTTCGTTTAACCCCGCGGGACGCCTGACCGATGCCAAGTCTCAAAGACCTAAGGCTCAGGATCAACAGCGTCAAATCGACGCGTAAGATCACCTCGGCCATGAAGATGGTGGCGGGATCCAAACTCCGCCGCGCCCAGACGGCGGCCGAGGCGGCCCGACCCTATGCGGCGCGCATGGAACGCATGCTCGGCGCGCTGGCCGCCAGTGTCGCCGGCATGGCCGGCGCCCCGCCGATGTTCGCCGGTACCGGCTCGGACAACGTCCATCTGGTGATCGTCACCACCTCGGACCGCGGCCTGTGCGGCGGCTTCAACGGCTCGATCGTGCGCTCCGCCAAGGCCCTGGTGAACGACCTGACCAAGCAGGGCAAGACCGTGCAGCTGCTGTTCATCGGCCGCAAGGGCCGCGACCAGATGAAGCGCGAATACGGCAATCTGGTCATCGACGCCTATGAAAATGTCGGCCGCCGCGGCGTCACCTTCGCCGAGGCCGATGCCATCGCCCGGCGCATCGGCGTGATGTTCGCCGAAGGCCATTTCGACGTTTGCACCATCGTCTACAACCGCTTCAAATCGGCCATCACCCAGGAGGTGACGCGCCAGCAGCTGGTGCCGTTCCCGGCGCCGCCGGTGCCCGAGGATGTGGGCGGCCATGCCGTGGCCAAGGCGATTTACGAATACGAGCCGTCGGAGGAGGCGATCCTCGCCGAACTGCTGCCGCGCAACCTGGCGATCCAGGTGTTCCGCGCGCTGCTCGAAAGCAATGCCTCGGAGCAGGGCGCGCGGATGACGGCAATGGACAACGCCACCCGCAATGCCGGCGACATGATCAACAGCCTGACCATCCGCTACAACCGCACCCGGCAGGCGCAGATCACCAAGGAACTCATCGAAATCATTTCCGGCGCCGAAGCGCTGTGACGGTCTAGCAGGAGCCCGCTCGCATGACGAAGAACAATGTTGGTATCGTAACCCAGGTCATGGGCGCCGTCGTCGATGTGCGCTTCAACAGCGACCTGCCCAATATCCTCTCGGCGCTGCACACCACCAATCAGGGACGCATCCTGGTCCTTGAGGTGGCGCAGCATCTGGGCGAGAACGCGGTGCGCACGGTGGCCATGGACTCCACCGACGGTCTGGTGCGCGGCCAGGAAGTGACGGACACCGGGGCGCCCATCGCGGTGCCGGTGGGACCCGAAACCCTGGGCCGCATCATCAACGTCATCGGCGAGCCGATCGACGAGCGCGGCCCGGTGGGACATACCAAGACGCGGCCGATCCATGCCGCCGCGCCGGCCTTCGTCGACCAGTCGACGGAAACCGAGATCCTGGTCACCGGCATCAAGGTGATCGACCTGCTGGCGCCTTACGCCAAGGGCGGCAAGATCGGTCTGTTCGGCGGTGCCGGCGTCGGCAAGACGGTGTTGATCATGGAACTGATCAACAACGTCGCCAAGGCGCATGGCGGCTATTCGGTGTTCGCCGGGGTGGGCGAGCGGACCCGCGAAGGCAACGACCTGTATCACGAAATGATCGAATCCGGGGTCATCAAGCTCGACGGGCCCGGCTCCAAGGTGGCGCTGGTCTACGGACAGATGAACGAGCCGCCGGGCGCCCGCGCCCGCGTCGGCCTGTCGGGCCTGACCGTGGCCGAATATTTCCGCGACGAGGAAGGCCAGGACGTGCTGTTCTTCGTCGATAACATCTTCCGCTTTACCCAGGCGGGATCGGAAGTCTCGGCGCTGCTCGGCCGCATTCCCTCGGCGGTGGGCTATCAGCCGACGCTGGCCACCGACATGGGCAATCTGCAGGAACGCATCACCTCGACCAAGAAGGGATCGATCACCTCGGTGCAGGCGATCTACGTGCCGGCCGACGATCTGACCGATCCGGCGCCGGCCACCTCGTTCGCCCATCTGGACGCCACCACCGTGCTGTCGCGCCAGATCGCCGAGCTGGGCATCTATCCGGCGGTGGATCCGCTGGACTCGACCTCCCGCGTGCTCGATCCCAAGGTGGTCGGCGACGAGCATTACAAGGTGGCCCGTGACGTTCAGCGCATCCTGCAGACCTACAAGTCGCTGCAGGACATCATCGCCATCCTCGGCATGGACGAGTTGTCCGAGGAAGACAAGCTGGTGGTGTCCCGCGCCCGCAAGATCCAGCGCTTCCTGTCGCAGCCGTTCCATGTCGCCGAAATCTTCACCGGCAGCCCCGGCAAGCTGGTGTCGCTGGAAGACACGGTGAAGGGCTTCAAGGGCATCGTCGCCGGTGAATATGATCACCTGCCGGAGTCCGCGTTCTACATGGTCGGCACCATCGAAGAGGCGGTGACCAAGGCCAAGAAGATGGCTGCCGAAGCGGCATAAGGTTTAAGTTCATGGCTGAAACGACCGAATTCGAACTGGTTTCGCCCGAACGCCTGGTAATGTCGGCGTCGGTGGAGATGGTGGTGATCCCGGGCTCGGAAGGTGATTTCGGCGCCCTGCCGCGTCACGCGCCGATGATCACCGCGGTCCGCCCGGGCGTCATCGACGTCTATCGCGGCGGCAAGGTCAGCGACCGTATCTTTGTCGCCGGCGGCTTCGTCGAAGTCACCGAGACCCGGGTCACCGTGCTGGCCGAGGAGGCCTTGGCCGTCAGCGACTTGGTGGCCGAAGAAGTCGAGAAAAGGGTCGGCGCCGCCGTGGAGGCGCTGCAGGAAGCCGACAGCGATGCCGCCCGGCATCTGGCGGAGCGCGGCCTGGCCGTCGCCCATGCCATGAAGGACGCATTGCTGGCCCGCAAGGCCCATTGACCGGCGCTTGCGGGACCTTCGGCCTGTGCCGATATCCCTGGCTTGAAGTCAGCGGCATTGGCGCTTATTAGGCTAATTCATAGTCATGCCACGTTGGACCCCCGATGACATCCCCTGGGACAGCTTTCTCCCCGGAAAGCTGGCCACCGACCTGTTGATGCTGGTGAAGGCGGCGGCCCTTACCGAGTACAACGCCGCCTGCTACACCCAGTATCTGAAAAATGTCTTCGCCGATGACGGCGACCTGGCGGCGACGGTCGAAGAATGGCAGCGGGAAGAGGAGCAGCACGGCCGCATGCTCGGCCGCTATGCCGAGATGGCGGATCCCTCCTTCGATTTCGCCGCCGCCTTCCAGGCCTTCCGCGAGGGCTATGTGATCCCGGTGGACGTCACCACCTCGGTGCGCGGCTCGCGGACCGGCGAGCTGTTGGCCCGCTGTGTCGTCGAGACCGGGACCAGCACCTTCTACACGGCGGTCCGCGAAGCCACCGAGGAACCAGTGCTGCGGGAAATCTGCCGGCGCATCGCCGGCGATGAATTCCGTCATTACCGCATGTTCCTGGAGGGGCTGGCCAAATACCAGGCCCGCGAACCGCTGTCGTTGCTGGGCCGTATCCGCGTCGCCATCGGCCGGGTGAAGGAATCCGACGACGACGAACTGGCCTTTGCCTGGCATTGCGGCAACAGCCAGGGCGACGCCTATGATCGCGACCGCTGCAACCAGGCCTATGCCCGGCGGG
>DUZF01000116.1 GCA_013349665.1 Rhodospirillaceae bacterium | reverse complement strand
CGTCGCCCATGGCCTGTCGGTGATCCAGGGCGACGCCGACACCGATCTCAAGGACTACCCGTCGGGGGCCTTCGATTACGTGATCCTCAGCCAGACCCTGCAGGCCACCCGCGATCCCAAAGGGGTGCTCGAGCAGATGCTGCGCATCGGCCGCCGCGGCATCGTCTCCTTCCCCAATTTCGGCCATTGGCGGGTCCGTCTGGGGCTTGCCCTGCATGGCCGCATGCCGGTGACGCGGACCCTCACCTTCCAGTGGTTCGACACGCCCAATATCCATCTGTGCACCATCCGCGACTTCACCGACCTGTGCGGGCGCCTGCATATCGGCGTCGAGAAGGGGGTGTCGCTGGATGACAACGGGCGCGTGCGCTATGACGCCGGCGGCCGTCTGGCCAATCTGCTGGGCGAACAGGTGGTGTTCCTGCTGCGGCGGGGTTAACCTTGCGGCATCGGCAGGAAGGCGCGCTTGCCCGAGGGCCGGTCGCGCAAGGCGCTGCCGGCATAGATCTGCTTGGCGGCCTCCATCACCAGCACCCCGGCGAAGGCCTGGAACCAGCGTCCGCCCACCTGCTCCCAGGCCAGCGCCGAGCGCAGCAGGACGCGGGACTGGAACGGCGGCATGTACAGCGCCGTCGATACCTGCAGCGGCGTATACATGTTTTCCCGCAGCAGGCGGTTGAGCTGCGACGTCGTATAGGGGCGGCCCTGGCCGAATGGCGTGCGTTCGATATGGGCCCACAAGCCGCGGCGGTTGGGAGTCACCACCAGCAGGCGGCCGCCGTCGGCCAGCACCCGCCAGACCTCGCGCAGAGTCGCCCGCACCTGTTCGGTGGATTCCAGGGCATGCACCAGCAGCACCCGATCGACCGACCGGTCAGGCAGCGGCAATTCGCTTTCCTCGGCCAGGCACACCAGACCCGGCTCCCCCGGCGGCCAGTGCAGCACCCCCTGCGAGCTGGGCATCACCGCCATCATCCGTTCGCATTCGTCGCGGAAGGGCAGCAGATAGGGCAAAGGAAAGCCGAGGCCGAGGATCCTGGCGCCGCTGATATCCGGCCAGATGCTGCGTAACTGGCGGCGAATCATCTGGCCCGCCGCCTGGCCCAGCGCGGTTTCATAGAAATCCCGAAGATCGATGACGTCGCTCCACATGACTCCATCAATGGGACGTCGACGGGCCGCGGGCAAGAGAAATGCGTGCCATGCGGGCCGGCCGGAGATATGGTTGTGGTGACAGAGCAGGGTCGTGCATTGATTCATTCAAGAAGTTCAGTGGCACCGGCGTCCCTGCCGGTGTGCCGACAGTGCAAAAACCCACTATTTCCGCCGCTTAGCGGCGGAGGCCGGCAGGGACGCCGGCCCCACTGGGTGAAACTTTTGTTTTATTCAATGCAGTAGCATGCGGGGGAGCCCATGGCGAAGCTGCGGATCGAACAGGTGCCGGTGCTGAGGGACAACTATGTGTGGCTGCTGCACGATGCGGCGAGCGGCGCCACCGCGGTGGTCGACCCGGCGGTCGCGGAACCGGTGCTGGAACGCCTGGGGCAATTGGGCTGGCAGCTCAGCCACATCCTCAACACCCATCATCACGACGACCATACCGGCGGCAATCTGGCGTTAAAAAAGGCCACCGGCGCCAGGGTGGTCGGCGCCCGGCATGACGCCCAGCGTATCCCCGGCATCGACATCGAGGTCGGCGACGGCGACTCCTTCCTGCTGGGCACGGTGGCGGCGATGGTCTTTGACGTGCCGGGACATACCTCGGGCCATATCGCCTACTGGTTCCCCGACGCCCAGGCGCTGTTCGCCGGCGACACCCTGTTCATGCTGGGCTGCGGTCGCCTGTTCGAGGGAACACCCGACCAGATGTGGAACTCGCTGCTGAAACTGCGGGCCCTGCCCGGCGACACCATGGTCTATTGCGCCCATGAATACACCCAGTCCAATGCCCGTTTCGCCCGTCTGCTGGAACGCGACAATGCCCAGTTGATGGCGCGCGTTACCGAGATCGACGAGCGGCGGGGACAGCGCCTGTCCACCGTGCCGGCGCCGCTGGCGCTGGAATGCGCCACCAATCCGTTTCTGCGCGCCGACGTCGAGTCGGTGAAGAAAGGCGTCGGCATGCCGGGCGCCGACCCGGTCGCCGTGTTCGCCGAAATCCGCCGCCGAAAGGATGTCTTCTGATGGCCATGCAACTGCTTTACAGCGCCACCTCGCCCTTCGCCCGCAAGGTCCTGCTGCTGGCCCATGAAACCGGCCAGGCCGACGCCATCGACCTGATCGCCACCAACCCCTGGGCCGCCGATACCGACCTGCCGGGCACCAACCCCCTCGGCATGGTGCCGGCGCTCCGCAGCCTGGACGGAACATGGCTCTATGATTCGCCGGTGATCTGCGAGTATCTCGACAGCCTGCACGGCGGGCGGCGCTTCATCCCCGCTGACGGCCCGGCGCGATGGACGGCGTTGCGCCGCCAGGCGCTGGGCGACGGCCTGATGGATGCGATGGTGCGGCTGCGCATCGAGACCACCATGCGGCCCGCCGAATTGCGCTGGCCGTTCTGGAGCGACCGCCAGGAGGCCTCCATCCGCCACGTCCTCGCCGCCCTGGAAGACGAAGCCGCCGGCCTGGCCCGCCAGGACTGGAGCCTGGGCGAGTTGACCCTCGCCGCGGCGCTCAGCTATCTGGATTTCCGCTGGCCGGTGGACTGGCGGGCCGACCATCGGCGGCTGGCCGCCTGGTTCGCCGTCCAGCAGTCGCGGCCGTCGATGGTGGCGACCCAGCCGCGGGAATGACGTCAATACATATGCTGGCCGCCGTTGATGGACAACGTCGCGCCGGTGATGAAATCGGCTTCGTCGGCGACCAGGAACAGCACGCCGCGCGCGATGTCCTCGGCATGGCCGAGCCGGCCCACCGGAATGCGGGCGATGATCTTTTCCAGCACCGCCTGGGGCACCGCGCGCACCATGTCGGTATCGACATAACCCGGCGCAATGGCGTTGACGGTGATCCCCTTGGCCGCCCCCTCCTGCGCCAGGGCCTTGGTAAAACCGTGGATCCCCGATTTGGCGGCGGCGTAATTGACCTGGCCGTATTGGCCGGCCTGACCGTTGAGCGAACCGATATTGACGATACGGCCGAAACCGCGGTCGCGCATGGAATCGATGACGGCGCGGGCGGTATTGAAACAGGAGGAGAGGTTGGTATGGATGACATCCTCCCACTGCTCGTAAGTCATGCGGTGGATGGTGGTGTCCCGGGTGATGCCGGCATTGTTGATGACGATCTCGACGGGACCGATTTCGGCGGCAATTTTTTGCACCGCCGCATCAACTTCGGGAAAGCTGGAGACATCGAAGCGATAGCTGGGGATGCCTGTTTCCTTCGAGAACTGCTCGGCCGCCTCAGTATTACCGAAATAATTTGCGACCACGGTATAGCCCGCGTTCTTCAAGGCCACAGAAATTGCTCTGCCAATGCCTCTGGTGCCGCCGGTAACTAAAGCAACACGACCCATCGCGTCCTCCTGGTTTATGTCGCCGTCTCGAACTGGTGTCGAGCGCCTGGCATCACCCATCTACTATCGAAGCATTCCTGCCGAGGCAAGACCGCTACGCTACCGCCAGTCGATGTAGCCATCTGGCCAGAACGGCATAGACTTCGGTCCCGGCGCGGGCTCCCGTCACCATGCCGATATGACCGCTGTCCACCATCCTCAGGCGGCAGGCCGGCAGTCCTTCGGCCAGGGCCACCGCCGAGGCCGGCGGCACGATGCGGTCCTTCGACGGCACCAAAGCGAGCGCCGGCCTGGTAAAATCCCCGGCGGCGATCCGCCGGCCGGCCAGTCGCCAGTCGCCCTTGGCCGGCAGATTGTCGACATACCATCCGAACAGGGTCTGCCGCGCCACCGCGGCCGTCAGCGGCACGCCGTCGTTGAGCCAGTCTTCCATGGCGACGAAGGCCCGGGCTTTGGCGCCAGCCTTCGGCAAGTGGGAGAAGGCGCGGAACTTTCGTTCGATGCTGCCGGCATCGACGGTAGCGAACATCGCCTGCAGAATGTCGAGGGGCAACTCGCCGAAACCGTCCAGCGTCGCCTCGATGGCCGGACGCATTGCCGCCACCATCCGCATCTGGTCGCTGTTCGGCTGATGGAAGTCCCATGGCGTCGCCAGCAACCCCAGCCCGCGCACCGCCTCCTGGCGCAGGACGCCGAGGCCCAGCGCCAGCAGGCCGCCCATGCAATAGCCCACCACCGCCGGCGGCCCGGCGGCGGCCAGCACGACGTCGAGGATGGCCGACAGCCGGCCGGCGACATAGTCGTCAAGGCCGAAGCCGCGCTCGCCGGCGCCGGGGGCGCCCCAATCGACCAGAAACGGCCGCAGGCCC
>DUZF01000317.1 GCA_013349665.1 Rhodospirillaceae bacterium | reverse complement strand
CCTCCCATGGAAATATTATAGCCACCTGTTGCCGCTGGATGAGGACCGACATGGACAATATCGTTGTTGCTGTCGACGGTGCCACCTTGTCCGGGTGCATTCATGTAAACGGTGTCACTGTCTCCGGAGAGAGTGAAGGCGTTGAGGTACCCGCTGTTGGCGGTGCCGTTCGTTCCAAGGATAATCGTGGTGTTTGAAACGGCGGTGAAGGCCGTGACATACGCCCCTTGGACAAATGCCGCGGACCCCGTCGCGGTGCCGTTTGCCGACAGGCTGTAGTCAGGCGATGTGACCGTCGCTGAAAGCGGCGCCAGCAGACTGCCATTGAGAACATTGGTGGTGCCGATCTGGCTCAAGGCGGTGGCTGTGCTGACCGGCGTGGTGGTATCGGCATAGCCGCCATTGCCGATATCAACCAGCCAGGCCGAGGAATGGCTGATTTCCTCCTGGCTGGTGGCAAATCCCTGCAACACAGTGGCACGGGCGGCCAGATTGCCGGCGGCGGTGTTGCCGTTGGCCGTTTCCAGGCCGGTGAGATAGGTGGTCCAGGCGCTCAGTCCCGACGGATCGGGAGCGCGGCCGAGGACATTGGAGTACATCTGCGTGACGAACTGCAGATCGCTCATTCCGGTCTGCGCGCCATAGCGAGAGGTGAACTCGGCAGAGGTGATGAAGCCCTGGGCGGCCTGCTGCAGGGTCACCGTGCCGTTGGCGACGGCGAGGGTCCAGGCTTCGTAGCCGGGCAGGTCGGGAATGCGACCAAAGGTCGACTGGTAGAAGCGGGCGATCTGGGCGTTGGTCTCATTGGAGGCGATGATGAACAGGCTGTCATAGACGCCGGGCGTCGTCGAAGCCGAGCCGCCATTGAAGACGATATAGCTGGCGCCGGTGACCGTCATGCTTTGGCCGGCGGAGGCGTCGGTAAGGGTCAGCTTGCCGGTACCATCGACATTGAACTGATAGCTGCCGGCGGCGTGGGCTCCGTCCAACAGCAATGCATTGTAAAGCGGTGTGGTGCTGGCGGTGGCGGTGGTGGGCAATGCCGTAACCCCGCTTTGCCAGCCGATCACCGCATTGGTTAACGATACCGCCGTCGCTCCTTGGCCAAAACCGGAAGGCTCGGCCGTATCGACCAGAAAGGGAGCATTCCCGGTCGAGCGGATGCCATTCTGATAGGTAACGAAAGCGGTGATGTTGGGATCGGTGGACATGGTGAGCGCTCCCACAGGAAGGGCCGTTAGGTGTGGAAAGAAAAAGATGAAGAATCCCGCGACGGCGCAGCCCAAGAAAGCGATGGCGGTGCTCGCATTGATCCGCCACCGACGAGGCCGCGGCGGGGTCATGGATTGGTCCAGCATTGGAAGGCAGTGATGGCACCAGGATCGGCGTCGTTGGCCAAATTCCAATCAGCGTTGGTTTGGGTGTAGACAATGTTCAAGCCGGCAGCGCAGCCGGTTGGGTAGGTCGGCGTACCGGTAATCTCACCCCAGGCGGACCAGCTTGACGGGCCGAAGCAGCCACCAGGCCCCTGGGGCGGCGTATCGCCACAGCCGTAGCCGCAGCCGGGACCGCCATAGCAGGGGCCATAGGCGCCCGCACAGTCCGTGCCGCCGACCGGAAATGGCACGCAGGAGCCGCCGCCGACCAGTTGCGGCATGCAGGCGCCATTGTTCACGCAACCTTGCGGGTAACTGTAGCTGCCGCCGCTGCAGCTGCCGTAATCGGTCCAGGTGACCGTCTGCGTGCCGGACCCGCCGCCGCAGGCACCCGAACAGGCCCCGTAGGACGGCTGCCAGTTGGTGGTGCAGGGTGGCTGGGTGTAACAGGCCGGACCGAAATAGCCCTGGCCGGTGACCTGTCCGCAACTGTTGTAGACGGTTTCCCACAAACTGCCCCAACCGCCGCCGCCGGCTGTCGAGCAGGCGCCAGTGGTGACGTAGCTGTTTGCCTTACAGCGGTCGATATCGCCGCCGGACTGGCTCCATCGGCCGTCGGCATCGACGCCGCTACCGGCCTGCCCGCAGGTGTAATTCCGTTGGTCGACATAGGTTCCATAAGGCGGGTCGTTACAGGTGGCCACCGCCGTTCCGATGCCGCCGAGAACGCCATAGCCGTTGACCCCGGTTCCCTGGACCGAGGCGGTCACTAGCCCGCCCGAGGCGCCCTGGCATAGGGTGTCTGTGGACGGACGGCAGCAGACGGCTTGCGTATCACCCGCCCAGGGATGGCTGCGCCAACTCTTCCAGCTCGCCGCGCTCTGCAATGCGATCGCTTCGCCTCCGGCCTGCGGATCGGTCACGGTGACGTAGCGGCAGGCACCATAGGCCGGCACATCGACAAAGCCGCCCGTGCCGCCCCGGGCGGAGGATGTCACGCGCACAAATCCCGGGGCATCGACACCGTCGCTTGAGGTCGGCGACTGCGGAGCGGGCGGCGTGACCTGGGCCACAGCCGGCGCCGCCGCCAGAAAAACCACTAAACCGAAAAGCTTCCCCCACATGCTCCGGCACTCTCACTCTCACGGGGGATAAAGAAAGGCACCGGCGGTCACCGAGCCGGTGACCGCGGCATTGCCGCTGCCGGTCAGGTTGCGCAGTTGCAGATCCTTGATGACCGATATGCCTGCCGGCTGCAGGTAGTAGCTGCCGGGATTGCCGGAATCGGCGAAGACCGGCGCCGTCATGCGCACCGTCGCGTTGACATTGGCCGCCGCGTTGATGTCATTGGCATTCATGTTGATCTGCTGATGCATCGTGTAGCAGTCGGTGCAACCGGGTTCCGGGATGCGGTAGAGATACGGGGCGATGGCCTGACCACCGTTAAAGAACAGGCCGTTGACCAGGTGGCCGGCGGTGGGAACGGCGCCGGTGCCGGCGAAGGCCGATAACGGCATCTGCCAGAACAGGCCTATTCCTTTGGCGCAAGGCGCGGGCGCGCAGGGCGCCGGATCGGTGCCGTAAGGCACATACCCGGCGAACTCGCCCGACCAGGAGGCGACGTTCGACAGAATGTTGACCGGGATAGCGTTGCCGCCGAGCGAGGCGACATAGCCGGTAAGCTGATTGACGCCGGCCTGGGCGACCACCACGGCATAGGTTTGCTGCCACGGGTTCTTGGCCGTCGCCAGATTGCCGCTGAGATAGCCGGCGCTCTGCAGGGTCGACAGCGGGATCGTCGTCGGCGCGGCGGCGGCGGCATAGACGGCCGCCCAGTTGTCGCCGATGTAGCGGTTGGCGGCATCCCGGATCATCCGCTGTTCCCAGGCCGCGGTCGCGCCATAGGTCCAGTTCTGCAAGGTCTGCTGCAGCGGGGTGAAGGCCAGCAGCAGCATCGATGCGGCGCCGATGACCATCATCAGTTCGAGAGCACCGCCGATCATGGGGTCACCAGGTCGGCCACCGCCGCCACACCGGTCGGAACGCCGGCCGGCAATGTGGTGAAGACACCCGCCGGGGACACCAGAACGCCGCCGGCGGTGTGGCCGACATCCTGGGCATAGGCGTGAAGCTGGACGAGCGTGCCGGCCATGGAGGCGGTGGACGTCTGGGCGCCGGCGTACCAGGTCACCGCCACCGGACCATTGACTGTGCCGCCGACCAGCGAAGCCACCTGGTAGGGGGCCCTCCACGGATTGGGAAATGACAGCGAAGCCTGAGGGACCGCGCCATAGGCACCGGGATTGGCCCTGGCCCATGCCAGCAACGCCTGTTGTTGCACCAGCAATGCGTCTCCAAGGGGACGGGCGGAGAGACTTTGCCGGCTTACCGAACCAGGGATGCCGACAGCATGGTTGACCATGACCAACGGCAGGACAGCCATGGCGGCCAATAGGAGCAGAGGGAAAAAACCGGAAGGCATGGCACTTACTGGGTGGTGAGAGCGATGCTGTTGCCGGCAGCAGAGGTCACGCTGCAATTGGTGCGGGCGGTGGCCTCGATGATCGGAAAACTGGTCACCGCCGCGCCGCCATTGACCGATATTGAGGTGTAGCCGCTGGCGGGGACGCTCTTGAGAATGGCGATGCAGTCGGGTTGCGGGACGGCGGGATCGGTGACGGTAAAATTGGTGGTGGCGCCGACCGGGGCCACCGTGCCGCCATATTGGTTGATCAGGGTGTTGCCGCCGCTCGTCTTCATGTTACCGATCCGCTTGTTACCGATCAGCGGCACGGACAGGTCGGAAGCGGGATAGGCCTCGCCGCTGTAAAGATCACGGATATTGGTGACCAGCGAGTCGAGCATGTTCCATTCGGTCTTGGCCTTGCTGTTGCCGAGCAGGACATAGGCTGTGCCGACGGCGCCAACGACGATGATGGCGGCGCCGGCAAGGATCATCTGTTGCTCGATGGCGCCGCCGAACATGCCGCGCTGTTTGCGATATTTACGGTTCCTGATCATGGGGG
>DUZF01000341.1 GCA_013349665.1 Rhodospirillaceae bacterium | reverse complement strand
CTTGCCGCTCCAGCCCGGCTCCGGCGGCGGCGCCGTCACCACCGTCAGGCGCTCCGTCGCATCGACGAACGCCGCCGCCTCGCGGGCGGCCTCGGCGGTGCCGTCGGTGCTGGAATCGTCGACCACCACCACCGACAGACGGCCGGGATAGTCCTGGGTCAGCAGCGAGGCGACCGCGCGGCCGATCACCGCCGCCTCGTCGCGGGCCGGTATCACCGCCACCACCTCGGGCCAGTCGCCGGCGGGCGGCGGCGCGGCGGCGAGTTCCGGCAGCCAGAAGCGGCCATGCGCCAGCAGCAGCCAGAGCCAGGCGAACAGGGCCAGCCAGAGCAGCAGGTTCATGACAGATACCCGTTGTCGCGGAACCAGTCGAAGGCGTCGGCGAGAGCCTCGGCGGCCGGACGGTGGCGATAGCCGAGCGCCGCCTCGGCCTTGGCCGAACTGAACCACATCCGGTAGCGCGCCATCTTCAGGGCGTCGATGGTGACCATCGGCTCGCGCCCGCTCAACCTGCCCCACAACTCGGCGACGGCGGCGACGGGAAACAGCGGCAGCCGCGGCAGCTTGATGGTGGGTGCCGGTCGCCCGGCCTTGCCGGCGATATGGCCGAGGATGTCGGCCAGGGTCATATTGTCGCCGCCGAGGATGTAGCGCTCGCCGATCACGCCTTTGTCCAGCGCCAGCAGATGTCCCTCGGCGACATCGTCGACATGGACGATGTTGAGCCCGGTATCAACATAGGCCGGCATGCGGCCCGAGGCCGCCTCGACGACGATCCGCCCGGTGGGCGTGGGTTTGATGTCCCTGGGGCCGATAGGGGTGGACGGGTTGACCACCACCACCGGCAGACCGTCCTCCGCCGCCATGCGGCGAACCTCGGCCTCGGCGAGGAATTTCGAGCGCTTGTAGGGGCCGACCATGTCGTCCAGGCCGCTGGGGGTGGTTTCGTCGGCCGCGCCCTCGCCGGCATGGCCGAGAACCGCCACCGAACTGGTGTAGACCACCCGCTCGACCCCGGCGGCCAGCGCCGAGCGCATCAGCGCCCGGGTGCCGTCGATATTGGCCCGCATCATCGCCGCCGGATCGGGCACCCACAGCCGGTAATCGGCCGCCACATGGAAGAGGAAGCGGCAACCGGCAACCGCGCGGGCCAGCGACGCCGGATCCTCCAGACTGCCCTCGGCCACCTCGACCGCCAGCCCCGCCAGGTTGCGCCGGTCGCTGCCCGGCCGCGCCAGCACCCGCAGGCGATCGCCGCGCGCCAGCAGCGCCCGGCCGACGGCCGAGCCGAGAAACCCGGTCGCCCCGGTGACCAATGTCAGGCAATCGCTCATAAGATCTGTGATTATATCTTTTGCCGAACGATCGCCACCCCGTTTTCCTAACTGGTTCCGCACCGACCCGCCCTGAATGAAACTGAGTGGCACGGGCGTCCCTGCCCGTGGGCCTTTGCCACGGGCAGGGACGCCCGTGCCACTCCTGTGTTGCATGTCATGTGCAGCCTTTCCGCAACAGGTGAACCCTTTCGGCAACAAACTCCGCCGCCTTGCTTGCGACGGAAAACATCGCAGCGTAGACTGGCCAGCTTTCCGTCGAGGCCCCCTCACCACAGCCGGAGACACCCATTGACTCATTTGAGCAACCGCTCAGGATGCGAGGACCGATACCGGTGACTAGCCTGAACAACTGCCTGAGCGCCATCGGCGTGGCGATGAACGAGGAATTGACCCGTCTGCTGCCGATCGCCAGCGGCCCGGAATCCCGCCTGCAGGAGGCGATGCGCTATTCCACCCTGGACGGCGGCAAACGGTTGCGGCCGTTCTTCGTGCTGCAGACGGCGCAACTGTTCAACGTCGCCGAGCAGTCGGCCCTGCGGGTGGCCGCCGCCATCGAGCTGGTGCATTGCTATTCCCTGGTCCATGACGATCTGCCGGCGATGGACGACGACGACCTGCGGCGCGGGCGGCCGACCTGTCACAAGGCGTTCGACGAGGCGACGGCGATCCTCGCCGGCGACGCCCTGCTGACCAAGGCCTTCGAAGTCCTGGCGGCGCCGCCCACCCATTCCGATCCCAGGGTGCGCGCCGATCTGGTCCTGGCGCTGGCCGAAGCGGCGGGTGACCACGGGATGGTCGGCGGCCAGATGGTCGATCTGCGGGCCGCCGAGCTGGAGATGGATGTGGCGGCGGTGACCCGCCTGCAGAACCTGAAGACAGGCTGCCTGTTCAATTTTTCCTGCGAAGCCGGGGCCATTCTCGGCAAGGCGCCGGCGAAACTGCGCCAGGCGCTGCGCGCCTATGCCCATGACGTCGGACTGGCCTTCCAGATCGCCGACGATATCCTCGACGTCGAGGGCGACCCCGACCAGGTGGGCAAGGGATTGCGCAAGGATGCCGAAGCCGGCAAGGCCACCTTCGTGTCGTTGCTGGGGATCGAACGGGCCCGTTCGCAGGCTGACATGCTGTGGCGCCAGGCGGCGGGGCATCTCGATGTATTTGACGAAAAGGCCGATCTGCTGCGCGAAGCGGCCCGCTTCATCGTCGAGCGGAAGCTATAGAGGTTTGATGTGACTATGAGCAAGACACCGCTCCTTGACCGGGTCAAGGCGACCGCCGATCTGCGCAAGATGGGCGTCGACGAGCTGCGTCAACTGGCCGACGATGTGCGCTACGAGCTGATCCAGACGGTTTCCATGACCGGCGGACATCTGGGGGCGGGGCTGGGGGTGGTGGAGCTGTCGGTGGCCCTGCATCATGTCTTCCGCACGCCGGAGGACCGCCTGATCTGGGATGTCGGTCATCAGGCCTATCCGCACAAGATCCTTACCGGACGGCGCGACCGCATGCGCACGCTGCGCCAGGGCGGCGGCCTGTCGGGCTTCACCAAGCGCTCCGAGAGCCCCTATGACCCGTTCGGCGCCGGCCATTCCTCGACCAGCATCTCGGCCGGGCTGGGCATGGCGGTGGGGCGCGACCTGAAGGGCGGCACCAATCACGTGGTGGCGATCATCGGCGACGGCTCGATGAGTGCCGGCATGGCCTATGAGGCGCTCAACAACGCCGGTTCGATGAAGTCGCGGCTGGTGGTGATCCTCAACGACAACGACATGTCCATCGCGCCACCGGTGGGGGCGATGAGCGACTATCTGTCGCGGCTGCTGTCGTCCAAGTCCTATCATTCGATCCGCCATGTCATGCGCGACCTGGCGCATCTGTTCCCCGGTCCGCTGGAACGGGCGGCCAAGCGGGCCGAGGAATTCGCCCGCGGCATGGTGGCCGGCGGCACCCTGTTCGAGGAACTCGGCTTCTATTATGTCGGCCCGGTGGACGGCCATAACCTCGATCATCTGCTGCCGGTGCTGAAGAACGTCCGCGACGCCGAGGATCCGACGCCGATCCTCATCCATGTGGTGACCAAGAAGGGCCGCGGCTATCCGCCGGCCGAGGCGGCGGCCGACAAATATCACGGCGTCGGCAAGTTCGACGTGGTGACCGGGACCCTGGCCAAGCCCAAGGCCAATGCGCCATCCTTCACCTCGGTGTTCGCCCGCGCCCTGATGGCCGAGGCTCGGGCCGACGACAAGGTCGTCGCCATCACCGCGGCGATGCCGGCGGGAACCGGCCTCGACAAGCTGATGGCCGAGTTTCCCACCCGCTGTTTCGACGTCGGCATCGCCGAGCAGCATGCGGTGACCTTCGCCGCCGGCCTGGCGGTGGAAGGCTTCAAGCCGTTCTGCGCCATCTATTCGACCTTCATGCAGCGCGGCTATGACCAGGTGGTGCATGACGTGGTGCTGCAGCATCTGCCGGTGCGCATGGTCCTCGACCGCGCCGGGCTGGTGGGGGCCGACGGCGCCACCCATGCCGGCAGCTTCGACCTCGCCTATCTCGGCTGCCTGCCGGGCCTCGTCATCATGGCGCCGGCCGACGAGGCCGAACTGATGCATGCGGTGGCCACCCTGGCCGCCTTCGACGACGGCCCGTCGGCGCTGCGCTATCCGCGCGGCGACGGCATCGGCATCGAGTTGCCCGAGCGCGGCCAGGTGCTGCCCATCGGCAAGGGCCGCGTCATCCGCGACGGCGGCAAGGTCGCCCTGCTGTCGCTCGGCACCCGGCTGGCCGAATGCCTCAAGGCGGCCGACGACCTGGCCGCCCGCGGTTTGCCGACGACCGTCGCCGACGCCCGCTTCGCCAAGCCGCTGGACCAGGAGCTGATCCGCCGCCTGGCCCGCGACCATGCCCTGCTGGTCACCGTCGAGGAAGGCTCCATCGGCGGCTTCTCCTCCCAGGTCCTGCATTTCCTCGCCCATGACGGTCTGCTCGACGGCGGCCTCAAGGTCAGGCCGATGGTGCTGCCCGACCGCTTCATCGATCACGATACCCAGGACCGCCAGTATGACGACGCCGGCCTCAACGCCCGCCATATCGTCGATACCGTGCT
>DUZF01000246.1 GCA_013349665.1 Rhodospirillaceae bacterium | reverse complement strand
TCGGCGATCACGTCGCAGCGCATGATGCCGCCGAAGATGTTCACCAGGATGCCTTCGACATTGGGATCCGACAGGATCAGCTTGAACGCCGTGGTCACCCGCTCCTTGGTGGCACCGCCGCCGACATCGAGGAAGTTGGCGGGTTCGCTGCCGTAGAGCTTGATGATGTCCATGGTCGCCATGGCCAGGCCGGCGCCGTTGACCATACAGCCGATCTGGCCGTCGAGCTTGATGTAATTGAGGCTGTGCCGGGCGGCTTCGAGCTCGGCCGGGTCTTCCTCGGATTCGTCCCGCAGTTCCTCGACATCCTTGTGGCGGAACAGGGCGTTGTCGTCGAAATTGACCTTGGCGTCCAACGCGATCACCTCGCCGGCGCCGGTCACCACCAGCGGATTGATCTCGACGATGGAGGCGTCCAGATCGAGGAAGGCCTTGTACAGCGAGCCGATGAACTTCACCGCCGTGTTGACCTGCTTGCCTTCCAGCCCCAGGCCGAAGGCGATCTTGCGGCCGTGATACTGCTGGAAGCCTTCGACCGGATCGACGGCCACCTTGAGGATCTTTTCCGGATGCTTGGCGGCCACTTCCTCGATTTCCATGCCGCCTTCGGTGGAGGCCATGATGGTGATGCGGCTGGAAGCGCGGTCGATCAGCATGCCGAGATAAAGCTCGCGCTTGATGTCGCAGCCTTCCTCGATATAGACGCGCTTGACTTCCTTGCCGGCGGGACCGGTCTGGTGGGTGACCAGGATCTGGCCCAGCATGCCCTGGGCGTTCTCGCGGACGTCGTCCACCGACTTGACCACCCGCACGCCGCCGCCATCCTTCTCGCGGCCCTTGAACTTGCCCTTGCCGCGGCCGCCGGCATGGATCTGCGACTTGACCACCCAGATCGGGCCGCCCAGCTCCTTGGCCACATGCTCGGCTTCGGCCGGCGTGTAGGCGACGCCGCCCTTCAACACCGCGACGCCATATTTGGCCAGCAGCTTTTTCGCTTGGTATTCGTGAATATTCATCGATGCCTCACCTTTCCGGCCGAAAAATCACTTCGGCATCAGTTCCTTGGATTTTTCGATCAGCACCTTCACGGCATCGACCGATTTGGTGAACTCGGCCTGCTCGGCCGGGTTCAATTCGATGGCAACAATCTTTTCGACGCCGCCGGCGCCCAGCACCACCGGCACACCGACATAGATGCCCTTCAGGCCATAGCAGCCGTCGACCCAGGCGGCGCAGGGAAGCACCCGCTTCTTGTCCTTGAGATAGGCTTCCGCCATCTGCACCGCGGCGGCGGCCGGCGCATAGAAGGCCGAGCCGGTCTTCAGCAGGCCGACGATTTCGGCACCGCCGTCGCGGGTCCGCTGGACGATCTGGTCGAGCCGTTCCTGGGTGGTCCAACCGGCCTTGATCAGGTCGGGCAGCGGGATGCCGGCGACGGTGGAATAGCGGACCAGCGGCACCATGGTGTCGCCGTGGCCGCCCAGCACGAAGGCGGTGATGTCTTCCACCGAGACCTTGAATTCTTCCGACAGGAAGTAGCGGAACCGCGCCGAGTCGAGAACGCCGGCCATGCCCACCACCTTGTTGTGCGGCAGGCCCGAGACCTCGCGCAGTACCCAGACCATGGCGTCGAGCGGGTTGGTGATGCAGATGACGAAGGCATTGGGAGCATGCTGCTTGATGCCTTTGCCGACATCGGTCATCACCTTGGCGTTGATGCCGATCAGGTCGTCGCGGCTCATCCCCGGCTTGCGGGGCACGCCGGCGGTGACGATGATGACGTCGGCACCGGCGATCGCCGAATAGTCGCTGGCACCGGCATAGGCGGCGTTGACGCCTTCGATCGGCGTCGATTCTGCGATGTCCAGGCCCTTGCCCTGCGGCACGCCGTCGACGATGTCGAACAATACGACATCGCCCAGTTCTTTCAGACCAATCAGATGAGCAAGCGTGCCGCCGATGTTGCCGGCGCCGACAAGCGCGATTTTCTTACGTGCCATGGTTGTCGCCTTTCGGGTGATAAGACAAAGAAAAGCAGATGCAGGACTGCCGCTGACCAACAGTCAGGTTCATTGAGCGGCTTTTGGTAGCGCGAATTCCACTTTTCGGCAAGGGGGTAGGCCCCAAACACCAAATACCCATTACGTCAGGTGGGTCCGCAGCAAATAGTCCTCGGCCTGCATTTCCATCAGCCGGCTTGCCGTTCGGCGGAATTCGAAGGACCCGTCACCCGCCGGATAGAGCTGTTCGGGCGCCGCCGCCGCCGAGCAGAGAAAGGTCACTTTGTGCTCGTAAAGAGCATCGATCAGGGTGACGAAGCGCCTGGCGGCATCGCGGTTGGCCGGCGACAGGATGGGTACCGAGGATAAAATGACGGTGTGGTAAAGGGTCGCCAGTTGCAAATAATCAGAGGCCCCGAGATTGCTCCGGCATAACTGGTCGAAATCGAACCAGGCGACGCCGTCGGCGGACTTCGGCACCGTCCAGCACCGCTCATGGACACAGACCAGATCTTCCTTGGCCGGCAGGCCGCCGGTCAGGCGATGGAAGCAGGCGCCGAGGGCCGCCTCGGCGCCGTCGCCGGACGGGGCGTAATAGACCTGCATGCCTTTCTTGCGGCCCAGGCGGTAGTCGCGCTCGCTGTTCAACTCCAGCAGGTCGAACTGTTGCTTGATGATGGCGATGAACGGCAGGAAGCGGTCGCGCTGCAGCCCATCCTTGTAAAGGTCGTCGGGGGCGCGGTTGGAGGTGATCACCATCACCACGCCCAGCGCCATCAGTTCCTGGAACAGACGGCCGAGGATCATGGCGTCGGCGATATCGGTGACCTGCAGTTCGTCGAAACACAACAGCCAGGCCTGGCCCGCCACATGACGGGCCAGTTCGGGGATCGGATCCTTTTCGCGGCGGCCGCCGTCCTGGCGCCAGAGATGGATGCGGTCGTGCAGGTCGCGCATGAACTCGTGGAAATGCACGCGCCGCTTGGCCTTGACCGTCGACGACGAAAAGAACAGGTCCATCAGCATGGATTTGCCGCGGCCGACTTCGCCGTAAATATACAGGCCCTGCTTGAATTCGTTGGATTCGCAGTCGCCGGGGGTCCAGGCCAGCCGGCGCTGCGAGCGCGAGCTGAAGCCGAAGCGGGCCAGCCATCCGGCTTCGCCGTCCGCCGGCTTATAGGTGGCGAGCGCCTTATGCAGGCCTTCCAGTTTTTCGACCGCCATGGCCTGAGCCATGTCCGGACCGAGGGCGCCCTCGGCGAGGAAGGCGCGATACTTGATAAGGGGACTGGTCATGGCCGATGTCGGGCTATGGGGATCAGGTGGCGGGGGGAGGCACCCCTCCCCCCGCCGGGAGACGTCTCAACCGTCGGCGTTGATGCGCTCGACAAGCGTTTTGAGGGTGGACTCGGCCTGGTCGTTGTCGACCTGGCAGGTTCCGGCATTCTCATGGCCGCCACCGCCGAATTCCAGCATCAGGGAACCGATATTGGTCTTCGACGATCGATTGAGGATCGATTTGCCGACGGCGAACACCGTGTTCTGCTGTTTGACACCCCAAAGAACATGGATGGAAATATTGCATTCCGGATACAGCGCATAAATCATGAACCGATTGCCGACAAAGATGGTTTCTTCACGGCGCAGATCAAGGACCACCAAGTTCTTGTATACTTTGGAATTTCGCCGTAATTGGTCCTTGAACTTTTCTTCATGATCGAAATAGAGATCAACACGCTCTTTGACGTCGGGCAGTTCGAGGATTTCTTCAATCCGGTGGTTCCGGCAATAGTCGATGAGATTCATCATCAACTGGTAATTCGATAGCCGGAACGTATGGAAGCGCCCCAGGCCGGTGCGCGCGTCCATGATGAAATTGAGCAGCGGCCAGCCGGTCGGATGGAGAATCTCGGCCCGGGTAAAGCGCGCCGCGTCACCCTGGTCGACGGCCGCCATCATGGCGTCGAAATCCTCGGGGAAAACGCTGGTGCCGCCGTAGTGATTGAACACCACGCGCGCCGCCGACGGCGCCTCGGGTTCAATGATATGATTGTCGCGTTTGCCGACCCGCATGGTTTCCGACAAATGATGGTCGAAGGCAATGCGGACCCCGTCGACATAGGGCAGGTTGGTGGTGATGTCGTTGCCGCCGATTTCGATGATACCGTCCTGCATATCTTTCGGATGCACGAACTTGATGTCGTCGATCAAATCAAGATGCTTGAGCAGCACCGCGCAAACCAGACCATCGAAATCGCTGCGGGTCACCAACCGGAACTTCGTCTTGCCCGACATGCTGTTTCCCTCCACCCGGGGCTTTGCGATGGGCGAAACATAGCCCTTGTCGTCAGTCGTGACAACCGCTGGACTTTTGACAGGTGTCATGTTTTCCGCGCAGGCGGCCGCCGAGGAATTTTCTAATCAGCGGACAGCACGGCAAAAGCCCTTTGCGGACGCCGCCGGACCCGTTAAACAGAAGTCATG
>DUZF01000300.1 GCA_013349665.1 Rhodospirillaceae bacterium | reverse complement strand
TTGCTGCCAGTTGATGATGGCCTTGGCGGTGGTCTGCTGGATGGTGGTGTTCAGCGCCGAAGAGGAGATGGCCGCCTGGCCGGCCGTCAGCTGCGCGCCCGACGGACCGGCCCAGGCCTGGGTGGCGGCCAGGGACAGACATGTGCTCATGCACAGGGTTGCGCGGAAGCCGCCGGCAGCGCGCCGGTGGTCTGATGCCAGAAGCGAAATGGCTTCCCCCGATCTCCATGCGCCGGTTACGGCGGCAAATATTCCCCTAATTAGAAAAAGGTAATGCAGCTGGCGGGATACTGTCCAGCAACGACATTCCGTTTACAAATCAGGGGAGGAGGCCGAGGTCAGTCCTTGAGCAGTTTCGCCGCTTCCAGCGCCGAATAGGTGAGGATGGCGTCGGCGCCGGCCCGTTTGAAGGCCAGCAGGCTTTCCAGCACCACCTTGTCATTGTCCAGCCAGCCGTTCTGCACCGCCGCCTTGAGCATGGCGTATTCGCCTGATACCTGATAGGCGAAGGTCGGCACGGCAAAGCGGTCCTTGACCCGGCGGATGATGTCGAGATAGGGCAGGCCGGGCTTGACCATCACCATATCGGCGCCCTCGGCGAGGTCGATGGCCACCTCGCGCAGCGCCTCGTCGCTGTTGGCCGGATCCATCTGATAGGTCTTTTTGTCGCCGCCCTTCAGCGCCGCGCCGGAACCGACGGCGTCGCGGAACGGCCCGTAGAAGGCCGAGGCGTATTTGGCGGCATAGGACAGGATGGCCACATGCTGCAGTCCGGCGGCATCCAGCGCCGCTCGGATGGCGCCGATGCGCCCGTCCATCATGTCGGACGGCGCGATGACGTCGCAGCCGGCCTCGGCCTGCACCACCGCCTGGCGGCACAGCACCTCGACGGTGCGGTCATTGTCGACATAGCCGTCGATCACCAGGCCGTCATGACCGTCGCTGTTGAAGGGATCCAGTGCCACGTCGCAGATGATCCCGAGATTGGGATAGGCCTTCTTCACCGCCCGCACGGTACGGCAGACGAGGTTGTCCGGGTTGGCCGCCTCGCGGGCATCGGGGGTCTTCAGGCGGTCGTTGACCGACGGGAACAAAGCGATGGCCGGAATGCCCAGCGTGTCGGCCTCGGCCAGGGCCTCCAGCAACCCGTCCAGCGTGTAGCGCGTCACCCCGGGCATCGACGATACCGCCACCGCCGCGCCGTCGGTGACGAACACCGGCCAGATCAGATCGTCGACCGACAGGCGGTTTTCCGCCACCAGGCGGCGCAGCCAAGGGGTGCGCCGGTTGCGCCGCAGACGGGTGGCAGGAAATGTCCCGACGGGAACCGCCATGTTACGCTGCCTCCAAGGCCTGTCTGAGGTCGGTCAGGATGTCGTCGATATGTTCGATGCCCACCGACAGGCGAACATAACCTTCCGAGACCCCGGTGGCCAACTGATCCTCGGTCGACAACTGGGAATGGGTGGTGCTTGCCGGGTGAATGGCCAGACTGCGGGCGTCACCGATATTGGCGACGTGATAGAACATTTTCAGCGCGTCGATGAACCGGCGCCCGGCCTCGGCGCCGCCCTGCAACTCGAACCCCACCAGGCCGCCATAGCCGCCTTTGAGCAGAGCATCGGCGCGTCGGCGGGCCTCGCCGGTTTGCTGCGACGGATGAATGACCCGGGTGACCTTCGGGTGTTTGGCCAGATAATCGGCCACCGCCTGGGCATTGCGGCAATGTTCGCGCATCCGCAGCGGCAGGGTTTCCAATCCCTGGATGGTCTGGAAGGAATTGTAGGGCGAAGGGCAGGCGCCGATGTCGCGGGCGAGGATGACGCGGGCACGGATGATATAGGCGATGGGGCCCAACGGCTTCACCGCCTGGGTCCAGACGGCGCCGTGATAGCTGGGGTCGGGCTGGTTCAGCAAGGGGAAGCGTTCGGCATGCTTTTCCCAGTCGAAACGACCGGAGTCGACGATCATGCCGCCGATGGAGGTCCCATGGCCGCCGATATATTTGGTGGTGGAATAGACCACGATATCGGCCCCATGGTCGATCGGCCGGGCGATGATCGGAGCGGCGGTGTTGTCAACGATCAACGGCACGCCGATCTCATGGGCGAGTTTCGCCACCTCGGCCACCGGAAACACCTGCAGCTTGGGATTGGGCAGGGTCTCGGCATACCAGGCGCGGGTGCGGGAGTCGGTGGCGCGGCGGAAGTTCTCGGGATCGGCCGGATCGACGAAGCGGGCCTCGATGCCCATCTGCCTGAAGGTATTGGCAAACAGGTTCCAGGTGCCGCCGTAAAGGTCGGTGGAACTGACGAAATTGTCACCCGCCTGGGCGATGTTGAGGATGGCGAAGGTGCTGGCGGCCTGCCCGGAGGACACGGCCAGGGCGGCGACGCCGCCTTCCAGCGCGGCGATCCGTTGTTCGAGCACGTCGCTGGTCGGGTTCATCAGGCGGGTATATATATTGCCAAGTTCGGACAGCGCGAAAAGATTGGCCGCATGGGAGGTACTGTTGAATTGGTAGGATGTGGTCTGGAAAATCGGTACCGCCACCGATGTCGTCGCCGGATCGGATCGCCACCCGGCATGCAGAACCACGGTTTCCGGGTGTTTACTGTCGACAGCCATGACTTACCCTCCGCTGGCGGAAATTTGCGGCCAGAGGAAACAACGCAGCAGGAACCTTGTCAAGAAACTTGAAATCTAATTTTTTGTTGTTTTACTGTAAATAACACAGCAAGAGTTGTTGTATGCCGATTTCGCCCCATCTGCGGGTCCGGCGCCTGGGTCGGCTCGGACATATCACCCTTGACCGCCCGGCGGCTCTGAATGCCCTGGATCACGGGATGATCCGGGGCATTCGCGCCGCCCTCGAGCAATGGCGAACGGACACCGATGTCGTGGCCGTGGTGATGGCCGGAACCGGGCGGGCCTTCGCCGCCGGCGGCGATATCAAGGTGATCGCCGAGGCCCTGGCGGCTGGTGACTGGCCGTTCATCCGGGCCGTCTATGCCGACGAATATCGCCTCGACAGCGCCATTCATCACTATCCGAAGCCGGTGATTTCGTTTCTCGACGGGATTGTCATGGGCGGCGGCGCCGGCATTTCCATCCTAGGGTCGCACCGGGTGGCCACCGGGCGCACTCTGTTCGCCATGCCGGAAGTCACCATCGGTTCACATCCCGACGCCGGCGGCAGCTGGTTTTTGCCGCGTCTGCCGGACTTCGTCGGTCGCTACCTGGGGCTGACCGGCACGACCATCGGTGCCGCCGACTGCCTGGATGCCGGTCTGGCCACCCATTTCGTTCCCGCCGAACGGCTGCCGGCCCTGCTGGCCGACCTCGCCCGGGATCCGGCGTCGTTGGAGGAACTGCTGGCGCGATATGGCGGCCCGGCCGGGGCGCCGAAGCTGGAGCGGCAAACCATCCGCCGGGTGTTCGGCGGCGCCAGCCTGCAGGCGGTGCTCGACGCCCTGGCGGACGAGGTCGGCCCTTGGGCGGAGGCAACCCGCCAGGCTTTGGCGGCGGCGGCGCCGACCAGTCTGGTGGCGACCTTCCAGCAGTTGCAGCGTGGCGCCGGCCTCGATCTGGAACTGGCCTTGACCTATGAATATCGCCTGTCGCTGCGGATGATGGCGGCCGATGATTTCAGGGAAGGGGTGAGGGCGCTGCTGATCGACCGCGACCGAGCCCCGCGATGGCGTCCGGCGACCCTGGCCGAGGTGGAAACCTCCGCCGTCGACGCCTTGTCTTTGCCGCTGGGGAGAGAAGAATTGGACTTCCGATGAACGACGCGGGGGAAGAAGTTCTGTTCGAATTGCGCCGCGTCGGCAATGTCGTCAAGGCTTCGGCGATCCATGTGTCGACCAACATCGAGGTATCGATCGTCGGACCGGCAAATGCGAGCCAGTATGCGCTGAAAATGGCGGCGCTGCGAAAGCTGCGCTACGTGTTGAAGCGCCAGCCCTGAGGCAGGCCGGCCCGCGGGGCCGCGGGCCGGCATCTGATGGTTATTTCTGGCGTGGGCGCCTGGCCCGGCGCTCAGCCGAGGTGGCCTCGTTCACCTTGCGACCCAGACCGATCTTCTTGGCAAAATCGGAGCGTTGAGCGGCGTAGTTGGGAGCCACCATCGGATAGTCGGCGGGAAGACCCCATTTGCCCCGATAGTCTTCAGGCGTCATGTCATACGTAGTACGCAGATGCCTTTTCAGCATTTTCAACTTTTTGCCGTCTTCGAGGCAGATGATGTAGTCGGGAGTTACCGACTTTTTTACCGGAACCGCCGGGCGCGGAGCCTCGGCTTTAACCTCGGCCTGCGGCACATCGATATGCGACAGAGAACTGTAGACGGTCTGGATGACATCTGGAATCTGGCCGGCCGGCAATACGTTCTTGCTGACATAAGCGGCCACGACATCCACGGCCATACGGAGGATGTCATCGCGGGAAATCTTTTCGGCGGTTGCTTCGCTCATCTTGATTAGC
>DUZF01000183.1 GCA_013349665.1 Rhodospirillaceae bacterium | reverse complement strand
CACCGGAATCCTCACCTGCCGGCGCAGGCGGCCGGCGAATTCGGCGAAGGGCATGGGCGGCACGCAGGCGGCGATGGTGGGGATCTGCGCCTCATGCCAGCCGGAATGGGTATTGATGGCGTCGATCCCCGCCTCCTCGAGGGCGCGGGCGAACCACAGGCGATCGGTGTCGGCCAGCCCGTCGGCCACCAGGTCGAGCAGCGACAGGCGGAAGACCAGGGCGAAGCCGGGACCGACGGCGGCGCGCATGCGGCGCACGATATCCAGCGGCAGGCGCGCGCGGTTTTCGATCGGGCCGCCCCACTGGTCGGTGCGATGATTGGTGGCCGGCGAGAGGAATTCCGCCAGCAGATAGCCGCCGCCGCCCATGATCTCGACGCCGTCATAGCCGGCCTGGCGGGCCAGCAGGGCCGAGCGGACGAAATCGCCGGTGGTCGTCTCGATGCCGTCGGCGGTCAGTGCGGCCGGCTCCTGGCGGCTGATCGGCGCCCTCAGGGCCGAGGGGGCGACGATGGCGGCATGGCGGCCATAGCGGCCGGCATGCAGGATCTGCAGAAGAATGCGGCCGCCGGCGCGATGGACGGCCTCGGTGACCGGCAGATGCAGAGATATCTGCTGTTCGCTGTCGAGGGTGTTGTCATGGGCGCTCATGCCGCCGGCGGCGTTGGGCGAATAGCCGCCGGTGATCAGCAGCCCGGTGCCGCCGGCCGCCCGTTCGGCGAAGAAGGCGGCGAGGCGCTTCTGGCCCTCGGGCCCCATCCCCTCGAGGCCGGTATGCATCGCCCCCATGACCACTCTATTGGGAAGGGTGAGGGGTCCAAGGCGGAGCGGAGACAGCAACAGGGGATAGGACATCGGCGGCCTTTCTTTCGATATATGCCGATAATTAACCCAAACCGGCGCATACCGGAATGCCGAATGAGCAAGTGGTCAGCAATTCCGCGGAAAAAACCGCCATTTACGTAATTTTATTGCTAATATTGTCTCAAACGCGCAATGAATGACAGTCATATGACCATCATCCGGTATGTTTATTGCTGATTTTGGGGTCGGCATAGATTCGCTTGACGGGTGTTTGGCCCCTCCCTATTATCCGGCGCTCTCGGGGAGCTGGTGGTAGGTGACCAGCCTAGACGCTGCTTTCCCGGACTACCGAACCAAAAAAGCTGTACGCCGTATCGGGTCGGCGCGGAAGAACCCGGAACAGGCCCCGGATGCCTTGGGCTCCGCTGGGTGTTTTTTTATCGTTGTGCCTTTTTTTGGCAAAAGGGAATGATGGATGCCGACCATTAACCAATTGATCCGCAAGCCGCGCGAACCGCTAGGGGCGCGCAACAAGGTTCCGGCCTTGCAGGCCTGTCCGCAGAAGCGGGGTGTTTGCACCCGCGTCTACACGACGACGCCGAAAAAGCCGAACTCGGCGCTGCGCAAGGTGGCGCGGGTGCGTCTGACCAATGGTTTCGAAGTCACCAGCTACATTCCCGGTGAAGGCCACAATCTGCAGGAACACTCGGTGGTGATGATCCGCGGCGGTCGCGTCAAGGATCTTCCCGGCGTGCGCTACCACATCATCCGCGGCACGCTGGATACCCAGGGTGTGAAAGACCGTCGTCAGCGCCGTTCGAAATACGGCGCAAAGCGTCCGAAGTAAGGAAGGTCCGCCATGTCCCGTCGTCATGCCGCCCTCAAGCGCGAAGTCCTGCCGGATCCCAAATACGGGGATATCGTCGTCACCAAATTCATGAACTGCCTCATGCTGGACGGCAAGAAGTCGGTGGCCGAGGCCATCGTCTACGGTGCCCTGGACAAGGTAGGGGCCAAGACCGGCCAGGAGCCGATCTCGGTGTTCCACAGTGCGCTCGACAATGTGAAGCCGGCACTGGAAGTGCGCTCGCGCCGCGTCGGCGGCGCCACCTACCAGGTGCCGGTGGAAGTTCGCGCCGAGCGCCGTCAGGCGCTGGCCATCCGCTGGCTGATCGATCATGCCCGCAAGCGCGGCGAGTCGACCATGATCGACCGGCTGTCCGGCGAGTTGCTGGACGCCGCCAATAATCGCGGCTCGGCGGTCAAGAAGCGTGAGGACACGCACCGCATGGCAGAGGCCAACAAGGCCTTTTCGCATTACCGCTGGTAACCACTCAAGCTTCGGGCACACAGTACCATGGCACGCCAGACTCCTCTCGAGCGCTACCGCAATATCGGCATCATGGCTCACATCGATGCCGGTAAGACGACGACGACCGAGCGCATCCTTTACTACACCGGCAAGTCCTACAAGATCGGCGAAGTGCATGAAGGCACCGCCACCATGGACTGGATGGAGCAGGAGCAGGAACGCGGCATCACCATCACCTCGGCGGCGACCACGGCGTTCTGGAAGGATCACCGGGTCAACATCATCGACACCCCGGGCCATGTCGACTTCACCATCGAGGTGGAGCGCTCGCTCCGCGTGCTCGACGGCGCGGTGACGGTGTTCGATTCGGTGGCCGGCGTCGAGCCGCAGTCCGAGACCGTCTGGCGCCAGGCCGACAAATACGGCGTGCCGCGCATCTGTTTCGTCAACAAGATGGACCGCATCGGCGCCGATTTCTATCGCTGCGTCGACATGATCAAGGACCGCCTCGGGGCGCGGCCGATGGTCCTGCATCTGCCCATCGGCGTCGAATCCGAATATGCCGGGCTGGTCGATCTGGTGCGCAATGTGGCGGTGATCTGGAAAGACGAGTCCCTCGGCGCCGAGTTCGAGGACCGTCCGATCCCGGCCGATCTGGTGGCCAAGGCCGCCGAGTATCGCCAGGCGCTGATCGAAATGGCGGTCGAGATGGACGACCATGCCATGGAAGCCTATCTCGAGGGCAACGAGCCCGACGAGGCGACGCTGAAAAGCTGCATCCGCAAGGGCACCATCGCCATGACCTTCGTGCCGGTGCTGTGCGGCTCGGCCTTCAAGAACAAGGGCGTCCAGCCGTTGCTCGACGCGGTGGTCGACTTCCTGCCGGCGCCGGTGGACATTCCGGCGATCAAGGGCATCAAGGCCGGCAGCGATGTCGAAATCGAAAAGAACGCCACCGACGACTCGCCGTTCGCCGCGCTGGCCTTCAAGATCATGAACGACCCCTTCGTCGGGTCGCTGACCTTCGTGCGCGTCTATGCCGGCATCGTCGAGTCCGGCAGCTATGTGATGAACACGGTCAAGGACAAGCGCGAACGGGTCGGCCGCATGCTGCTGATGCATGCCAATTCCCGCGAAGAGATCAAGGAAGCCCGCGCCGGCGATATCGTCGCCCTGGCCGGCCTGAAGGACACCACCACCGGCGATACGCTGTGCTCGCCGGATGATCCGGTGATCCTCGAGCGGATGGAGTTCCCGGAACCGGTGATCGAGGTCGCGGTCGAGCCGAAGACCAAGGCCGACCAGGAAAAGATGGGTATGGCGCTGGCCCGGCTGGCCGCCGAGGATCCGTCCTTCCGCGTCTCCACCGATGCCGAATCGGGACAGACGGTGATCAAGGGGATGGGCGAGCTGCATCTCGAAATCATCGTCGACCGCATGAAGCGCGAGTTCAAGGTCGAGGCCAATGTCGGCGCTCCCCAGGTGGCCTATCGCGAGACCATCACCAAGACCTACGAAGTCGATTACACCCACAAGAAGCAGACCGGCGGTTCGGGCCAGTATGCCCGCGTCAAGATCCGCTTCGCCCCCAACGAGACGGGTGGCGGGTTTGTCTTCGAGAACGGGGTGATCGGCGGCTCGGTGCCGAAGGAATATGTGCCGGGCGTCGAAAAGGGCCTGAAGAGCGCCCTGGAAAACGGCGTCCTCGCCGGCTTCCCGATGGTGGACTTCAAGGCGACCCTGTTCGACGGCGCCTATCACGACGTCGACTCCAGCGTGCTGGCCTTTGAAATCGCCGCCCGCGCCGCCTTCCGCGAAGGTATCGCCAAGGCCGGTCCGAAATTGCTCGAGCCGATGATGCGGGTCGAGGTGGTGACGCCCGACGACTATATGGGCGACGTTATCGGTGACCTGAACAGCCGCCGCGGCCAGGTCAACGGCATGGACAGCCGCGGCAATGCCCGGGTGATCACGGCGATGGTGCCGCTGGCCAACATGTTCGGGTATGTCAACACCCTGCGTTCGATGAGCCAGGGGCGCGCCCAGTACAGCATGTACTTCGATCACTATTCCGAAGTGCCGGCAAATGTGTCCGATGAAATCCGCGCCAAGCTGGCCGGCTGATTTCGATCGATTGCGAGACGGAGAAGAAAGACATGGCGAAGGCAAAGTTTGAGCGGAACAAGCCGCATTGCAACGTAGGCACGATCGGTCACGTCGACCATGGCAAGACCTCGCTGACGGCGGCGATCACCAAGGTTCTGGCGGAGACCGGCGGGGCGACCTACACGGCCTATGACCAGATCGACAAGGCGCCGGAAGAGAAGGCCCGCGGCATCACGATTTCCACCGCGCATGTGGAATACGAGACCACCAACCGCCATTACGCCCATGTCGACTGTCCCGGCCACGCCGATTATGTGAAGAACATGATCACCGGCGCGGCGCAGATGGACGGCGCCATCCTGGTGGTGTCGGCGGCCGACGGCCCGATGCCGCAGACCCGCGAGCACATCCTGCTGGCCCGTCAGGTCG